>RPQJ01000006.1 GCA_003819815.1 Lysobacterales bacterium
CGACGCGCGCAACGTCGTCGTCTGCGTCGCCGTCGAAACACGTCGGAAACCCCGGCAGCCACCACGGCGCGCCGAGCCCGCCGACGCCGTTGACGAATGCCGGCGCGCCGCAGTCGAGGGGCCGTCCGGCGAGCTGCGGGACGGCACGGTCGACGTCGATCGCGACCCGCCCGCGGAGCCACTCGAGCGCCGACGCCGCGCCGTTCACCGTGCCCTCGTGGCTCCGAAGCGCGCCCGCGGCGCCGGAACTGAGGACGCTGCGGAGCAGGCCGTCGGGCGCAGGTGCCGAGTGGGGCGCCACGCGCTGGACGAACGCGCCCGTCCCGATGTTGACGAGCGCGACGTCGTCGCGAGGCCGGCCGAAGGCAAACGCTGCCGCGGACTGGTCGCCCGTGCAGGCCATGAGCGGCACACTCCGGCCGTCGACCGCGAGCGAGCCGTAGCGGTGCGAGGTGGGCACGCACTCGGGCAGCACGTTGCGCGGAATGCCGAAGAGCGCGAGCAGGTCGGGAGCCCAGTCGAGCGCGTCCGGGTCGAAGAGCAGTGTGCGCGCTGCGTTGGCCGGATCGACGACGCACGGGCCACCGTCGACGATCCGTCGGGCGAGGAAGCTCGAGAGCGGGCCGGCGGCGAGGCGACCCTCCGATGCAGCCGCCTGCACCTCGTCGAGGTGCTCGAGGCACCAGCGCAGTTTGCTCGCGCCGTAGTGCGGCGAGAGCGGCAGGCCTGTCCTGCGGCGTACTTCGGCTTCGTGGGCAGCAAGCCGGGCCAGCCATCCGGCGTTGCGGCGGTCCTGCCACGAGATCGCGGCCGACAACGGCCGCGCCGTGGTCCGGTCCCAGCACACGATCGTCGAGCGTTGCGTCGCGAGGCCGGCGGCGGCGACGCGCCGCGGACCCGCCGCGTCGCACGCATCGCGCGCCGCAAGTTCGAGGGACGCCACGAGCTCGTCCGGCGCCTGCTCGACGCGGTCGGCACCCTCGCGACGCGTCCCGACGGGCACGCTCGCGACGGCGAGCTCACGACCGGCCGCGTCGAAGAGCACCGCGCGGCTCGACTGGCTGCCCTGGTCGAGCGCGAGGACGACGTCGTCCGGGTTCAAGAGCGTGCGACCCCGGTCACCACGCGTGGCGACTTTCCTCGTAGGCGCGCAGCAGGCCCCGCACCGTCATCGTCTCGACGAAGTGCGCGCCCCGCGCATGGCATTCGCGCGCCGTCCTGAGGTCGCGCACTTCATAGAGCGCCCACTGCCACGGTCCCGGCCACAGCGCCGAGCCGTCGGGCGGCAGCCGCTCGAGGTTCGCGAACAGGAACTCCGGCGCGACCGCCGTCGCGTCGGCAAGGGCGGCCTCGTCGTACTGCGAGAGGACCCAGCCGACGCGCGCGCCGGTCATGAGGCGCAGGATCTTCACGCTCGGCAGGTCGAACGAAATCAGCACGCACCGGTCGAGCACGGGCTTCAGGACCTCGGTGACGCGCTTCAGCACCGCCTCGCGGCCGAACCGGCGCAGGCTCGAGCGCTTGATTTCGACGAAGGCCGTGACGCCTTCCCAGCCCGCGAGCGCATCGGCGGCCTGGGCGAGCGACGGGGGATACGTGAAGGCGTGCCGGTGGCCGAGCCTCGAGA
Source organism: Lysobacterales bacterium (assembly GCA_003819815.1). Taxonomy (GTDB): domain Bacteria; phylum Pseudomonadota; class Gammaproteobacteria; order Steroidobacterales; family Steroidobacteraceae; genus RPQJ01. The sequence continues at coordinate 1,628 of RPQJ01000006.1, forward strand.
CCTCGCCGACCGGGATCTCCGCGAGCGCGGTCCACGTGAGGTCGTGCACGCTGCCCTCGCGGCCCGCGACGCGCTCGAGGTCGCCGTCGTGGAACAGTACCGGCACGGAGTCGGCCGTGAGCTGCACGTCGAACTCGACGTGGCGGACGCCGAGCTCGACGGCGGATTCGAGCGCCTGGAGCGTGTTCTCGGGAAACTCCGCGGCGTTGCCGCGGTGCGCGATGACCTCGGGGAGCCTGGGTGTGGCGTGCATGGATGGACCGGCGGTGCGTGGCGACGGTGACGGAGTCTAACCGTTCGGAGGCCCTTCAGAGCGGATAGGCTCGCGAAAGCACGAACGTGAACGCCACGATCATCAGTATCACGAGCGGCCCGCCGACGCGGACGAAGTCGCGGAAGACGTATCCGCCCGGCTCCATGATCAGCACGTTGGTCTGGTAGCCCATCGGCGTCGCGAACGAGAGGTTGCAGCCGACGATCGCGGCCAGCACGAAGGGCTCGAGCGGCGCGCCGATCTGCGTGGCGATGGCGAGGGCCACGGGCGTGCCCACCGCCGCGGCGGCGTTGTTCGACACGAAG
>RPQJ01000007.1 GCA_003819815.1 Lysobacterales bacterium
ACGACAACGTCGTGCCGCAGGACTATCCCGCGATGCTCGTCACGACCGGGCTCTGGGACAGCCAGGTGCAGTATTTCGAGCCGGCGAAGTGGGTCGCGCGGCTGCGGCGGCTGCGCACGAACCGCGCGCCGCTGCTGCTGCGGACGCACATGGAGGCCGGCCACGGCGGCCGGTCCGGCCGGTTCCAGCAGTACCGCGAACTCGCCGAGGCGTACGCGTTCCTGCTGGACCAGGCCGGACTCGCCGGTTGACCTACTTCGAGGCCGCGGGTGCCGCTGCCGGGGCCTGCGGCACCGGGAAGCCGCGCTTGCGCATCAGCGCGTCGATGCCCGGGTCGCGTCCGCGGAACTGCCGATAGCCGTCGGCAGGGTCGGTCGTGTTGCCGACCGAGAACACGTGGTCGATCAGGCGCTTCGCGACGGCCTTGTCCCAGGGGCCGCCCGCTTCCGTGAAGGCTTCCCACGCGTCCGCGGTGAGCGTGTCGGACCACAGGTAGCTGTAGTAGCCCGCCGAGTAGCCGTCGCCGGAGAAGATGTGGTTGAACTGCGGCGTGCGGTGCCGCATCACGATCTCGGACGGCATGCCGAGCGCCGCGAGCGTCTCGCGCTCGAATTTGTCCGGATCGATCGCCTTCGCCTCCGCGGTGTGCAGCTTCATGTCCACGAGCGCGCTCGAGAGGTACTCCACGGTGCGGAAGCCCTCGTTGAACTTCCCGGCCGCCTCGATCTTCGCGACGAGCTCCTTCGGGATCGGCTTCCCGGTCTGGTAGTGGAGCGCGTAGCGGTTGAGGATCTCGGGCGTCGGCAGCCAGTGCTCGAGGAGCTGCGACGGGAATTCGACGTAGTCCCTCGGCACTCTCGTGCCGGACACCGAAGGATAGTTCACGTTCGACGCGAGCCCGTGCAGCGCGTGGCCGAACTCGTGGAACAGCACCACCGCGTCTTCCCAGCTCACGAGCACCGGCTCGCCGGGCTTGCCCTTCACGAAGTTCGAGTTGTTCGAAACGATCGTGCGCACGTCGCCGTCGAAGCGCTCCTGGCTGCGATACGCGCTCATCCACGCGCCCGACCGCTTGCCCTGGCGGGCGTAGGGGTCGAAATACCAGAGCCCGACGAGGTTGCCCTTCGGGTCGTTGACCTCCCAGACGCGCACGTCGGGGTGGTAGACGGGCACCTGTGCCGGATCGACCGGCTTGAAGTGGAAGCCGAACAGCTCGCGGGCCATGTAGAACATGCCCTCGCGAAGGTTCTCGAGCTGCATGTAGGGCGTGATCTCGGTCTCGTCGAGGTCGTACTTGGCCTTGCGGACCTTCTCCGCGTAGTAGCGGTAGTCCCACGGCTCGATCGTGATGCCGGCCTTCTCGGCGTCGGCGATCTTCTGCATGTCGGCGACCTCCTCGTGCACCCGCGCGACCGCGGGCATCCAGACGGCCTCCATGAGCTCCGTCGCGCGCTCGGGGTTCTTCGCCATCGAGTTCTCGAGGCGCCAGTGGGCGTGCGTCGGGTAGCCGAGCAGCTTCGCCCGCTCGGCGCGCAGCGCGAGGATGCGGGTGATCGTCGCGTTGTTGTCCGTCGCACCGCCGTTGTCGCCGCGGCTCACGAACATGCGCCACGCCTGCTCACGCAGCGCGCGGTCCTCGGCGTAGGTCAGGAACGGCTCGATGCTCGAACGCGTGTTGGCGACGGCCCACTGGCCCTTCCTGCCACGCGCCTCCGCGGCCTGCGCCATGCCGTCGCGGACGCCCTGCGGCAGGCCCGCGAGCGCGGCCTCGGACTCGATGAAGATCACGCCTTCGTTCTCGTCCTTGAGGACGTTCTGGGAAAAGGCCGTGTAGAGCCCGGCGAGTTCCTGGTTGATCGCCGCGACGCGCTGCTTCGACGGCTCGTCGAGCTTCGCGCCCGCGCGGACGAAGCTCGTGTAACGGAGCCACGTGAGCCGCTGCTGCTCGGGCGTGAGGCCCGAGTCCGCGCGCGTCTCGTAGACCTTGGCTATGCGGTCGAAGAGCTTCGCATTCTGGGTGATGCGGTCACCGAAGGCGGCGAGCTTTGGTTCCATCTCGCGCTCGACGGCCTGCACCGCCTCGTCGTTCAGCGTCCCGCCGTAGATGGCGTACACCGTGTGCACGCGGTCGAGCATGCGGCCCGTGCGTTCCATCGCGGCGATGGTGTTCTCGAACGACGGCGGCT
>RPQJ01000008.1 GCA_003819815.1 Lysobacterales bacterium
ACGCCGAGTACATCTACCTCAAGGGCCGGCGCGTGCTCGCCGACCAGATGGAGTACCTGCTCGCGCACTTCCCGCGCTCGAGCCCGCTGCACAAGCGCCTGTCGGCTCAGCCCGCGGCGTCGTAGGCCCGTCGGATCCAGCCGATGAGCTCCGCGTCCACTTCGGATGCGGAGGTCAGCTTCACCTTGTACTGGCACATGCCGCCCGGCTTCTCGGCGAGCAGCCGGTCGGTCGCGGGCAGGTCCTTCATGTTGAGCCCGACGTCCACGCGCGTCGCGCTGCCCGGGCCGATCATCGCGAACTGCTTCTTGCGCCGCAGGCTCACGTAGCCCTTCTTCGGCGCGATCTCGAACTCGCCGAACTTCCCGATCGCCGCCATCAGCGCGTCGTGGACCGGGCGCAACGGCGCTTTCTTGTCCGCGTAGATCCCGGCAAGCACGTCCCCGTCCGGCTTGCCGGCGGCCGCGCTCTGCCCGTCGCTCGCGAGCGCGAGGTGCACGAGCGTGTTCGCGTCGCCGTAGCCGAGGCCGAGCTTGTCCATCGCAAAGCTGCGCAGCTCGCCGTGCTTCGCGAGGCCGCTGGCGGTCAGCAGGGTGCGCAGCTGGTCGAGCGACTTGCCCGTCTTCGCTTCGATGTTCTTCAGCTGGGTGTCGCGTGCCTGGTCGAGTGAGCTCATGTCGTTTCCCCCGTTGGTTGGTCCGTGTGCGTGCTCTCCGTCAGCCGAGCCTCGCCATCTGCAGTGCATCGTGCGCCACCCCGTCCACGACGACGTAGCGCCGCAGCCGTCCCTCGAGCTCGAAGCCGTGGCGCCGGTAGAGCGCGATCGCGGGCTCGTTGTCGGCGCGCACGACGAGCTCGACGCGCGTCAGGCCCCGTGCGAACGCGCCTTCGAGCGTCGCCCGAAGCAGGGCAGTCCCGACCCCGATGCCGCGATGCGAGGCGGCCACGCCCATGCCGAGCGTGCCGCTGTGGCGCAGTGTCTCGTGCGACTTCGGCACGACGTCGCACCAGCCGACCACGCGCGCGTCGTCCACGGCGACGAACTGCGGGATGCCGGCTCGCAAGCCGTCGAGCACGAAGCGTCGCATCCGCGCCGGCGGTGGCGCCTCGAGGAACGCGAGGTAGCGCCGCTCGCGGGCCACGCCGTCGAGCACTTCGCGGAAGCCCGCGACGTGGCGTCTCTCGATCGGAACGACCTGCCAGCTCATGCCCGGTGATACGCGACCTGCATGGCTCCATTCTGCGACCGGCCGTCGGACCTGCAAAGTGGCGGGTTCCGGCCGTGTGCCTCAGAATCCCGCGCGTGCTCTACCTCGTCGACGCCAGCGTCTTCATTTTCCGCGCGTGGTTCTCCGTGCCCGTCGAGTTCGCCGACCGCGACGGCAACCCGGTGAACGCGGTGCACGGTTTCGCGCGCTTCCTCGGCGACCTGCTCGAGCGCGAGGCGCCCGCGCACGTCGCGGTCGCCTTCGACGAGAGTCTCGAGACGTCCTACCGCAACGAGATCTACCCGGCCTACAAGGCCAACCGCGAGCCAGCGCCGGCGGAACTCAAGTGCCAGTTCGGCCTTTGCCGCGAGCTGGTGCGCGCACTTGGCGTCGTCGAGTTCGGCAGCTCGCGTTACGAGGCCGACGACATCATCGGCACGCTCACCCTGCGCGCCCGCGCCGAGGGGATGCCGGTGACGATCGCGAGCCGCGACAAGGACCTCACGCAGCTCGTCGGATCGCAGGACACCTACTGGGACGCGGTCGCAGACGTGCGCTACGGCTACGACGACATCGCCGAGCGCTTCGGCGTCATCCCCGAGCGCATGGCGGACTTCCTCGCGCTCATGGGCGACGCGGTGGACAACATTCCCGGCGTGCCGGGCGTGGGCCGAAAGACCGCGGCGACGCTGCTCAAGCACTATGACACGCTGCCCGGCGTGTTCGACAACCTCGCGGCCATACCGAAGCTCAAGTTCCGCAACGCCGCGTTCGTCGCGCAGTCGCTGCAGGAGCATCGTGAGGCGGCGTTCCTGTCGCGGCAGCTCACCGGCATCGCCTGCGACATGCCGCTCGCTGTGGGGCCCGGCGACCTCGCGCGCCGCGCGCCCGACCTCGCCGCGCTCGACGAGTTCTACGAGCGGCTCGGTTTCGGCCGGCTGCTGCGCGAGCAGGCCCGGCGCAT
>RPQJ01000009.1 GCA_003819815.1 Lysobacterales bacterium
CGTTCGGGCAGCGCGGCGAGGACCGCCTCGAGCGCCTGCGAACGCGCGCGCAGGTCGGCGACGGCGGCAGGCTCCTGCAGGTGCCGATCGGCCGACGCCGAAGGCTCGAGGACGCGGAGCGTCGCAAAGAGCCCGAGCGCGGCGACAGAAGCGGCCGCGGCCACGGGTGCCGACGTCGCACGCCAGCGGCGGCGCCGGTCGCGCCGGCCGAGGCGATCCTGGACGGAAGCCCAGGCCGTACCAGCATCAGCGGGCACGACCGGCAGGCCTCGCAGGCGCTCGCGCAGTGCCACTGCACTCGCGAGCGACGCGTTGCACTCGGTACAGGCTGCCACGTGCGCCGCGACGCGTGCCTCGACGGGCTCGCCGTCGCGCAGGCTCAGAAGCTCGTCTGGGCGGGCATGCATATCGTCCTCTCCGCATCGGGTTCGAGCAGTTCGCGCAAACGTGCGTGGGCGCGTGCGAGCTGCGATTTCGAGAAACTCGCCGAGCCGCCCAGCAAGGCGCCTATCTCGGCGTGCGTGTAGCCCTCGACATCGTGCAGCCAGACCACCGCGCGCGCCGTTTCCCCGAGCCGTGCGAGCGCGCGCTCGAGATCGACCGCGTCGCCGCTGCAGCACTGGGCGGCACGCTCGAGGTCCGCGTCGGCATCGCCGGTGACGAGCGACTCGACCCAGCCGAGTCCACGGCGCCACGGCGAGCGCAGGTACATGAGACATCGGTTGACCGCGATGCTGCGTACCCAGCCCGCGAAGGAGCCGCGACCGTCGTACTGGTCGAGCTTCTCCAGCACATCGACGAAGACGTCCTGGGCGACGTCCTCCGCAGCCGCGGCGCCCGGCACGAGGCGCCGTGCCAGCGTCCGCACAGGGCGCTCGAAGGCCCGGTAGATCGCCGCCTGTGCCGTCGTATCGCCCGAGCGGGCCCGGACCAAGGCATCGACGGCCACGTCGCTGTCGGAAAATGCGCTCATTCACCGCTTTAGATGCGTCAGCGACGGAAAAGGTCGCGACGCACCCGATGCACGGCCCGCGCGTCAGGCGGGCGAGGCGCCCGCCGCAGGTTCAGCCGCGCGGCGCGGCGCCCGCGAGGCTCGCGAGCAGCGGATCGGGCTTGGCATCGCCGCAACGGAGCAGCGGCGACTCAGCGAGCCACTTGCGGTCGGGGTAGTAGGCGAACAGCAATGCGCCGCCCTTCAGGGTGTCGATGACCGTCCGGGCGACCTCCGACCGCACCGCCGGGCATCCCCAGCTGCGGCCGATGCGCCCGAGCCGCTCCGCGATCGCCTCGCTCACGTAAGGAGCACCGTGCATGACGATCGCGCGCGACAGCGCATTGTCGTTGAAGCCCGCGTCGAGGCCGCGCAGCCGCAGCGAGTAACCGTTGCTGCCGTAATAAGTCTCGGCCGTCTGATACAGCCCGAGGCTCGACATCTTGCTGCCTTCGACGTTCGAGAAACGCTCGGCGAGCCGTTCACCGGTGTTGCGCCCGTGCGCGACGAGTTCCTGATGGAGCAGCCGGCCGCGCACTACGTCGAAGATCCACAGCCGCGGCTGCGTCGAGGGCAGCGAGTAGTCGATCACGGCGAGGTGGCGGAACCCATCGAGCAGGCCCTGCCGACGCGCGCAGTCCGCCGCGCGGGTCGCGAGCGTGAGGACCTTTGGATTGGCGGCGGGCGCCGCCTGTGCGAGCTGGGCCACCAGCTGCACGTCGGCGATTGCCGGGGCGGAGGCGAGGAGCGGGAACAGGGCTGCGAGCCACCGACGTCGTCGCATGCGAGCACTCTCCGTGCAATGGCAGGCCGCCCGCAGGCGACGCGAATTACATTCGAGCGCCCCGGACTTGGAAGGTTCCCGACAAATGCCGGCAAGTCTGGGCCTCGATGGCCTCGCAGTGTGCCGGGAATCCGCTACGGCCATCAACAGTCTTTTTCAAATCACTGATCGGGTTCGCTTTTCTGGACGCCTCGCAAGGATCGGTTAAGCTTCCGGCCCCGCGCCGGGATGGCGGAACTGGTAGACGCACCGGACTCAAAATCCGGCGGTGGCAACATCGTGAGGGTTCGATTCCCTCTCCCGGCACCAAGGACTCGCCCCGCATGAACTTCTGCTCC
>RPQJ01000010.1 GCA_003819815.1 Lysobacterales bacterium
ACGTCCCGCCGAGCGACGACGGCTCGCGTCCGGGCGTGCTGTACGTCAATACGCTGGGGCCGGCCTCGCGCCCGAAGTACCTGGTCGAGGCGACGTACCTGCACGAGGCCGTGCCGGGCCGCCATTTCCGCGCGGCGCTGGCGCTCGAGGCCACGGGACTGCCGCGCTATCGTCGCCACGACTGGGACCCGGCGCACGTCGCCGGCTGGGCGCTCTATGCCGAATCGCTCGGCCGCGACCTCGGCCTCTACACCGACGCCTGGTCGGCGTTCGGTGCGCTCGCGAGCGAGCTGCAGCGGGCCGTCGCGCTCGCGGTCGACACCGGCATCCACGCGCGCGGCTGGACTCGCGCAGAGGCGGTCGAGTACTACCGCGCGAACACGCCGCTCCCGGAGGCGGATCTCGCCGCGGCCGTCGATCGCCACATCGCCTTGCCCGCCGAGGCGCTCGCGTACAAGGTCGGCCAGCTCCGGATCCTCGAGCTGCGTCGTCGTGCGGAGCAGGCGCTCGGGCCGCGCTTCGACGTCCGGGCATTCCACGCGGAGGTGCTCGACGGCGGGTCGCTGCCGCTGCCGGTCCTCGAGGCGAAGATCGGGCGCTGGATCGAGTCGCAGGGGTGAGTCAGCGGTTCGAGCCGTGCTCGAGCGTCTCGATCGACTGCACCTTACCCGCCACGAAGCGCACGCGACGCTTGAGCTTGCTCGACCCGAAGTCGTAGGTCCACACGTCGACCGGCACGTCCTCGCGCCCCTCGAACGGAATCTCGCGGCCGCCATACTCGAACCGCGGCTGGCGCTGGATCCAGGTGCGCGTGCGCTCCGCGGGCTCGCCGCAGGATTCGAGTACCTGTTCCATCGCGTCCCCGTCGCTGATGAGGCGGCTGCCGCAGCGCATCGTGTCGACCGCGGCGGGCGTGGCTGCGGCCGCGAGCGCCACGAGCGTGACGGCGCGTCGCTCAATAGCCATAGCCGTCGGTCCTGATGTCGACGAGCTCGTCGCCCACGAATCGAAGCCTGCGCACGAGCTTGCTCGAGCCGAAGTTGTAGGTCCAGAGCTCGACCGGGAGCTCGACCCAGGTCGGTCCGTAGAACGCGTAGTCGCGGTAGGAATGGCTCGAGGACGAGCGCCGGCCGATCACGCCGCCGAACGCGACGTCCGAAGGCTCGCCGCAGAGCGCGCGCACCCGGGACTTCGCGTCGCCGGTGCTCACGAGCCGGCTGCCACAACGCATGGTGTCGTCGGCCCACGCCGGCGCAACGGCGAGCAGCAGGAGGATCGCGGCCAGGCAGGCGGGCTTCATGAGGCGGAAGTCTAGCGTCTAACCCGCGGAACCGTGACGGGGCTCTCTGGCGGCGGTCCGCCGCGAGGCGGACAATTCCGGCCCTGGGCAAACCCATCGAAAGGTGGGGACGCAAAGCTTCCGGGCTAAGGGTCCGCGACGGACCGATGCCAGCGGGGTTGCCGGCGGCGCAGGCTGCCGTTCGTGTCCCCACTCGTCCGACGGGCCCGGCCGTCCGGTGCGACCGGGCGTGCCTACTCTCATGCAGCGGCACGGACGGGACATGACGACACGCAAGAACGGCTCACGCGGTTTCCGGCACGGGCTGCCGGTCCTCCTCTTCCTGGCGATCGCCATCCTGCCCGGCCTCTCGCTCGCTGCCGCGAGTCCATCGAGCGCCGAGGCAGACGTCCGCGCGTACAACGCCCGGGCGCTCGAGGTGCAGGCCGCGTTCCGTCGCGGCAAGGCCGTGGACGCTCAGGCGCGCGAGGTGCTCGCGAGCCGTGCAGCCGCGCTGCGCCAGCTGATGCAGAGCGATCCCGCCATGGCCGACCGGCTCGCGCTTCCTGCGTCGGTGCTCGAGTCGCTGTCCGCGTCGTTCCCGGGCGCCAGGTCGTATCTGGAGCAGCGCGGCCGCTGGAGCGGCGAATTCGAATACCTGATCGAGGACAGCCTCGACTTCACGACGCATCGCTCGG
>RPQJ01000011.1 GCA_003819815.1 Lysobacterales bacterium
GGCCGTCGCGGGTCCGCTCACGCGCGAGGACGTCGCGGCGCTCGTCGCATCGCAGCAGATTCCCGTGCCGACGCTTGCGCTCAACGCGACGGCAGGCGGCTCGCCGCCGCCGTTCCTGTTCCAGTTCACGCTCGACCCGGAGCAGGAGGCGCGCCAGGTCGCCCGCCGCATCGCCACGGACGGCCGCACTCGCGGCATCGCGCTCTATCCACGCAGCGACTGGGGCAGCCGCGTGCAGGCCGCCTTCGAGGCAGAGCTCGCGCAGGCCGGCGTCGAGCTCTCGGCGTCGTCCTACTACGACCCCGGTGCGAAGGATTTCTCGGGCCCGCTGCGGGCGGCCCTCGGTCGTTATGGCGGTGCCGCCGATCGCGACCCCAAGGGCGGCCTCAGGCCGCGGGATCCGGTGGCCGAGGCGCGCGACGGACCCCAATTCGCGTTCGTGGCCGCCTCGGGCTCGACGGCTCGCGCGCTTGCACCGCAGCTGCGATTCCAGATGAGCTACGAGCTGCCGGTCTACGCGACGTCGGACGCCGTCGACGCGAGCGGACGGCCCGGCGCCGACCTGGAAGGCACGACGTTCCCGGAGATGCCGTGGATCCTGTACGGGGGCCAAGGTGCTCCCGAGCTGTGGGACGCCGTGCAGCGCGAGTGGGCCTCGACGGCACGCGGCCGATGGCGGCTCTACGCGTTCGGCTATGACGCCTACCGCCTGCTCCGCAATCTCGACGGCGCCGCGCGCGGCATCGGGGTCGACGGCCTCACCGGGCGCCTGACGATCGCGCCCGACGGGCGGGTCCTTCGCGACATGGACTGGGCGCAGGTGCAGGGTGGCCGGACGGCCGTCGCGAGCGGGCTGCCGCCTGCCCTGCCGACGCCCGAGCCCGCGGCCGTTGAGCCCTGAGAGCACGACGGTCCGCGGCCGGCGGGCCGAGGACCTCGCGCGGCGTCATCTCGAGGCGCAGGGCCTCGAGCTGCTGCTCGCGAACTACCGTTGCCGCGCCGGGGAGGTCGACCTCGTGATGCTCGACGGGACGACGCTGGTGCTCGTCGAGGTGCGTTCGCGTACGACCAGCACGCACGGCGACGCCGCGTCGACCGTCGGCGCGCGCAAGCAGCAGCGGCTCGTGCGCGCGGCGCGCCATCTGCTCCTCACGCACCCGCAGTACCGGCGCCTCGCCGCACGCTTCGACGTGGTCGCGATCGATCCGGGACCCGACGGGTCGCCCGGGCTGCGCTGGATCCGCGACGCTTTCCGGGTCTGAACGGTGCCGGGTTTAAGTTTCGTAAGCAGCGCGCGAGCGCACGCTGCTTACGAAACTTAAACCCGGCACCGTCCTATTTGACGACCTTGAGCCGCGCGCGTCCGGCCGGCGCCTTGGGCTTCGCTTCCTCGCCGGACGCCGGCGCATCGGGAGGCGTCGCGTCGTCATCGCTGAAGATCATGCCCTGCCCGGTCTCGCGGGCATAAATTGCGAGCACGGCAGCGATCGGCGCGCGCACCACCATGCTCACGCCGCCGAAGCGGCCGCTGAAGCTCACCTCGTCGTTGCCGAGCTGCAGGTGCGCGGTCGCCGACAGGCTGACGTTCAGCACGATCTTTCCGTCCTTGACGTACTGTACCGGCACTTCGACGCCGGCCATCCCGGCGTCCACAACGAGGTGCGGCGTGCAGCCGCTGTCCGAGATCCACTCGTGCATCGCACGCAGCAGGTACGGCCGTCGCGACTTCACTCCCTCATCCCCTGCTCTGCCGGGCTCAGGCTCGAGCGGAACGCGGGATGCGCGAACGCACGCTGCGCATAGCGCTCGATCGCCTGGGCGCCGGCAGCGGGGAGCTCGACCTGCCAGCGGCGCAGCCGCCAGAGGATCGGCGCGGCCGCGGCGTCGAGCAGCGAGAAGTGGTCCGACAGGAACCACGGCTTGACGCGGAACA
>RPQJ01000012.1 GCA_003819815.1 Lysobacterales bacterium
CGACCTCAACGGCCTTGTTCATCGACGATGCAACCAGGCGGTCCCTGGAGGCCGCGGTGCAGGCCTATTTCGACGTGCCGGCTGGCCCGGCCGCTGCGCTGGTCGCCGGTTTCGAGCCCGTGGTATGTCGCGGCGGCGACTGGCTGTTCCGCCAGGGCGACGTCGCGGACTCGATGTATCTCGTCGCGCGCGGGAGGCTCCAGGTCTGGGTGGACACGGTCGACGGCGGCGAGCCGGAACCGCGACTGGTGGGCGATGCCGGGCCGGGCGAGATGGTGGGCGAGGTCGGACTGCTGACCGGCGGCAGGCGCTCGGCTGGCCTGCGCGCCGCCCGCAACAGCCTCCTGCTGCGCATCGGTGCCGCGGACTTCGACCATCTCGTGCAGCAGGACCCGCGACTGATGCGTCGCGTTGCAGGTGGCGTCGCCGAGCGGCTGCGCGATCGCACCGCGGGTCGCGCAGTGTCGCGGCCGGGCTTTCGCACGGTGGCGCTCGTCTCGCTCGACGGGGTTGCCGTCGCGGAGCGTATCGCGCGTCGACTCGAGGCGGAGCTTTCTCGCACGAAGTCCACGCTCGTGCTCACGGCGGACCGGCTCGGCGCGCTCGGCGCGCCGCCGCTCGGCGCGCACGTGGAAGATGTGAACGCCGCACTGGTCGACTGGCTGTCGGCCCGCGAGGCGGAGCACGACCACCTGCTGCAGGTGGCCGATCCCGGGCGACCGGGCTGGTCCGAGGCGGTGCTGCGCCAGGCGGATCTCGTGCTCTTCATCGCCGATTCCGCTGCGGATCCCGTATTTCACGATTGGGAACGCGCGGGAGCCCTGTCCAGGAATGCGATCGTCTCGCGACGGGCGCACGTGCTGCTGCATCGCGGCAGCCCGGAGCGGCTCCCCGCCACCGGCCGCTGGCTCGCCGGGCGCGACTTCGACTTTCACCTGCACCTGCGTGACGGCGTGCCCGGCGATCTCGCCCGTCTCGCGCGGACGCTCGACGGCTCGGCGCTCGGGCTCGTACTCGGTGGCGGTGCCGCTCGCGGGTTCGCGCACCTCGGCGCCTATCGCGCGCTCGTGGAAGCCGGCGTGGCCGTCGACTGGCTCGGCGGCGCGAGCATCGGCGCGATCCTCGCGGCCGGGCTCGCAGCCGTGCCCGATCCGCACGAGGCGATCGCCAAGGCGCGACGCGCGTTCGTCGAAGGCAAGCCGTTCGGCGACGTCACGCTGCCGGTCGTGTCCATGCTGAGGGGCAGGCGCATGCAGCGACTGATCGAGGAGTTCCTGCCCGGCGACATCGAGGACCTCCCGACGCCGTTCTTCTGCGTGTCGAGCAACCTGGCCGCGGGCACGCCGTACCTGCATCGGAGCGGGTCCCTGCCGCAGGCGCTGCGTGCCTCGGCCGCGGTGCCCGGCGTCTTTCCGCCGGTCGTCCACGAGAAGCAGCTCGTCGTCGACGGTGGCATCCTCGACAACCTGCCGGTCGACCGCATGCGCGAACAGCCGGTGGGCCGCGTCATCGCCGTCGACGTGGCCTCGCGTCGTCGTACCGAGGTCGACTACGATTCAGTGCCGTCGCCCTGGGCGATCTGGGCCGGGCGCCGACTGCCGTTCGCCCGGCGCTACAGGGTGCCGAGCGCGATGTCGATGCTGCTCACCTCGATGACGATCGGCTCGATGCAGGCGTCGCGCGCGTCGGGCGAGCGTGCGGACCTGCTGATCCGTCCCGCGGTCGGCGAGTTCGGCTTCACCGACGTCCGGCCGTTCGACCGGATCGTAGAAGCGGGGTATGTCGCGGCTCAGCAGGCGCTTGCTGAGGCCGGTTCGTCGGCCGGCGCCCGCTAGGGCGCTGCGCACAGGGGGGAGCATGAATCGAGTCGTTTGCTCGAGGCGCCGCGCCCTAGC
>RPQJ01000013.1 GCA_003819815.1 Lysobacterales bacterium
CGGCCGCACGGGGCTGCTGTACGAGCCCGGCGATCCCGCCGGCCTCGAGGCGGCCCTCGAGGCATACGTCGCCAGGCCCGGGATGGGCCTCGATCACGGTGGCGCGGCGCGCGAGCGCGTCGTCACCGGCTTCAGCATCGACGCAATGGTGCGCCGGTACGCCGATTTCTACGACGAACTGCTCTCGGCCAGGAACTGAACACCCCCATGTGCGGCATCACCGGAATCTTCGACACGCAGGGCCGACGCGAACCCGATCGCGAGCTGCTGCGCCGCATGAACCAGGTGCAGTTCCACCGCGGACCGGACGAGGGCGGCGAGCACTTCGAGCCCGGGCTCGCGTTCGGCCACCGGCGGCTCTTGATCATCGACCTCTCCTCAGGGCAGCAGCCGCTCGCGAACGAGGACGGCTCGGTGCTCGTGTGCTTCAACGGCGAGATCTACAACTACCGTTCGCTGGTGCCGGAACTCGAGGCCCAGGGCCACGTGTTCCGCACGCATTCCGACACGGAAGTGATCGTGCACGCGTGGGAGGAATGGGGCGCCGACTGCGTGCTGCGCTTCAACGGGATGTTCGCCTTCGCGCTGTGGGACCGCAACCGCCAGACGCTCTTCATGGCGCGCGACCGGCTCGGCAAGAAGCCGCTCTACTACACGCTCACCGCGGACGGACGCCTGCTGTTCGCCTCGGAGCTCAAGTCGCTCCTCGAGGAGCCGACGCTGCCGCGCCGGCTCGACCGCCGGGCCGTCGAGGAATACCTCGCGTTCGGCTACGTGCCCGATCCCCGTTCGATCCTCGAGGGCGTGCACAAGCTCGCGCCGGGCCACAGCCTGGTCTGGACCCGCGGGCAGGCCGCCGCGCGGCCGCGCAAGTACTGGGACGTATCGTTCGCGCCGAACGGCACCGGCGAGGCCGCGGCGGCACAGGAGGTCGTCGAGCGCCTCAAGGAAGCGACTCGCATCCGGCTGATGTCCGAGGTGCCGCTCGGCGCCTTCCTGTCGGGCGGCGTCGACTCGAGCGCGGTCGTCGCGATGATGGCGGGACTCTCCGGCGAGCCCGTCAAGACCTGTTCGATCTCGTTCGGGGTCAAGGAGTACGACGAGTCCGAGTACGCGCAGAGGGTGGCGACGCAGTTCGGCACCGATCATTTCGTGCGCAGGGTCGATACGGACGACTTCGGCCTGCTGGACCAGCTCGCCGGGGTCTACGACGAGCCGTTCGCCGACAGCTCGGCGATCCCGACCTACCGGGTCTGCGAACTCGCGCGCACCCGCGTCACGGTCGCGCTCTCCGGCGACGGCGGCGACGAAGCCTTCGCCGGCTATCGTCGCTACAAGTGGTTCATGACCGAGCAGCGCGTCCGGCAATGGCTGCCCGACGCGGTCCGCGGACCGGTGTTCGGCGCGCTCGGTCGCTGGTATCCGAAGCTCGACCGTGCGCCGAAGATCTTCCGGGCCAAGGCGACTCTCGAGGCGATCGCACGGGACGCGGTCGACGGTTATTTCCACGGCGTCTCCGTGACGCCGGACCGCGTGCGCCTGCCGCTTTATGCACCCGAGTTCCTCGCGAGCCTCGACGGCTATCGGGCCGTCGAAGTGATGCGCGATCACGCGAAGCGCTCCCCGACGCGCGATCCGCTGTCGCTCGTGCAGTACCTCGATTTCAAGACCTACCTGCCGGGCGACATCCTGGTGAAGGTCGACCGCGCGTCGATGGCGCACTCGCTCGAGGTGCGGGCGCCACTGCTCGACTACACGTTCGTCGACTGGATCTCGGGTCTGCCGCCGGACCTGAAGCTGAAGGGCGCCGAGGGCAAATACATCCTGAAGAAGGCGCTCGAGCCCGTGCTGCCGAACGACATCCTGTAC
>RPQJ01000014.1 GCA_003819815.1 Lysobacterales bacterium
AAGCGCGACATCCTCGCGAGCCGCGTCGAATCGGCACGCGACTCGCAGGCCGAGGCGAAGCAGGAAATCACCGACGCGCTCGCGGAGTTCGGCAAGGTCGTGAGCTACGACGGCGGCGAACTCGAGGCGCGGTACGAGCGGCTCGCGTCGCAGCTCGAGGACAGCGAGCGGGCGGCCGAGCGCGTGCGGAGCCGCATCGCGGACGTCGACGGCGTCGGCGAGGCACTGTTCCGGGAGTGGGAGCGGGAACTCGACCAGTACAGCGACGCCAAGCTGCGCGCGAAGAGCGCGGAGCAGCTGCGGGCGACGCGCTCGCGCTACGACGACATGCTCCGGGCGATGCGGCGTGCGGAGGCAAAGCTCGAGCCTGCATTGGCTCCGATGCGCGACCAGGTGCTGTTCCTGAAGCACAACCTGAATGCGCGGGCGGTCGCGGGCCTCAAGGCCGAACTGGCGCAGGTCGACGCGCAGGTGAACCAGCTCGTCCGCGAGCTCGACCGGGCCATCGCCGAGGCCGACCGCTTCATCGCCGATCTCGGCACCAACGCCGGCTGATCCGGCAGTCAAACGACGGGGAAAAGACCATGGACCTGCAGACGCTGGCCGCCATCGTGGGCCCCGAGGGCCTCATCACCGGCGCCGACGTGCGCAAGCGCATCGTGAGCTGGGTGGACCCGAGCCCGTGCCTCGCGCTCGCGATCGTGCGGCCCGCGAGCACGGAGCAGGTCTCGAAGGTGCTGGCCGCCTGCCACGCCGCGGGCCAGCCGGTCGTGCCGATGGGAGGCCTCACGGGCCTCGTGCGCGGCTGCACCGCCGGACCCGGCGAGATCGGGCTGTCGCTCGAGCGCATGCACCGCATCGAGTCCGTCGACACGGTGAACCGCACCATGACCGTCGAGGCCGGCGTGCCGCTGCAGAAGGTGCAGGAGGAAGCGGAGAAGCACGGCCTCCTCTACCCGGTCGACTTCGGCGCGCGGGGCTCGGCGCACGTGGGCGGCAGCGTCGCGACGAACGCGGGCGGCAACTCCGTGATCCGCTACGGCATGACGCGCGACTCGGTGCTGGGCCTCGAGGCCGTGCTCGCGGACGGCACCGTCATCCCGGCCATGAACCGGATGATCAAGAACAACGCGGCCTACGACCTGAAGCAGCTCTTCATCGGCTCGGAGGGCACGCTCGGCATCGTCACGCGGCTGGTCCTGCGGCTGCGCGAGATGCCGCGCAGCACCCAGACCGCGCTCGTCGCGTGCGCGAGGTTCCAGGACGTCACGGCGCTCCTGAAGCACATGGACGCCGCACTCGGCGGCACGCTGTCGGCGTTCGAGGTGATGTGGAGCGAGTTCTACCGCACGGTGACGACGCCGCCCGCGAAGGGCAGCGCTCCCGTCGGGCAGGAGCACCCGTACTACGTGCTGATCGAGGCGACGGGTGCCGACGCCGAGCGCGACCAGGCCCGGTTCGAGGAGGTGCTCGGTGAGGCGATCGAGTCGGGCCTCGTCGCCGACGCGGCGATCGCGTCGTCCGTCGCGCAGCGCGACGCGATGTGGGAGCTGCGGGACAACGTGGAGGTGTTCTTCCGGTTCGGCATGCCCGTCGCGTTCGACGTGAGCCTGCCGATCACCGAAATGGAGCGCTACGTCGACGAGGTGCTCGAGCGGCTGGCAAAGGAATGGCCCGCGTACCAGCGCTACGTTTTCGGCCATCTGGGCGACGGCAACCTGCACATCGTCGCGGCCGGACCGCCGGACCGCGCGGCGAAGGCCGGCATCGAGCGCTGCGTCTACGAGCCGCTCGCGGCGCGCAGCGGCTCCGTGTCGGCGGAGCACGGCATCGGCCTCGAGAAGCAGCCGTGGCTGCCGCT
>RPQJ01000015.1 GCA_003819815.1 Lysobacterales bacterium
CCGTCCCGCGTGAGCTCCGTGACCGAACCCCTGGCGGGACCGCCCGACCCGACGCTCGCATCGATGTTCGATGCGTACCGGCCCTTGCCCGGCATCCACGACGAGATGAAGTCGCACGACGGCGAGGTGCGGCCGCACTGGCGCAAGCTCGTCGACGCACTGCGGTCGCTGAGCCCCGCCGAGATGGACGCTCGCTGGAAGCGGGTCGAGCGGATCCTCTACGAGAACGGGCTCACCCACAATATCTACGGCCAGGGCGACGCGACCGATCGGCCGTGGCGCCTCGACGCGCTGCCGCTGCTGATCTCGGCGGAGGACTGGCGCCGCCTCGAGACGGGCCTCGTGCAGCGCGCGCGGCTGCTCGACGCCGTGCTCGCGGATTGCTACGGCGAGCAGCGACTGATGCTGGACGGACACCTGCCGGCGCCGCTGGTGCTCGGCAATCCGCAGTTCCTGCGGGCCTGCCACGGCGTGCCGGTGAGCGGCGGCCGGCGCCTGCACTACTACGCCGCCGACGTCGGGCGCGGATCGGACGGTCGCTGGTGGGTCTTCAAGGACCGATGCGAGTCGCCGGTGGGCGGTGGTTACGCACTCGAGAACCGCATCGCGCTGCGCAACTGCCTGCCCGACGAGTTCGTCGCCAACCGCGTCCAGCAGCTCGCCGGCTTCTTCCAGTCGGTCCACGAGGGCCACTCGGCGCTGACGGGCCAGGACGACCCGCGCATCATCGTGCTGACGGCTGGACCCACCACCTCTGGCTACTTCGCGCATTCGTATCTCGCGCGCTACCTGGGCTACGTGCTCGCGGAAGGCGCCGACCTCACGGTGCGCGACAGCCGCGTCTACCTCAAGACGCTCGAAGGCCTGCGTCCGGTGGACGTGATCATCCGGCGCGTCGAGGCTGCCTCCTGCGATCCGCTCGAACTGCGCAGCGATTCGCCGCACGGCGTGCCGGGTCTCGTGGAGGCGGTGCGCGCGGGGACGGTCAGCGTGGTGAACGCACTCGGCAGCGGGCTCGCGGATACCGAGGGCCTGATGCCGTTCCTGCCGGCAATTTGCCGGACCCTGTTGCAGGAAGAGCTGTTGCTGCCGTCGCTCGCGACCTGGTGGTGCGGCCATGACGATGCCCGCGATTACGTGCTGCGCAACCTGGATCGACTCGAGACGCGGGATGTCTTCTACCGCGGCGCCAGCGAGCCCGGCACGCAGAATCCCGACGGCCCCGAGGCCTGGCAGGTCGGCGGTCCCGCGACGCGGATCGCCGAGCGCGGCTTCGCCTACCTGGCACGCGAGCCGATGCGCCTGTCGACGGTGCCGGTGATCGGCCCTCAGGGCCTGCGACCCGTGCCGTTCGCGCTCAGGGTCTTCGTCGCGGCGTCGGCCGACGGCTATGCCGTGATGCCCGGCGGACTGGCGCGGCTGTGCCCGCCGCACGCCGGGCAGGCGTTCGACTTCGGCCGCTTCGGCGACGGCAAGGATACGTGGGTGCTGTCGGACACCTCGTCGCGCGGCAACCGGCCCCGGCGCACGCGCACGGGTGCCGTCGAGCTGCGGCGCATCGGCCGCGAACTGCCGAGCCGTACCGCGGACAACCTCTTCTGGCTCGGGCGCAACGCCGAGCGGGCCGAGGCGATCATGCGGCAGGTGCGCGCGTCCGTCCTGCGCCTGGTCGACGACGACCGGCCGAGCGAGGACCTGCTCGCCATCGGCCGCGTGCTGCGTCCGACCCTGGCAAAGGCCGGCATCGAGCCGCCGGACGAGGCCGAACTGAACGCGGGCGTGCGCGCCGGCCTCGAACGCGAGCTCGGCGAGCTGGTGTTCGATGCGGATCGCGACTACGGACTGCGACGCACGCTGCGCGACCTCGGCCGCACGGCGTCGCTGAGCCGGGAGCGGCTGTCGGGAGACTCGTGGCGCATCCTGCACGGGCTGCAGCCGGAGGATTTCGCGCGCCGCCCGGGGCTCGCCATCCCGCCGCGCCGCTCGCAGGTCGCCGGTGTCCTGGCCCAGCTCGACCAGGGCATCCAGCGACTCGCGGCCTTCAGCGGCATGGGCACGGAGAACATGACCCGCAGCTTCGGCTGGCGCTTCCTCGACATGGGACGTCGCATCGAGCGCAGCGTCCAGATGATCACCTTGCTCGGGTCGCTGCTGACGATCGAGGACCCGGAGGACGACGGCAGCCTGTTCCTCGTGCTCGACATCGCCGACAGCTTCATGACCTACCGCTCGCGCTACCTGCTCACGCCGCAGCTCGCGCCGGTGCTCGACCTGCTGCTGCTCGACGAGACCAACCCGCGCTCGGTGGCCTTCCAGCTCGAGGCCCTGGCCGCACACCTCGAGCACCTGCCGCGCGCCGCGGCCGAGCCGTCCGGCGGCAATGCCGTCGGCATCATGCACGGACTGCTCGCGGACCTGCGGCTCGCGGACATCGCCGACCTGTCGCGGAGGAGCCGGCTCGGCGATCGCCCGGGACTCGAGGCGCTGCTCGGAAGCGTGGCCGGGGAACTCGCGCGTCTCACGCCGGCCATCGCGCGCACCTACTTCAGTCATGCGGACGACGGCCGCACGGTGTCAGCCGCCGGGGCCGGATCCCGCTGACGGCATGCGCTACGACGTCCGCCACCGCACGACCTATCGATACAGCCAGCCGGTGTCGATCTCGCACCACGTGCTCCGGCTGGCGCCCCGACGCTCGAGCCACCAGGTGCTGCACGCGTCGTCGATCGAAGTCGCGCCGACTCCGGCCGTTCGCAGCGACGCGCAGGATTACTTCGGCAATCCGGTCACCTACCTGACGATCCAGGAGCAGCACGAGCGCCTGGTCATCGAGGCACGCTCGCGGATCGACGTGGTCGCGGCGGCGCCGCGCGAGCCCTCGCAGACGACCTCCTGGGACCGGATCTTCGGGCAGCTCGAGAACCGCCCGACACCCGACGGCATCGCGACGCTGCAGTTCGCGTTCGACTCGCCGTACACGCGCGCGACCGCGGACCTCGCGGCGTACGCGCGGCAGTCGTTCCCCCCGGGCC
The DNA here is from genome assembly GCA_003819815.1 of Lysobacterales bacterium. GTDB lineage: Bacteria > Pseudomonadota > Gammaproteobacteria > Steroidobacterales > Steroidobacteraceae > RPQJ01. The sequence continues at coordinate 3,033 of RPQJ01000015.1, forward strand.
GACCCTTCCTCGAGGCGGCCTGCGAACTGACGCGGCGCATTCACCAGGACTTCCGCTACGACAGCGCGGCGACCGACGTCTCGACGCCGGTCGACGAGGTGTTCCGGCTGCGGCGAGGCGTCTGCCAGGACTTCGCACACCTCGAGCTCGCCTGCCTTCGTGCGCTCGCATTGCCGGCGCGCTACGTGAGCGGCTACCTTCTCACCCATCCCCCGCCGGGACAGCCGAAGCTGGTCGGCAGCGACGCCTCCCACGCATGGATTTCGGTGTGGTGCCCCGAGACGGGCTGGGTCGACCTCGACCCCACCAACGACACACTCGTGCGCGACGAGCACGTCACGCTCGCCTGGGGCCGGGACTACGGGGACATCAGTCCGATCAACGGGGTGATCTTCGGCGGGGGCGAGCACGTCATCGAGGTGGCGGTGGACGTGACGCCGTCCGACACCCAGCCGACCGAGGAGCAGCAACGGGCATGATGCAGCGCACTTCCGCCGGCTTGCTGGGCGCCTACGATTCCGGCGGCTTCTGGTGCGAGGTCTTCGGCGACCAGAAGCACCCGGCGACGCACACCGACACCGTTCGCGAACGGCTCGACGGGCTTAGCCTCGCCGAGATCCGCCGCCGCGCGCAGGCCGCGGAGCGCGAGCTCTACAACCTCGGCGTCACCTTCACGGTCTACACGAGCCGCGAGCAGATCGACCGCATCCTGCCGTTCGACGTCATCCCGCGGGTGCTGTCGGCCGCGGAGTGGGACACGATCGAGCGCGGCGTGATCCAGCGGGTCACGGCGCTCAACCGGTTCATCGAGGACGTCTACCACGGGCAGAAGATCCTGCGCGACGGGATCGTCCCGGCCGACCTCGTGCTCGGCAACGCCAACTACCGTCCGCAGATGCAGGGCCTCAAGGTGCCTTTCGGCAGCTACGTCAACGTCTGCGGCGTGGACATCGTCCGCGGGGGCGACGGCCGCTTCTGCGTGCTCGAGGACAACGCGCGCACCCCCTCGGGCGTGTCCTACGTGGTCGAGAACCGCCACCTCACGCAGCGGGCCTTCCCGGACCTCATGCGCAACATCGGCGTGCGCTCGGTGTCGAACTACGGCCAGCGGCTGATCGGCAAGCTCACCGAGCTCGCCGCGGGCATCGACGCCGATCCGTCCGTCGTGCTGCTGTCGCCGGGCGTGTACAACTCGGCCTATTTCGAGCACGTGTTCCTCGCCCGCGAGATGGGCGTGCCGCTGGTCGAGGGTCGCGACCTGATCGTCCGCGACGACCGCGTCTTCATGAAGACGACCCGCGGCCTGCAGCGCGTCAATGTCGTCTACCGCCGCATCGACGACGACTTCCTCGACCCGGAGGCCTTCAACCCGAAGAGCATGCTCGGCGTGCGTGGACTCATGCGCGCGTACCGGCTCGGAAACGTGGTGCTGGCGAACGCGGTGGGCACGGGCGTCGCCGACGACAAGGCCGTGTACGCCTACGTCCCGCGCATCATCCGCTACTACCTCGACGAGGAGGCGATCCTGCCGAACGTCGAGACGCACATCTGCCGCGAACGCGAGGGCCTCGACTACACGCTCGCGCACCTCGAGCAGCTGGTGGTCAAGCCGGTCGGCGAGTCGGGCGGCTACGGCATCGTCATCGGGCCGCACGCGAGCCGCAAGTCGCTGGCGGAGTTTCGCCGCAAGCTGAAGGCGGACCCGGGCAACTACATCAGCCAGCCCGTGGTGCAGCTGTCGGTGTGCCCGACGGTGACGCGCAGCGGCATCGAGCCGCGGCACGTGGACCTGCGTCCCTTCGCCGTCACGGGCCGCTCGACCTGGGTGCTGCCCGGCGGGCTCACCCGCGTGGCGCTGCGCAAGGGC
>RPQJ01000016.1 GCA_003819815.1 Lysobacterales bacterium
CACGAGCGCGGTCGGCACCGGGACTGCCGGCCCGGCACCGCGGCCTCACCATCATAGGTTTCCTGCTGGTCGCGGCCGTGGTGGTGATCTTCGCGATGGTCGGCTTCCGCGTGATCCCGTCCTACATCGAGTACCAGTCCGTCAGGAAGGCCCTCGACGACACGATGCGCGGGGGTTCCGCCGATCCGAACAACCCGGCGGCGTTCCGTTCCGAACTCAGCCGACGCCTGCAGACCAGCTACGTCGAGGACGTCAAGGCGACCGACGTGATCCTGCAGCGCAGCGGTACGCAGGTCACGGCGGAGCTGGCGTGGGAGCGCCGCCTGCACATGTTCGGCAACATGTACATCCTGCTCGAGTTCGAGGCGACGTCGGCCCGGTGACGCCCCCGGATGGCCGCTGATCTCGCACGGCGGCTCGGCCACGCGTTCCGCCGGCCGGAACTCCTCGACCAGGCATTGACCCACCGCAGCCACGGCGCGCGGCACAACGAGCGACTCGAGTTCGTCGGTGATGCGGTGCTGAACTGCGTCGTCGCGCGCGCGTTGTTCGAGCGCTTTCCCGACCTGCCCGAGGGCGATCTGTCGCGTGTGCGCGCGAGCCTCGTCAATCGCGACGCGCTCGCCGACGTCGCGCGCCGGTTGGAGCTGTCCGGCACGATCCGTTTGGGCGAAGGCGAGCTGAAGAGCGGCGGCGCCGAGCGCCCCTCGATTCTCGCGGACGCGCTCGAGGCCATCTATGGCGCCGTGTTCCTCGACAGCGGGTTCGAGGCCGCGCGCGGAGTCATCGACCGCACGTTCGCCGAGGTGCTCGGCAACGCCGACCCGACGGCGTTGGGCAAGGATCCGAAGACGCGGCTGCAGGAGTGGCTGCAGGGCCGGCGGCTGCCCGTGCCCGCCTATCGCATCGTGACCGTCGAAGGCGAGGCGCACGCACAGACGTTCACCGCCGAGTGCGCCATCGCCTCGCTCGGGATCGTGACGCTGGGGCAGGGGACGAGCCGTCGGGTGGCCGAGCAGGCCGCCGCCGAGGCCGCGTGGTGCGCGGTGACTGCAAACGCCTCGCGGGCATGAGCGAAGCGCATCCCGCCACGCACCGCAGCGGCCACGTCGCGATCGTGGGCCGCCCGAGCGTCGGCAAGTCGACGCTCGTCAACCGGCTCGTCGGGCAGAAGCTGACGATCACGTCGAGCAAGCCGCAGACGACGCGCTACCGGATCGTCGGCATCCTCACCGAGCCCGGCCGGCAGTTCGTGTTCGTCGACACGCCGGGTTTCCAGACGCTGCACCGCTCGCGCCTCAACGAGCGCATGAACCGCACGGTCGTCGACAGCCTCGCGGGCGTCGACGTCGCCGTGCTGGTGGTCGACGGCAGGCGATTGACCCAGGTCGACCGCAACGTCGCGGCGCTGCTGCCGGCCGGCCTGCCGGTCGTCGTTGCCGTGAACAAGGTCGACACCCTTGCCGACAAGAAGGCGCTGCTGCCGGTGATGGCGGAGATCGCGTCGCTGCGCGAGTTCGCGGCGATCGTCCCGGTGTCGGCGGAGAAGGGCACCCAGGTGGACGCCCTCAAGGAGGAGGTCGGCAAGCTCCTCCCCGAGGCTCCGGCGATGTACGGCGCCGACGAGTTGACCGATCGGGACGAGCGCTTCCTCGCCGCGGAGTTCGTCCGCGAGAAGATCTTCCGGATGCTGGGCGACGAGGTGCCGTACGCGACCGCCGTGGGCATCGACCGCTTCGAGCACGACGGCCCCGTGCGCCGCATCTTCGCCAGCGTCTATGTCGACAAGGCGTCGCAGCGGGCGATCCTGCTCGGCGCGGGCGGCGAGCGCATGAAGGCCATCGGTGCTGCGGCGCGGCGCGACCTCGAGACGCTGTTCGGGGGGCCGGTGTACCTCGAAATCTGGGTCCGCGTGAAGAAGGGCTGGGCGGACAATGAGGCCGCGCTCCGGCGGCTCGGGCTGTAGCCGCGATGGCGACGCGCTCGCTGCCGGAACGTCGCGACGACCAGCCCGCGTTCGTCCTGCACGCCTACCCGTACAAGGAGACGAGCCTGATCGTCGAGGCGTTCACGCGCGACCACGGGCGCGTCGGGCTCGTGGCCCGCGGCGCGAAGCGACCGCGCTCGGAATTGCGCGGCCTGCTGCAGGCGTTCCAGCCGATCACGGTTTCGTATGCGGGCGCCGGTGAACTCAAGACGCTGGTCAAGGCCGAGTGGCGCGGTGGCGTGCCGTTGCCGTCGGGACACGCGCTCCTCGCCGGCTTCTACGTGAACGAACTGCTGCTCAAGCTGCTGCCGCGCGAGGACCCCCACCCCGGACTCTGGGACGACTACGAGGCCGCGCTGCGCACGCTCGCCGTCGCCGCGGCGCCGGTCGGGCAGGCAGCGGTGCTGCGGCACTTCGAAGTCGGG
>RPQJ01000017.1 GCA_003819815.1 Lysobacterales bacterium
CGGCGCGACTGCCATACGGTACGAAGAGCGCGGGCTCGATCAGGCAATACTCGCTCCAGGCGGCGCGCCTGCTGCACCAGCGTGGCGTGAAGTGTCTCGTCGTCGCGTGCAACACGGCATCGGCCATCGCGCTCGATGCATTGACGCAGGAGTTCGCGCCCGTGCCGGTGCTCGGGGTGCTCGAGCCGGGCGCTGCGGCGGCGTGCCGCGCGACGCGGTGCGGTCGCATTGCCGTGCTCGCCACCGAGAGCACCGTGCGTGGCGGTGCCTACCAGGCGGCGATCACGCGGCGGCTGCCCCGGGCGGTCGTGACCGCGCGCCCGTGTCCGCTCTTCGTGGCGCTGGCCGAAGAGGGCTGGACCGACGGCCCGGTCGTCGAGGGCGTAATCCATCGCTACCTCGACGGCGTCTTCGTCGACGGTGCGGAGGACTCGCATCCCGATACCCTGCTGCTCGGCTGCACGCACTTCCCGGTGCTGGCGCCCGCGCTCGCGCGGGTGCTCGGGCCGGGGATCGCGATCGTCGATTCCGCGGCGACGACGGCAGCGTCCCTGGCAGAGGCGCTGGACTCGCGCGGACTGGCGCGCAGCGACCAGCCGCGGGGCAAGGTGACGCTGCTCGCGACCGACGGCGCCGAGCGCTTTGCGCGCGTCGGCGCGGTGTTCCTCGGGCGACCGCTCGCAGCGGAAGACGTCGAGATCGTGGACCTGGCCCCGGCGTCAGTGGCCTGAGTGTTCCGCGCGGCCGTCGCGCCGCGCCGCCACGGAGACGAGCATCGACACGGCCAGCAGGGCGCCGATGATTCCCAGCGACCACGTGATCGGGAACTTGCCGCCGAACGCCTGGTTGAGCCACACCATCTTCAGGCCGACGAACACGAGGATGATGCCGAGGCCGTACTTCAGGTACTGGAAGTACCGCACCGCGCTCGCGAGCAGGAAATACATCGCGCGCAGGCCGAGGATCGCGAAGATGTTCGACGTGAAGACGATCAGCGGCTCGTTGGTCAGCGCGAAGATCGCCGGCACCGAGTCGATCGCGAAGATGATGTCCGAGAACTCGATGAACACGAGCGCGACGAACAGCGGCGTCGCGTAGAGGACGCCCTCACGACGCACCCAGAAGCTGTCGCCCTCGATCTTCGGCCAGATCGGCACGAAGCGCTTGACCAGCCGGATGAGCGGGTTGCGCTCCGGCTCGATCGGCTTCTCCGGCAGGAACAGGATCTTGATGCCGGTGAGGATCAGGAATGCGCCGAAGATCACCACGATCCAGTGGTACTGCATCAGCACCGAGCCGATCGAGATGAACAGCGCGCGGAACACTAGCGCGCCGAGGATGCCGTAGAACAGCACGCGGTGCTGCAGCCGCGCCGGGATCGCGAAATACGAGAACACGGCCACGAAGACGAAAATGTTGTCGACCGCCAGTGCTTTCTCGACCACGTAGCCCGCAAGGAACTCTAGCCCGGAGTCCTTGGCGAGTTGCGCGTGGTCCATGCCCGCCAGCGCCGGCACCTGCGGCAGGTGCCACAGCGCGTAGCGGTAGAACAGGTAATTGAAGACGAGCGCGAGCGCGACCCAGACGGCGCTCCAGGTGGCCGCTTCCCTGGCGCTGACCTCGTGCGCCTCGCGATGGAACACGCCGAGGTCGAGCGCGAGCACGAGCAGCACGAAGAGCGTGAACCCAGCGTAGAACCACCAGTACTCGGCGAACGGAAACAGCAGGACGTCGGTCATTCGGGAGGGGCTCTCTGCGTGGGATTGCCGCGCGGCTGGGGCTCGTCTGGGGTCGGGTCGGGTCCGCGCCGGCGCGGATGATAGACGAACCGCAGTTCGTACGTGGCGCGGGCTCAGATGCGATCCGGCTCATCCCGGTCGAGGGCGGCCACGCCCGGGGGTAGGAGTCGAAGTTGGCCCCCTGCAGGCTGGGCTGGGAGCGGCGGGAGTCCCCTCCGGGGAGCCCTCCGCCCGGACGCGCTGGCCGGCGGATCCCCCGGGTAGGCGTAAGCCCACGGTTTGCATTGACACGGCCGCCCCCGCCCCCGAGAATACGCGGCTCTCTGTTCGCGGAGGGGTACCCAAGCGGCCAACGGGAGCAGAC
>RPQJ01000018.1 GCA_003819815.1 Lysobacterales bacterium
CCATCACTTCCACGCGGCGGGTTCCGCCGGTGCGGCGTGCGCCGCGTGCCACATGAAGCCCGAGACCTACATGGTCATCGACGGCCGGCACGACCACAGCTTCCGCATCCCGCGGCCGGACCTGAGCGTGACGCTCGGCGTGCCGAATGCCTGCAATGCCTGCCACGCCGACCGCAAGGCCGCGTGGGCAGCGGCAGAGATCCGCAAGCGCTATCCGGAACCCAAGCCCGGTTTCCAGGGCTACGCCGAAGCGTTCGCGGCGGCGGACCGGGGCGATCCGTCCGCAGCCATCGCGCTCGCCCAGGTCGCCGCGAACCTCGACGAGGCCGCGATCGCGAGGGCCTCGGCCATCGAACGGCTCGCGCGCGCGCCCAGCGAAACGACGATCCTCGCGGCCGAGGCCGGGCTCGACGACCCGAGCCCGCTGGTGCGCCAGGCATCCGCCGCCGCCTACGACGTCCTGCCCCCTCAACAGCGAAAGGCAGTGATCCCGCTGCTCATCGACCCGGTGCGCGTCGTGCGCATGCAGGCGGCGCGGACGCTCGCGCCGCTCGCCGACGACGCCGTCGGCGAGGAGCACGTGCCGGCGTTGCGTGCCGCCGGCGAGGAGTACGTGGCTGCGGAACGGTTCAATGCCGACCGGCCCGAGAACCGCGTGAACCTCGGCGGGTACTACGCGGACAAGGGAGAGACGGTCGCGGCGGAAGCGGAGTACGAAGCGGCCCTGAAGCTGGACCCCCGCTTCGGCCCGGCGTGGGCCAACCTCGCCGACCTGCGACGTCTGCAGGGGCGCGAGGCCGACGCAGAGGCGACGCTGCGGAAGGGAATCGCGCAGGTTCCCGGTGTCGCCGCGCTTCACCACTCGCTCGGCCTCGCCCTGGTGCGCCAGCAGCGCTACGCCGAGGCCCTCGCGGAACTCGAGCGCGCCGTGAAGCTCGAACCCGGCAACGCCCGGTACGCCTACGTCTACGAGGTCGCCCGGCGCGACCTCGCGCAACGGTGAGCAGGGCCCCGACGCCGGACGCCGGGCCGGGCACGGACCCGACGCCGGTCGAGGTGCTGCGGCGGGTCTTCGGGCACCGGGAATTCCACGGCGCCCAGCGCGAGATCGTCGAGCACGTCGTCGCCGGCGGCGACGCGCTCGTGCTGATGCCGACCGGCGGCGGCAAGTCGCTGTGCTACCAGCTGCCGGCACTGGTGCGCCCCGGCACGGCCGTCGTCGTCTCTCCGCTCATCGCGCTGATGCAGGACCAGGTTGCGGCGCTGACGCAGCTCGGCGTGCGCGCGGCCTTCCTGAATTCGTCGCTGGATGCCGTCGCGGCGCGCGAGGTCGAGCGCGAGTTCGCGAACGGCCGGCTCGATCTGCTCTACGTGGCGCCGGAGCGCCTCGTCACGCCGCGCTGCCTCGAGCTGCTCGCGCGGACGCGCATCGCGCTCTTCGCGATCGACGAGGCGCACTGCGTGTCGCAGTGGGGCCACGACTTCCGCCCGGAGTACCTCGAGCTCGCGGTGCTGCACGAGCGGTGGCCGGACGTGCCGCGGATCGCGCTCACGGCCACCGCGGACCCGCAGACTCGCGTCGAGATCGTCGAGCGGCTCGCGCTCGGGCGCGCGCGCACCTTCGTCTCGAGCTTCGATCGACCCAACATCCGCTACACGATCACCGGCAAGCGCGACGCCCGCGCGCAGCTGCTGTCCTTTATCGCCAACGAGCACGCGGGAGAAGCCGGCATCGTCTACTGCCTGTCGCGACGTCGCGTCGAGGAGACGGCGGAGTGGCTCGCCTCGCGTGGCGTCCCAGCCCTCGCTTACCACGCCGGCATCGACGGAGGGACGCGTTCCGAGCGCCAGGCCCGCTTCCAGCGGGAGGACGGCGTCGTGATGGTCGCGACCATCGCGTTCGGCATGGGCATCGACAAGCCGGACGTCCGGTTCGTCGCGCACATCGACCTGCCGAAGAGCATCGAGGGGTACTACCAGGAGACGGGCCGTGCGGGACGCGACGGCCGCCCCGCCGACGCGTGGATGGTTTACGGCCTCGGGGACGTCGTGCAGCAGCGGCGGCTCATCGACGCGTCGGAGGCGAGCGAGCAGCACAAGCGCATCGCGACCGCGAAGCTCGACGCCCTGCTCGGGTTGTGCGAGACGGCCCAGTGCCGGCGGGTCCGGCTGCTCGCCTATTTCGGCGAGTCGATCGAGCCCTGCGGCAACTGCGATACCTGCCTCGCGCCGCCCGAAACGTGGGACGCGACGGTCGCCTCCCGGAAAGCGCTGTCGGCGGTCTACCGCACGGGTCAGCGCTTCGGCGCGGTGCACCTGATCGACGTGCTGCGCGGGCACGACACCGAGCGCATCCGGCGCTGGGGCCACGAACAGCTCGGCGTTTACGGCATCGGCAAGGATCTCGAGACCGCGCAGTGGCGCGACGTGTTCCGGCAGCTCGTCGCGCTCGGCCTCGTGCAGGTCGACCACGAGGCGCACGGTGCGCTCAGGCTCGCGCCGTCGAGCCGGCCGGTGCTGCGTGGCGAGCGGATCGTCGAGATGCGACGCACCGAGGAGCGTCCCGTGCGGCGGGCGTCGAAGCGCGCTACGACACTCCCGCAGGCTGCCGCGGAGCCGGCGCACGCGGCGACACCCGACGACGCGACCCGCCTGTCGCGCCTCAAGGCCTGGCGGCTCGAGGAGGCGCGACGCCAGGCTTTGCCCGCTTACGTGATCCTGCACGACGCCACGCTGGCCGAAATCGCGCGACGGCTGCCGAGCACGCTCGAGGAACTCGCGGAAGTGCCCGGGATCGGGGCGCGCAAGCTGGAGCGCTACGGAGCGGCACTGCTCGAACGGTGCCGGGTTTAAGTTTCGTAAGTTCGCGCGGAGCTGCGCGAACTTGCGAAACTTAAACCCGGCACCGTGCTATTTCCCGCGACTCCACCACCGTCACGCCACCCTCCGACTCGTGGGCCAGCGCGATCATCGCCGCCGCGATGTCGGTCGCGGCGACGGGCCGCCACTTCGCGGGCGCCCACCGCAACACGTGTTCGCCGAGTCGTTCGAGCGGCCGCGACTCTGCGCGGGCACCTGCGATCACCGACGGCCGCAGGATCGCGAGGCTCGGCCAGCCCATGCGCCGCAAGTCCTCCTCGGTCTCGCCCTTGACGCGCGAGTAGGGGAACGGCGATGCGCGGCTGGCGCCGAGCGCGCTCACGACGGAGAGGTGCGTCGCGCCGCCGGCACGCGCGGCTTCCGCGAACCGCAGCACGTAGTCGTGGTCGACCGCACGGAATCGCGCCTGGCTGCCCGCCTTGCGAATCGTGGTGCCGAGCGCGCAGTAAGCATGATCGCCGTCGCGCAGGCGATCGCGCACGGCGTCAAGGCGGTCGAACTCGGACACGACCTGCTCGACCTTGGCGTGCCGGGCCGCGGGACCTGCGTCGCGCCGGGTCACGACGACGACGCGTGCATAGCGATGGTCCGCGACGAGCTGCTTCAGGCACTCGCCGCCCACGAGGCCAGTCGCGCCCGCGAGGACCGCGACGAGCCCGTCCCGGGACCTGGCGTGATGCGGGCGCGTAGACATCGCGGTCAGCCCGTCATCCGCGTTGCGAGGCGATCCAGCGGTCGATCTTGGCCTCGAGCACGTCGAGCGGCAGCGGCCCGTCGTTCAGCACGGCGCTGTGGAACTTGCGCACATCGAAGCGCTCGCCGAGCTCGCGCTCCGCGCGCTGTCGCAGCTCCTCGATCTTGAGCTGGCCGACCTTGTACGCGAGCGCCTGGCCCGGGATCGCGATATAGCGCTCCGTCTCGGCGACGCGGCGCGCCTCGCTGGTCGCGCTGTGCTTCTCGATGTACTCGAGCACCTGCTCGCGGGTCCAGCCCTTCGAGTGCAGGCCGGTGTCGACGACGAGCCGGATCGCCCGGAACAGCTCGCCCTCGAGCTGCCCGAAGTACTGGTACGGGTCGGTGTAGAGCCCCAGGTCCTGCCCGAGCGACTCGGCGTACAGTCCCCAGCCCTCGCTGTAGGCGGTATAGCCGCCGAAGCGACGGAAGCGCGGCAGGTCCTTCTGTTCACGAGCGACGGTGATCTGGAAGTGGTGGCCGGGGTTGCCCTCGTGCAGCGACAGCGCCTCCATCGCCCACTTGGGCCGCGCCTTCAGGTTGTACGCGTTGGCGTAGAAGACGCCGGGACGCGAACCGTCTTCGCTCGCGGCCTGGTAACTGCCGCCAGCGGCGCTCTTCTCGCGGAACGGCTCGACGAGCCGGACCTCGTAGTCCGCCTTCGGCAGCACCTCGAACAGCTTGGGCAGGTTCGGGTCGACCCGGTTCTTGATGTCGACGTAGCCCTGCACCAGCGCCTCGCGCGAGGGGTGCACGAACCTCGGGTCGGTGTTCAGGAACACGAAGAACTCGTCGAGGCTGCCCTCGAAGCCGACGCGCTCCTTGACCGCCACCATTTCCCGGCGGATCCGCTCCACCTCGCGCAGTCCGATCGCATGGATCTCGGCCGGTGCGAGGTTCGTCGTCGTGTAGTCGAGCACGAGGTAGCGATACCAGGCGTCGCCGCCCGGAAGCGCGCCGAGCCCGACGGTCGTGCGGGCCTTCGGCAGGTACTCGTCGCGCATGAAATCGTGCAGCCGCCGGTAGGACGGCACGAGCCGCGTCTCGATCGTCTGGCGGTACGCGGTGGTCAGGCGCTCGCGATCCGCCGTGGACACGGTCTCCGGGAAGTTCGCGATCGGGCCCCAGAACAGCGAGTCCTCGGCCTTCGGCACTACCTGGCTCTCGAGCTGCGGCAGCACGCGCTCGACGAGCACGCGCGGCAGCGTGTAGCCCTTCGCGATGCCTTCCCGCATGTTGGCGATCGCCTGGTCGTTCCAGGCGAGGTAGCCGTCGACGCGCTTCAGGAAGTCGTCGTAGTCCTCGGCGTTGCGGAACGGATGCAGCCCCTGCCCGGAGCCCAGCTGCACGAAGCTGTTCGGCGTCGAGTAGAACTGGTTGATGGGTACCAGGTGAGAGGGGTGCCGGAAGCCCTCGATCTCGCGTTCACGGGCGGTCTTGAAGACCTCGAGCGTGAGGAGATCCTGGCCGGAGAGCTTCTTTGCGTCGATGGCGCGCGCCCGCTCGAGGGACTCGCGCTCGAGCCGCTCCGCGCGGGTCCGCCAGTCGGGTGAGATCGACACCTCGAAGCGGTCGTTGTAGCGCTCGTCGCCGATCGACGTCGCAGCAATCGGATTGAGTTCGAGCCACCGCTCGAAGTAGTCCTCCACGAGGGCCGCGAGCCGCGACGGCTCGGTCGCCGCCGCCGCGGCGGCATCCGTCCTCGACTCGACCGGTGCGGAGGCTGGCGCGGCACTCGCGGCAGCGGAAACGAAGGCCAGCAGGGCGAGGGTCGGCCAGGCGAGACGCTGGGGCATGGAGGTCGTCCGGGGTGGCGGAAAAGCGGGCACTGTGCCGCAACCCGTCGGCTGCGGGAAGGCCCCGCTGCGTCGCGCGGTCTATACCGATCGCATCCGTGTCGGCACGGATGCCATTTCGGCGGTCGGAGGGGCATCTTCCGCACAAGCCGAAAAGAGGCAGGAGGACCATGTTCCAGGTACGCATCCATGGCCGGGGCGGCCAAGGCGTCGTCACGGCGGCCGAGGTCCTGTCGGTAGCCGCGTTCCGCGAGGGCCGCCACGCGCAGGCGTTTCCGAGCTTCGGTTCCGAACGCACCGGTGCGCCGGTCGTCGCGTTCTGCCGCATCGACACCCGGCCGATCCGGCTGCGCGAGCCGATCCTCGCGCCCGACGCGCTGATCATCCAGGACCCGACGCTGCTGCACCAGGTCGACGTGTTCGGCGGCCTCGTGCCCGCGGGCTACATCCTGATCAACACGACGCGCAGCTTCGAGGAGCTCGGGCTCGAGGAGTTCATGGCGAAATTCCCGCCGGATCGACTCTGCACCGTGCCGGCGACCGAGCTCGCGCTCAAGCACGTCCGCCGGCCACTGCCGAACGCGGCGCTGCTCGGCGGTTTCGCCGCCATCTCGGGGCAGATCTCGCTCGAAGCGGTCAGCGCGGCGATCCGCGAGAAGTTCCCGGACAAGGTCGCGGAGGCGAACGTGGCAGCCGCCGACGAGGCATATGCCTACGTGCGCAGGGAAATGGAGGAGACGCAACGTGCTCAAGCAGGTTGAAGGTTCGGCGGCGGTCGCCGAGGCCGTGGCGCTCTGCCGGCCCGAGGTGATCTGTGCCTACCCGATCTCGCCGCAGACCCACATCGTCGAGGGCCTGGGCAAGCTCGTCTCGGCCGGCCGGCTCGCGCCGTGCGAGTTCATCAACGTGGAGTCCGAGTTCGCGGCGATGTCGGTCGCGATCGGCGCCTCGGCCGCCGGTGCGCGTGCGTACACGGCGACCGCGAGCCAGGGCCTGCTGTTCATGGCCGAGGCGGTTTTCAACGCCGCGGGCCTCGGGCTCCCGATCGTCATGACGGTCGCCAACCGCGCGCTCGGCGCGCCGATCAACATCTGGAACGACCACACCGACGCGCTGTCGCAGCGCGACTGCGGCTGGATCCAGCTCTTCGCCGAGGACAACCAGGAGGCGCTCGACCTGCACATCCAGGCCTTCAGGCTCGCCGAGGAACTTTCGCTGCCGGTGATGGTGTGCATGGACGGCTTCATCCTGACCCACGCCTACGAACGCGTGGACCTGCCGACGCAGGAACAGGTGGACGCCTATCTCCCGCCGTACGAGCCGCGCCAGGTGCTCGATCCAGCGGACCCCGTGTCGATCGGCGCGATGGTGGGCCCCGAGGCGTTCATGGAAGTGCGCTATCTCGCGCACGCGAAGCAGCGGCAGGCGCTCGAGCTGATCCCGGCCTGGGCCGACGAGTTCAAGCGCGTGTTCGGCCGCGAGAGTGGCGGCCTCGCGCACACGTACCGCCTCGAGGACGCCGAGACCGTGGTCGTCGCGCTCGGCTCGGTGCTAGGCACGATCAAGGACACCGTCGACGAGCTGCGGGACCAGGGCGTCCGCATCGGCGTGCTGGGCATCACGTGCTTCCGCCCGTGGCCGACCGCGGCGGTCCGAGCCGCACTCGCGAACGCGAAGCGCGTCGTCGTGCTCGAGAAGAGCCTCGCGGTGGGTCTCGGCGGCATCGTCTCGAACAACGTCTCGGCCTCGTATCCGGGCTCGCCGGACGACGTCCACACCGTCGTCGCGGGACTCGGCGGCCGGGCGATCACGCGCGCGTCGCTGCGGCGGGTGTTTACCGAGGCGATCGAGGGCCGCCTCGAGCACGTGACCTTCCTCGACCTCGACCACAAGCTCGTCGAGCGCGTGCTCGCCCGCGAGCGCGAGCAGCGCCGCTCGGGCCCGATCGCCGAGGGCATCCTGAAGGACCTCGGCGTCGTCGCCGCGAAGATCGGCTGAGAGGGCGGCCATGACCCACCAACCCATCCGCTTCTACCAGACCGGCACTTTCACGGTCGGCAACAGGCTGCTCGCGCAGGAGCAGCGTTCGGTGCAGGCTCAGGCGGGCCGCACGAACTCCCTCAATTCCGGCCACAGAGCCTGCCAGGGCTGCGGCGAGGCGCTCGGCGCGCGCTATGCGATCGACGCCGCGATGGACGCCACGAACCGCCAGCTCGTCGCGGCGAACGCGACCGGCTGCCTCGAGGTGTTCTCGACGCCCTACCCCGAGACCTCGTGGCAGATCCCGTGGATCCACTCGCTGTTCGGGAACGCCGCGGCGGTCGCCACCGGCATCGCGGCCGCGATGCGCGTGAAGGGCCGCGAAAACGTGCGCGTCGTGGCCCAGGGCGGCGACGGCGGCACGACGGACATCGGTTTCGGTTGCCTCTCGGGGATGTTCGAGCGCAACGACGACGTGCTCTACATCTGCTACGACAACGAGGCGTACATGAACACGGGCGTGCAGCGGTCGTCGGCCACGCCGCCCGCCGCGCGCACGAACACGACGATGCCCGTAGGCTCGAGCACGGGCGCCCGCTTCGGCCAGGGCAAGAATCTGCCCAGGATCGCCATGGCGCACGAGATCCCGTACGTCGCGACCGCGACCGTCGCGGAGCTGCGCGACCTCGAGGCCAAGGTGCGCCGCGCGATGGAATTCCGCGGTGCCCGTTACATCCACATCCTCGTGCCCTGCCCGCTCGGCTGGGGCCACGGCTCCGCCGAGACGATACGCATGGCGCGGCTCGCGAAGGAGACCGGGATCTTCCCCGTGTTCGAAGCGGAGCACGGCGAGGTCACGAACGTCTCGAAGATCCGCAGGCCGCTGCCGGTCGAGGAATACCTGAGGCCGCAGACGCGCTTCGCCCACCTCTTCAAGCCCCCGGGCCACCCGGAAATCATCGCGCGGCTGCAGCAGCTCGCGGACCGCAACATCCGCCGCTACGGCCTGCTCGACACGGAGGCCGCATCATGAAGCCCAAGCCGTTCGCCATCACGCTGGACCCGGGCTCGAGCCTCGCAAACCACACGGGCTCGTGGCGCACCGTGCGCCCCGAGTACGTGGATCGCCTGCCGCCCTGCAACCACGCCTGCCCCGCGGGCGAGAACGTGCAGGGGTGGCTCTTCCACGCCGAGGCGGGCGACTACGAGCAGGCCTGGCGCGTGCTCACGCGGGACAACCCGCTGCCCGCCGTCATGGGGCGCGTCTGCTACCACCCCTGCGAGTCGTCCTGCAACCGCGGACAGCTCGACCAGTCCGTCGGCATCAACGCGATCGAGCGCTACCTCGGCGATGAGGCGCTGCGGCGCGGCTGGAAGTTCCAGCCGCCCGAGCGGCAGTCCGGCAAGCGCGTGCTCGTGATCGGCGCGGGACCGTCGGGGCTCTCGGCCGCTTATCACCTTGCGATGCGGGGCCACGCGGTCACGATCCGCGAGGCCGGCCCGGTCGCGGGCGGCATGATGCGCTTCGGCATCCCGAAGTACCGTCTGCCGCGCGAGGTGCTCGACGCGGAGGTGCAGCGGATCGTCGATCTCGGCGTCACGCTGGAGCTGAACTCGAAGGTCGACGACGTACTCGCCGCGCGGCGCGAGGGCGGCTTCGACGCCGTCTTCCTCGCGGTCGGCGCGCACATCGCGAAGCGCGCGTACATCCCGGCAGGCAGTGCGGCGAAGATGCTCGACGCGGTCTCGGTGCTGCGCGGCATGGAGACGGGCGAGCAGCCGCTGCTCGGGCGGCGCGTCGTCGTGTACGGCGGCGGGAACACCGCGCTCGACGTGGCGCGCACCGCGAAGCGGCTCGGCGCCGAGGAGTCGATCATCGTCTACCGCCGCACGCGGGAGAAGATGCCGGCGCACGAGTCGGAGCTCGAGGAGGCGCTTCAGGAAGGCGTGCTCGTCAAGTGGCTCTCGACGATCAAGCAGGCCGGCGAGTCCTCGATCACTGTCGAGAAGATGGCGCTCGACGCGAAGGGCAACCCGCAGCCGACCGGCCAGTTCGAGACGCTCGAGGCCGACTCGGTAGTGCTCGCGCTCGGCCAGGACGTCGACCTCTCGCTGCTCGACGGCGTGCCGGGACTCGAGGTCGCGGACGGCGTCGTCAAGGTCGACGATTCGATGATGACGGGGCACCCGGGCATATTCGCGGGCGGCGACATGGTGAAGGGCGAGCGGACCGTCACGGTCGGCATCGGCCACGGCAAGCTCGCGGCCCGCAACGTCGACGCGTGGCTGCGCGGCGAGCAGTGGGTACACCCGCCGCAGCACGAGCTCGCGACGTTCGACAAGCTCAACACCTGGTACTACACGGACGCGCCGAAGTCGAAGCAGCCGATCCTCGACACGATCCGCCGCCAGTCGACGTTCGACGAGGTCGTGGGCGGATACGACGAGACGACTGCACAGTTCGAGGCGCGCCGCTGTCTCTCGTGCGGCAACTGCTTCGAGTGCGACAACTGCTACGGCGTCTGCCCCGACAACGCCGTGATCAAGCTCGGCCCGGGCAAGCGCTACGAGTTCAACCTCGACTACTGCAAGGGCTGCGGCATCTGCGTGAGCGAGTGCCCGTGCGGCGCGATCCGCACGGTCGCCGAGGAGATCTAGCGGTTCACCGCAGCTCGATCGCGCCGACGTCGCCGGGCTCGCCGGCGGGTCGCGCGGTGCCGCGCTGGTCCTCCGCGGCCCGCGTCGCCTCGAACGCGCTCCGCGTCTCGACCGTCATGCGGATGCCCGGGTTCTCGGCCAGCGCGCCGCTCTGGAAGAGCGCCCGCCACTCGTCGTCGCCGAGTCCCTCGGGCCCGACCGCCGGTGCCGCCTGCGCGAGCGCCGCGTCGAGTCGGTGCCAGAACTCGATGTACGGGTGGTTCGCGAACTCGCGCGGCCAGGTCTGCGCAGGGCCGAAGAACTGCGTCGCCGCGAGCGTCGTGATCGGGCGGCCGTCCGGGTCGCGATAGGGCTGCGCGCCCGCGACGGCCGCGTCCGTGTCTGCCGACTGCAGGAACGCCTCGAAGTCCGCCTGGAACGCGGCTGCGTAGCCTTCGAGCCCGAAGTGGCGCTCGAGCCGCTCCAGCAGCACGGCGAGAAAGGTGTCCGTCGCTTCCGCCGACAGCGAGTACTCCGCGATCGTCTCGTCGACGGTATAGGCGTACGCAGGCACCTGTCCGAGCGCGGTGCCGCGGGGCTCGTAGTACAGCACCGTGGGCCCGCCCGCGGCGACGCCGGCGGACGGGAACGTCGGATCCGTCGCAACGGCGGCCACATCGACGACGTCACCGAGCGCGACGCCCGCCGCGTCGCCGGCCTTGGGAAAGTGACGCCGGCTCAGCGACTCCCACCCCGCCCACGGGACGGGCACGAGGATCTGGCTGAAGTCGATCGCGCCGATGCGGTTGTAGCCCATGCTGCGGAAGTGCACGAGCGAGCCCGTGTAGACGTCGTGGGCGTAGCGCTGGCCGCCGATCTCCTCGACCGTGTTGCCCGCGACGATCGAGTGCCCGAGCGTCATGCGCTCGACCGCGTGCGCGTTGCCGACCGTGGCCGCGATCCCGCCCGCGAGGTTGCGACGGCCGAGGCTGTCCGTGCGCGCGACGCCGCGCGCCGTGTTCTCGGCCACGGTCGAGGCGTGAACCTGCAGGAATCCGTTGGAGAAGTAGATGCCGGCCCCGCGCCAGTAGCCCATCGCGAGGACGGGCGGCGGCAGGCCAGGCGCGGGCTCCGCAAGGTTGCGTGCGATCGTGCTGCTCGTCACCCGCAGCGCGTTGCTCTCGCCGATGCCGCCACCGTCGGAATACAGACCGGCACCGTAGGCGTAGACGCCGCGGATCGCGTTGCCGGTGATCGCGGATCGCTCGACCGTTGATACGGCGCCGCGCTGGCCGGGGCCACCGACCACGAAGACTCCGCCGCCCGCCGCGCCGGCCCCGAGTGCGGTGTTGCCGGCCACGACGCAGCGCTGCATCTCGAGCAGGTTCGCATAGACGGCGCCCCCGAACGCGCCGCGGTCCCGCGACGCTTCGAAGTCGCCCTGCACGTGGTTGTCATGGAAACGGCAGTCGCGCAGCCGTGCGACGCCCCAGACGGCGAGCGCGCCGCCCCGCGCGAGCGTCCACGGCTGGTCCGTCGGCGCACCGACGGGCAGCGGCTCCGCCACGCTGCGGCCGCCGCTGATCGAGACGTTGACGAGCGTCAGGTCGCCGTCGACCGCGAGCACGCGAGCGCCGGGCGAGTCGCCGCCGCTCCACGCGATGGTGATGCCGCGCGGCAGCGCGGAGGCATCGATCACGACGTCCTTGCGTGCGTACAGGGCCGAGCGCCCGTAATCGCGCTCGAGGTAGCCGACGAGATACGACACCGGGCCGCTTGGCTCCTCGCGGATACCCATCACCTCGCCTTTCAGGCGCGTGTGCTCCTCGGCCACCTGCGTGAGGGACAACGTCGCACCGTCGAGCCGCAGGTCGAACGTGATCGCCTGGCCCGACGGCGCTGCGGCGAGCGCCGAGCGCAGCGTGACCGTGCCGGCCGCGGGCGCAGCCTCGTCGAGCAGGCTCGTGACGACGAGCGGCGAGACCTGGGGCCGCTCGCCCGACGAGGAGGACCCGCCGCCGGAACAGGCCGCGAGCCCGATGAACGCGGCTGCCAGCGCCGCGATGCGTGGAACGTGCACGGCGAGTGCCTCGATGCCCGTGACGGCATCGATGCTACGCAGCGATTCCTCGCGACGCGTCCGTGGATACCCGGACCGGCGGCTGCGCCGCTGCTACTTCTTGACGGGCTTCTCGAAGCGCAGCGTCATGCGGTCCGACTCGCCGATCGAGAGGTACTTCGAGTGGTCGAAGTCCGGGTTCGATTCCTGGCCCGAGCCGTACGCCGTTGAGCGCAGCGCAGGCGGCAGCGTCCACACGCCGAACGGGTGATCCTTGGTGTCCTTCGGGTTCGCGTTGATCTCGGACTTCGCCGCGAGCCGGAATCCCGCCTTCTCGGCCTGCGCGATCACGTACGCCTCGGTGACATAGCCGCTCTCGGGCTTCTCCGCGGCACCCTCCGGCAGTGGATCGGCGCGGTGCTGCTCGACCGCCAGGATGCCGCCCGGCTTAAGCGCGTTGTAGAAAGCGGCGAACGTCTCCTCGACCGTTCCCGGCTCGTCCTGCATCCAGCCGTGGATCGAGCGTCCGGTGAGGATGAAGTCGAACTTGTCGGCGGGCAGCGTGCGCGTCACGGCGCCCCAGTCGAGAATATTGATCGGTCCATAGATGTCGGGCTGCGCACCGTAGCGCTCCTCGAAGCGCTTGCGGGCATTGCGGGCGCCCTCGGATAGCTTGGCGTTCGCGAGGTCAGCGCCCGTCGCGTAATAGGCGCCGCCGGTACGCTTCGCATACGGCGCGAGGATCTCGGTCCACCACGAGGCGCTGCCGGGCTGGATCTCGAGGATCGTCATGCCCGGCGCGAGGCCCCAGAACGTCAGCGATTCGACCGGGTGCCGATACCGGTCGCGAGCTTTCGCCTCGTCGCTACGCCACGCGCCCGCGACGACTTCGACGAGCACGGGATCGACCTTGGAGCCGGAGGCAGCCGTGTCGGCATGGCTCGGCTGGACTGCGGCCACGAGTGCGAGGGCGACAGCGGCAAGGCGGGCATGGGGCATGCGGATTCTCCTCGGGAAGGCGTATGCGCGAGGCACGGGTCCGTCGCGCCGGTCCCGTCTTTTAGCACGACGGCCGACCATGGATTCAGTCCTTCGAAAACGACGAGGCCCCGGGACTTGCATCCCGGGGCCCCGCTGCAGGCTCACGCCCGCGCGTCGATTACATGCCCGAATCCGTGCGGATCAGCATCACCCGACGGTTCATCTGGCGGCCTTCCGCCGTCGCGTTGTCCGCGATCGGCTTCAGCTCGCCGTGGCCGATCGACTTCAGCCGCGCCGGGTCGATGCCGCGCGAGCTCAGGTAGTCGAACACCGCCTTCGCGCGACGGTCGGAGAGCGCCTGGTTGTACTCCTCCGTGCCCACGCTGTCCGTGTGTCCTTCCACCAGCGCCGTCGCGAACGGCACGTCGTTCATGAACGTCACCACGCGCTCGAGCTCCGTGAGCGACTCGGGACGCAGTTCCGCGCTGTCGAAGTCGAACAGCACCTTCAGCGTCTGCTCGAGCGGGCAGCCCGCCTTGTCGACCTTCGCGCCCGCAGGCGTGTTCGGGCACTTGTCCACCTCGTCGCACACGCCGTCGTTGTCGCTGTCGACGCACTTAGCCGGGGGCGGCGGCGGCGGCGGAGCGACGACCGGAGCCGGAGCCGGCTCGGGCGCGGCCACCGGGGCCGGAGCGCCGAAGCGACGGCCGATGTGCAGGCCGTACACCATCGGGTTGATGTCGATCGTGCCGGCGTCGACCTTGGCGCGGACGCCATTGACGTTTGTCGGCACCAGGATCTCGGCATCCGACTCGATCTGGATGTAGCGCACCTGCGCATTCATGAACCACTTCTTCTCTTCGCCCGGGAAGAGATCGACGCCGATGACGCCGGCGGCGCCCACGGAATCGTCGAGCGAGAGCTCGGTGCGATTCGGCAGGCCCACGGCCTGCAGCACGCTCGGCCGCAGCTCTTCGCCGCTGAACATCGTGTAGTTCACGCCGACGCCGATGTACGGCTGCACGTCGGCCTTGTAGCCGAACGGACGCCACACGAGGCTCAGCGTCGGGGGCAGGTGATCGACGGAGCCGATGCGGATGTCGTCACCGCCGGCGAACGGCTTCAGGTCGACGCCGTGCGTGAACGGATATGCCGCAAGCAGTTCCACGCCGAACTGGTTCGTGAACATGTACGTCACGTCGAACGTGAAGCTGATGTCGCTGTCGACGACGAGCGTCGACTCGGGGATGCCCGTGCCGGGGACCGGCCCGAACGGCTGCAGGTTTTCCGACTCAGGATTCACCTGCGAGAAGCCGGCGCGGACGATCCAGTCGCCCTTCTGCTCACCCGGCGCACTGTCGGCCATCGTCGCGAGCGGAGCCGCGACCAGCGTGGCAGCGACGGCTGCCTTGAGGAATTTCGAGTACATCAGAGACTCCCTACTTAACAGAGGACTTCTGCAACGCAGTATAGCCGCTTTCCCGGCACCGGGATTGCGTTCTTTGCTTACCACAACGTTGCCAGTGTATCGCATTGTACGGGGAGTTGGATTCCTGAAGTCCAGAGATTTCAAGGTTTCTTCTGCCCGGCGCCCGGTTGCAGCCCATGATGCAAAATCGCAACATCCACGGTGCGAGCGGCTCAGGCACCGGTCGGGTGTGCATTTCGGCCACGGCCGCAGTCGTGCCGGAGGCCGGCCGGCACGGTCTCGGCACCCTTCCGTGCCGTGCCCGCCGCCCGAGTTAGAAATGATTCTCAATCAAAGACTTAAGGCGGCCGAACGAGCTCGTCGGTGCGTGGCGGCCCGTCAGAGCACGTGCGCGGATGCGACCCAGAAGAGTTCGCACGCGCCGGCCCCGGTGTCGTCCCGCCGCAGCGACGTCCGCCACTCGAACCCGTCGGACCTGGAGACGTCGACGAGGATTCCTTCGAGCCGCACGAGGTGGCCCGCCCGCACCGACTCGAGGATGCGACGCACCCCGGCGGTCGCCGGGATCAGGTGCATGTTCGCGCTGTGCAGCAGCGCCTGCCCCACGTCGATCGACGGATCCTCGGGGTACAAGGTGTAGAAGCGCGAGCCCTGCGTGATGCGGAAGCGACCGACCAGACGGTTGTCGGACATCGGCCCCCAGCCGAGGGCCAGGTCCACCGGCGCGAGCCGGGCGCCGGCATCCCAGCGATAGTGCTCGACGGAAAGGACCCGGGCTTCGACGTCGAAGCGGGCGCGCGGCTCGAGTTGGTAGCCGTGGAGCGACCACGCCGGCCCGGTCAGCGGCTCCTGCCGAGGCGATCGGGGTGCGAGTTCGCCCTCCGGCGTGCGGATCCGGGGCTCAGGCCACAACGCGGCGACGCCCCCGATGAGCGCGAGGCACGCGATCGCTAGTTTCACCCGGTCACCGAGCATCCGACGCCGGCCTCCGTCCGCGACTGCGGGCCGCAGGCGCTATGATCCGCGGCCACGACGGACCGGAGTGCGAAGCATGTCGAAATTCGTTCGGTGGGCTGCCGCGTGCGCGGCGAGCCTCGCCGTCGCCGGCTGCCGGACCGGCGCCGTCGATCCGTCCACTGCGGACGCACCGGCTGCCGCTGCTGCGCCGGTTGTCGCGGCGCCCGCCCCGGCCACGCTGCCCGTGCCGTGGTGGAAGAACGCGGTGTTCTACGAAGTGTTCTTGCGCTCGTTCGCCGACTCGACGACCGGCCCGCTCGCGAACGACGGCATCGGCGACTTCCAGGGCCTGATCGAACGGCTCGACTACCTGAACGACGGCGATCCCGCGACCACCACGGACCTCGGCGTCACGGGACTCTGGCTCATGCCGATCAACCCGTCGCCGAGCTATCACGGCTACGACGTCACCGACTACTACGGCATCAATCCGCAGTACGGCACCCGTGCCGATTTCGAGCGCCTGCTGGCGGAGTGCCATCGGCGCGGCATCCGCGTGATCGTCGATCTCGTCCTCAACCACTCGTCTTCCCGCCACCCTGCGTTCCAGGCCGCGCTGCGCGGCGACGCCGCCCATCGCGACTGGTACCTCTTCGTGCCGCCCGACCGCGTGCCAGACGTCGAGGGCCCGTGGGACCAGGTCGTGTGGCACGAGGCGCGCGGCCTCCACTACTACGGCATCTTCTGGTCCGGCATGCCGGACCTGAACTACCGCAACCCGGCCGTCACCGCCGAAGCGTACCGGATCGCGGCATTCTGGCTCACCGAGATGCGCGTCGACGGTTTCCGCCTCGACGCGATCCGTCACCTCATCGAGGATGGCGACGTCATGAGCGACACGCCGGAGACGATCGCCTGGCTGCAGGGGTTCCGGAAGCACGTGCGATCGGTCGACCAGGACGCGCTCGTCGTCGGCGAGGTCTGGACCACGACCGACACCGTGAGCCAGTACCTCCACGCCGACGCGCTCGACCTCGCGTTCGAGTTCGACCTCGGCAGCGCGTTCCTGGATGCGGTCCGCACGGGCGACGGAACGAAGCTCGCCTACGCCCTAGACGAGGCGACGGCGGCCTACCCGGACGCGCGCTACGCCACCATCCTCACGAACCACGACCAGAATCGCGTCGCGAGCGAACTCGGAGAAGTGCCTGCGCGGCTCGCGCTCGCCGCGACGCTGCTGCTCACCGCGCCCGGCGTGCCGTTCATCTACTACGGCGAGGAGATCGGGCAGGTCGGCGCGAAGCCGGACGAGATGATCCGCAACCCGATGCCGTGGACGCCCGGCCCGAACGGCGGGTTCACGCAGGCCGCGCAACCGTGGGAACCGTTGCAGGACGGGCACGAGCGCCGCAACGTCGCGACGCTCGACGCCGACCCGGATTCGCTGCTGCACCACTATCGCCGGCTCGTGCGGCTGCGGCAGGCCGAGCCCGCGCTGTCGCGGGGCTCGTACCGCAGGGTCGACACCGGCCGCGACGACGTGATCGCCTGGCAACGCGAGTTCGAGGGACGGCGCCTGGTCGTCGTCGCGAACCTCTCGGGCCGCGAGATCCGCGACTTCGCCCTGCCCAGCGACGCCCCGGTGACGACCGTCGACCTGATCACGGGCCAGGCCGTCGTGTCCACGGGGCGCCTGAGCCTCGCGGCGTACACGGCCGTCGTCCTCGCGGACGGCGGCTGAGCGGGGGCGCGCGGCCATGACGCTGACGGCGCAGATCGCCGTATTCCTCGCGGCGACCGTGATCGCCGTGCCACTGTTCCGCCGCCTGCGGTTGAGCGCGGTGCTCGGCTACCTGGCTGCGGGCGTCGTGATCGGCCCGTGGGGTTTCGACCTCTTCGGCGACGTCGAGAGCGTCCTGCACTTCGCCGAGTTCGGCGTCGTGCTGCTGCTCTTCGTCATCGGCCTCGAGCTGCAGCCGTCGCGGCTCTGGGTGATGCGCCACGCCGTGTTCGCGGCGGGCGCGGCGCAGGTGCTGATCACCACCGCCGCGCTGGCCGTCGCGGCTCGGCTCCTCGGCCAGCCGTGGCCGGCCGCGCTCGTCATCGCCTTCGCACTCTCGCTTTCGTCGACGGCACTGATCCTGCAGGTGCTCGCCGAGCGCGGCGAACTCACGACGCGGCACGGCCGTGCGACTTTCGGCGTCCTCCTCTTCCAGGACCTCGCGATCATGCCGGCGCTCGTGCTGCTGCCGCTCGCCGCAGGCGCCGGCTCGCTCGAGTTCGAGTGGCGCTCCGTCCTCGTGCCGCTCGTGGCGGTGGCAGTCGTGGTCGTCGCGGGCCGCTACCTGCTGCGACCGCTGCTGCGCGCGGTCGCGGGGACGAAGGTGCAGGAGGCCTTCACGGCCGCGGCGCTGCTCGTCGTCGTGGGAACGGCGCTGCTCTTCGACGCGGTCGGCCTGTCGATGGCGCTCGGCGCGTTCATGGCCGGCGTGCTGCTGGCCGACAGCGAGTACCGCCACGAGCTCGAGGCCGACATCGCGCCGTTCAAGGGGTTGCTGCTCGGGCTCTTCTTCATCGCGGTCGGCATGTCGGCGAACCTCGGCGTGCTGCTCGAGGCGCCGCTGGCGGTGATCGGGCTCACGCTCGCCTACCTCGCGCTCAAGGCCGCGACGTGCACCGTCGCAGCGCGGCTCGCCCGGCAGTCTTCGGCATCCGCCTGGCGGACCGGCGTCGCCCTCGCGGGCGGCGGCGAATTCGCATTCGTGCTGTTCGCGCTCGCCACGGGCGGCGGCATCGTTTCGCAGGCGACGGCCGACCTGCTGGTCATCGTCGTCACGCTGTCGCTGGTCGCGTCGCCGCTGCTGATCGCCGCGTCGGATGCGCTCGCGAAGCGCTGGGCACCGCCTCCGCCGCCACCGGCCTACGACGCGATCGAGTCCGAGGAACCCAGGGTGATCATCGCGGGCTTCGGACGCTTCGGGCAGGTGGTCGCGCGCGTACTGCGCGCACGGCAGATCCGCTTCACGACGCTCGAGGCGAGCCCGGCGCAGGTCGACTTCGTGCGGCGCTACGGCAACCGGCTGCACTACGGCGACGCTTCGCGGCTCGACCTGTTGCGCGCCGCGGGCACCGCCCAGGCCCGGCTGCTCGTCATCGCCGTCGACGACGTGGAGGCGTCGATGCGCATCGCGGAACTCGCGCGCAGGCACTTTCCGAAAGTGCGCGTGCTCGCACGCGCCCGCAACCGACAGCACGCGTTCCGGCTGATGGAAGCAGGCGTGACCGAGATCTGGCGGGAGACGTTCGCCTCGAGCCTCGAGCTCGCCGAGACCGCACTCGTCGCGCTCGGGACGCCGCGCGAGGTCGCAGCCGCTCAGGTCCGGCGTTTCCGCGCGCACGACGAGCAGACGCTGCAGCAGCAGGCCGCGATGAAGGACGACGAGGAGAAGCTGATCGCGACGGCCCGGGCCGCGTCGCGGCAGCTCGAGCAGCTGTTCGAGGCGGACAACGCGTCCACCCGGGAGGTCCGATCGTGAGGAGACTCTGGGCCGCGTTCGTCGTCGCGCTCGCGGCCGGACCGGCGTCCTCGGCCGACGCGCCCGTCGCCGCGGGAGCGCCGCTCACCGCAACGGTCGCCGCGCGATTCGCGCAGCTCGCGCTCGAGTGCGTGCACCGCGAGTATCCGAACAAGATCGCGCACGTGATGCAGACCGACGCCGACGCGCGGCCGGCGCGCGAACTCACGCCGGCGTTCTACGGCTGCTACGACTGGCATTCCTCCGTGCACGGGCACTGGCTGCTCGCACGCCTCGCCCGGCTCCATCCCGAGGCCGGGTTCGCCGCCCCTGCGCGGGCTGCGCTCGAGCGCAGCCTCACGACGGCGAACGTCGCGGCCGAGGTCGCCTACCTGCGCGGCCCCGGCAGAGTGTCTTTCGAACGTCCCTACGGCCTCGCGTGGCTGCTCGCCCTTTCCGCCGAGCTTCGCAGCTGGGACGACCCGGCGGCGCGACGCTGGGCGGACACGCTCGCGCCGCTCGAGATCGAGGCGGCGCAGCGCGTCATGCAGTGGCTGCCGAAGCTCCGGTATCCGGTCCGCTCGGGCGAGCACAGCCAGACGGCGTTCGCGTTCGGCCTGTACGCGGACTGGGCCCAGGTGCGCGGGGACGTCGGCATGGTGCGACTGCTGGCCGAGCGCGGCCGCACGTACTACTTCCACGACCGCACCTGCCCGCTCGCATACGAGCCGTCCGGCGAGGATTTCCTGTCGCCGTGCCTCGCCGAGGCCGATTTCATGAGACGCATCCTCTCGCGCGCCGAGTACGCGTCGTGGCTGCAACAGTTCCTGCCCGGGATTCCGACCGACGGCCGCGCGGACTGGCTGCCTCCCGGCATCGTCACCGACCGCGCGGACCCGAAGCTCGCGCACATCGACGGGCTCAACCTGAGCCGCGCGTGGATGCTCGAGGGCATCGCCCACGCGCTCGCCGAGGACGACCCGCGTCGCGCGTCGCTGCTCGCGGCCTCGCACGCGCACGCGGCCGCGGCATTGCCGGCGGTCACGGGCGAGCACTACGAGGGCGGGCACTGGCTCGGCACGTTCGCCGTGTACCTGACGACGCAGGCCGGACTGGGACGCTGACGGATCAGCGGCGCCGGCGCAGCCAGCGCCCGAGGACGACGAAGGCGAAGGCGGCGATGAGGAAGGGGCCGATCGCGCCCGCCTCATCGCCCGTCGCGAGTGCGCGGAAACCGGCATAGAGGCCGATGCCGACGAAGGTCACGAACGCCGCGAGCGGTATCCAGCGCTTGCGGCGGGACTCGCGCGCGGCGCGTCCGGCTGTACGGGGCACGGGATTCCGATTCGGACCCGGGGTGAAGCGCGTCCGGCGCCGTGGCTGCGCCGAGCCCGGTCGAGGTTCGGGCGGCGCGACGGTCCATGGATTCGCATCCCGCGACGTAGGCGCCGGCGGCGGTGGCAGGTCCGGGTGTTCCTCGGGCGGTTCGCGTCGGGTCGGGGGCTGCATGTACTCAGGTTACGCCGCCCGTCGCGCCGTGCAAACGGGCGGGCGCTCAGGGCAAGGCGTGCCGCCGCGGCTCGACGCCCGACACTGGCCCCAGCGTCACGCCCTCGCCGACGTAGAGATCCACCTCGCGCTCGAACCGCAACGGCCCCGTGACGACGGCGCCCGACTCTATCGTGATGCGTGGCGGATCCTCGCGGCCCTGCCACGGCCAGTTGCGGCCCTGGGTCTTCTCGACGTGGATGCCGCCCTCGACTCGCGAGCCCGTGCCGACGTGGATGTCGCCATTCATGGTCCGGATGCCGCCGCCGACGAAGGCGCCTTCGATCCGGAACTCGCCGTTCACGTTCTCGAGTGCGCCGCCGACGCGTGCGCCGCGGGCGAGGCGTACCTTGCCGTTCACCGCCTCGACGCCCTCCGTCACGGTGCCATCCTCGGCGATCGTGATCGAACCGTTGACCGTCTCGACGGCGCGGGCCGCAGCACCGGCGTCGAGGCGGATCGAGCCGTTCACGGTCTCGGCGCCGTCGACCCGCGCGCGGCTGCCGACGGTGATGGAGCCGTTCACGGTCGATACGTCGCCGACCTGCTGGCCTGGGTCGACGGACAGGCTGCCGTTCACACGGTGCATCTCCTCGGAGGACCCGAGCACGACGGCCGAGTAGGCGAACAGCAGCGTGGCGGCGTAGCGGATCATCGGTGCGTCTCCGGGCGTGGGTGTGCGTCGTTTGGATGCAGCCACCGCGCACAAGGTTGCAACCGCTGCCGCGGTCGCCACCGATGCGCTAGTCTTCGGGCACGTTGCACGCTGGAGCCGCACCATGAAGACACGCGCCGCCGTCGCCTACCAGGCCGGGAAGCCCCTCGTCGTCGAGACGGTGGACCTCGACGGCCCGAGAGCCGGAGAGGTGCTCGTGGAGATCCGCGCAACCGGCGTGTGCCACACCGACGAATTCACCCGCTCGGGCGCCGACCCGGAGGGGCTCTTCCCGGTGATCTTCGGGCACGAGGGCGCTGGCGTCGTCGTCGACGTCGGACCCGGCGTCACTTCGCTCCGGAAGGGCGACCACGTCATCCCCCTCTATACGCCGGAGTGCCGGCAGTGCAAGTCCTGCCTGTCGGACAAGACGAATCTATGCACCGCGATCCGCGCGACCCAGGGCCAGGGCGTGATGCCCGACGGCACGAGCCGCTTCTCGATCGGCGGCGAGAAGATCCACCACTACATGGGGTGCTCGACGTTCTCGAACCACACGGTGCTGCCGGAGATCGCGCTCGCGAAGATCCGCGAGGACGCGCCGTTCGACAAGGTCTGCTACATCGGCTGCGGCGTCACGACCGGCATCGGCGCCGTGATCAACACCGCGAAGGTGGAACCGGGCGCGAACGTCGTCGTCTTCGGCCTCGGCGGAATCGGGCTCAACGTGATCCAGGGCGCGCGGATGGCGGGTGCCGACCGCATCATCGGCGTCGACCTGAACGCGGCGCGCAGGCCGCTCGCCGAGCGGTTCGGGATGACGCACTTCGTGAACCCGAAGGAGGTCGAGGGCGACCTCGTGCCGTACCTCGTCTCGCTCACCGACGGCGGCGCCGACTACAGCTTCGAGTGCGTCGGCAACGTCGACCTCATGCGCCAGGCGCTCGAGTGCTGCCACCGCGGCTGGGGCGTCTCGGTGATCATCGGCGTCGCGGGCGCCGGGCAGGAGATCCGCACGCGGCCGTTCCAGCTCGTCACCGGCCGCGTCTGGAAGGGCACCGCGTTCGGCGGCGCGCGCGGCCGCACCGACGTGCCGAAGATCGTCGACTGGTACATGCGCGGCAGGATCGAGATCGATCCCCTGATCACGCACACGCTGCCGCTCGACCGCGTCAACGAGGCGTTCGACCTCATGCACGCGGGCGAATCGATCAGGACGGTGGTGACGTTCTGAGGTCGTCCGGCCCCCCATGCGCACTCTCTCCTCCCACGCCTGCTTCGGCGGGACGCAGCACTTCCTGGCGCACGACTCGCGAGAGTGCGCGGCCGAGATGCAATTCGCGGTCTACGAGCCACCGCAGGCGCGGCTCGGGCGCGTGCCGGTGCTCTACTACCTCGCCGGGCTCACCTGCACGGCAGAGACGTTCATGATCAAGGCGGGCGCGCAGCGGCTCGCCGCCGAGCTGGGGCTCATGCTGGTCGCGCCCGACACGAGCCCGCGCGTCCGGCTGCCGGGCGATGACGCGAGCTGGGACTTCGGGCTCGCCGCGGGGTTCTACGTCGACGCGACCGAGGCCCCATGGTCGGCGCACTACCGCATGTATTCGTACGTGACGCGCGAATTGCCGGAGATCGTCGCGGCAAACTTCGCGGCGGATCCGGAGCGGCAGGGAATCTTCGGACACTCGATGGGCGGGCACGGCGCACTGGTCTGCGCGCTGCGGAACCCGGAACGCTACCGCTCGCTGTCGGCGTTCGCGCCGATCGCGGCGCCGATGCAGTGCCCGTGGGGCCGCAAGGCGTTCGGCGGCTACCTCGGCTCCGACGAGTCGCAGTGGCTCGCCTACGATGCGAGCGTGCTCGTCGCCGGGCGACCGTTCCACTCGCCGATCCTGATCGACCAGGGCACGTCGGACGCGTTCCTCGCCGAGCAGCTGAACCCCGAGATATTCGCCGACGCGTGCCGTCGCTCGGGACAGGCCTTCGACCTGCGCATGCACGCGGGCTACGACCACGGCTACTGGTTCATTCAGTCGTTCGTGGCAGACCACCTCGCGTGGCACGCGAGAGCGCTCGGCGCGACCTGACGCCGCTGGCGACCCCTCGCCACGTCGTGTATATGTCGGTGCCGAAAAGAACGGGAGGATTCCGATGACGAACCGTGTCGCACGACCCACGGCCGCCGGCCTCTGGACGGCGATCCTGCTCTCGATCGGCACGACCGTCGCGGGCTGCGCGAAGCGGGACGACGCGCCGCCGCCCGCCGCCGCGGCGCCGGCGATGGTCGAGAGCGCGCCTGCGATGCCGGACCGCCCGCCGCCCAATCCGGAACGCAACGCCTACTTCGGCGACGTGCACGTCCACACGGGCTGGTCGTTCGACGCTTTCACGAACGGCAGCCGCACGACGCCGACGGACGCCTATGCCTGGGCGCAGGGCCGCGAGATCACGAACAGCGGCATGGGCGGCAAGATCCAGATCCAGACACCGCTCGACTTCTACATGGTCGCCGAGCACGCCGAGTTCATGGGCGTGTTCAACCAGATGAGCGACCCCAGCAGCCCGCTCAGCAAGACCGAAATCGCCAAGGGCGTCAACTCGCCCGATCCGAACGTCCGGATGCAGACGTTCGCCGGCGTGCTGCGCGACATGAGCACCGGAAACCTCGATCCGGCGCTCACGGACACGACGCTGGCCCGCTCGGTCTGGACGGAAATCGTGAAGGCCGCCGATGCGGCGTATCGCCCGGGACACTTCACCACCTTTGCCGGATTCGAATGGACCGCGAATCCCGAGAAGCGCAACCTGCACCGCGTCGTCGTGTTCCGCGATACGCAGAAGCTGCCCGACATGGTCCTGTCGTCGCTGGAATCCGAGGATCCGGAGACGCTCTGGAAGTGGATGGACGACCTGCGCGCCAAGGGCTCGGCGCTGCTCGCGATCCCGCACAACGGGAACGCGAGCGACGGCCGCATGTTCGAGATGGTCAAGTTCGACCGCAGGACGCCGATCGACGCCGCGTACAACAGCACGCGCGCGCGCAACGAGCCGCTCTACGAGATCACGCAGATCAAGGGCACGTCCGAGACGCACCCCGACCTCTCGCCCAACGACGAGTTCGCGGGCTTCGAGCAGTGGGACTATACGCTCTCGGCCGACTACGAGCGGCCGAAGAACCGCGCGGGCAGCTTCGCGCGCAAGGCGCTGCTCGACGGCATGTCGCAGGAAGCTGCCGGCAAGGGAAACCCGTTCAAGTACGGGTTCATCGGCGATACCGATACCCACAACGCCGCGGGCAGCAACGAGGAATACAACTACACGGGCAAGTTCGCGTTCGAGAACGAGGCCGCGCACCGGCTGAACGGCGTGCCGGGTCAACCCGCGGGCCAGGTCCAGCAGGTGCAGGAGTTCAGCTCCGGAGGCCTCGCCGGGGTGTGGGCCGAGGAGAACACGCGCGAGGCGATCTACGATGCGATGAGCCGCAAGGAAACGTTCGGGACGTCGGGCACGATGATCAAGGTCCGGCTCTTCGGAGGCTGGGATTTCGGTCCGGCGGATGCAAACGGCGCCGGCCTCGCGAAGGCAGGCTATGCGCGCGGCGTGCCGATGGGCGGAGACCTTCCCGCCGGCCCGGGCAAGGCGCCGACGTTCCTCGTGGCGGCGAGCAAGGACCCCAGGAGCGGCAACCTCGATCGCGTGCAGATCGTGAAGGGCTGGCTCGACGGCAGCGGCAAGCAGCACGAGCAGGTCTACGACGTCGCCTGGGGCGGCGATCGCGCGCCCGACCCGAAGAGCGGCAAGCTGCCGCCGGTGGGCGACACCGTTGATCCGGCGACGGCGGAGTACACCAACACCATCGGCTCATCCGAGCTGGTCGCCGCCTGGACCGACCCGGACTTCGACCCGGCCGAGCGGGCGTTCTATTACGCGCGCGTCCTCGAGATCCCGACGCCTCGCTGGAGCACGCGGGATGCCGTGAAGCTCGGGATTCCCGTGCCGAAGGGGCTCCCCGTCTCGATCCAGGAACGCGCGTGGACTTCGCCGATCTGGTACACGCCAGCGCGCTGAAGGCTCGGAGGGCCGGCAGCAAACGGGAACCCCGCCGGCGGCGGGGTTCCTCGGCCTGCGCGTGATGGCGCGATAATCAGCCTTACGGCGTGGCGACCTTGCCTTCGACGGTGCCGCGGATCGAGCGGAAGCTGACCGGCAGGTCGATGTTGTAGCCGTCGAACTTCGTCATCCACTCGCCCGTGGCGCCCACGAAGCGACCGGCGCCGCCGTTGTAGATGCCGTACGACTCGCCGACGTACGCGCCGGTCGTCGAGTTGGCGCAGATCCAGCCTTCCTGCGAGAAGCCGAACAGCTGGCTATGGTCCGGCATGGTCACCACGAGGCCGAGGTTGACGAGCTTGAACGGCAAGTCGTAGCCGGCCGGGCAGGCCCGCGGGTGGATCATCCACTCGGTCGTGATGACGAGCCGCGACTGGCCGAACGTGCCCTGTGTCACCGTGTCGGTCACGTCCACCGGAACGCCGTCCCCATTGGGGTCGACGCTGGTGGCAACCCCAGTGCCCGCGTAGCGCAAATTGACGGTTCGCTCGCCGGCCTGT
Organism: Lysobacterales bacterium; assembly: GCA_003819815.1. Lineage (GTDB taxonomy): Bacteria > Pseudomonadota > Gammaproteobacteria > Steroidobacterales > Steroidobacteraceae > RPQJ01. The sequence continues at coordinate 25,780 of RPQJ01000018.1, forward strand.
CCGGCCGGTGAGAAGAGCATCACGAAGCAGGCGACCGCGCCCGCGAGCGACAGACCGATGCGTGTCCTGGTGTGCATATTTGACTCCTTGTCTCCACTGTCCGGTGGACCCACGGTGTCCTTCGTGGTGATGCGCGGAGGGCGACCGGCAGTCCGCCGGCTCAGGAGCATTCTGGCTCCGCGGCGCTGCGCGGGGCATTGCCGCTTATGCCTAACCCGGATCGCATGCGCAGCGCGAACTCCGGGAGGAAAGCGGGTCACGTATTGCGCTGCGGCGTGATGTTCCCGGTCCGGTCCGCTATGGTCCGCGCTGCAGCACATTCGCTGCACGGGGAACGACACATGAAGAAGCTCGCCAGGGAGATGTTCGTTGCGCTGGTATTCGTCGGCGCGATGGTGCCGACGACGCAGGCACTGGCCAACGAATGGCCGTTCGTGCAGGGCGACCATTGGGAGGTCACCGGCATCCACCTCAAGGACGGGGGCTCGCTCGCCTACGCCAACTTCCTCGCCGGCGAATGGCGCAAGGACCAGGAATTCGCGAAGTCGAAGGGCTGGATCAAGTCGTACACGGTGCTGGTCAATGCCTATCCGCGCAAGGGCGAGCCCGACCTGTACCTGATCGCCATCACCGACGGCGTGCCTTCGGGTGCGGAAGGCGAGAAGCGCCAAGCCGAGTACATGGCGTGGAGCAAGACGTCGATCGCCGACCAGCAGAAGGCTTCGGGCAACCGGGCCGAGTTCCGCGAAGTCGGCAGCAGCAGCCTGCTGCAGGAGATGAAGTTCCGTTGAAGACGTGAGCCCGTCCATCTCACGCGTGCGGCCGTCCGGTCGTACGCGTGGGCCTGGACAGGCTCAGGCACTCTCCGCGACGCGCGTGCCGTCGCGCGCCGTCAGCTCACGGAAGAGGTCCGTCAGCCGCAGCGTCATCGGACCGGGCCGGCCGTCGCCGATCGGGCGACCGTCGACACGCGTGACCGCCGCGAGCTCGCCCATCGTGCCGGTGCAGAACATTTCCTCGGCCCGGTAGACCTCCGTTAGTGATAGGTCGCGCTCCTCGTGGGGAATCGCATGGTCGCGGCACAGCTCGAGCACGGCCGAGCGCGTGATGCCTTCCGGGCAGGCGACCACCCGCGGCGTGAGCACGCGGCCCGCGTCGACCACGAACACGTGCGTCGCGTTCGTTTCCGCTACGAATCCTCGAGTGTCGAGCATCAGCGCGTCGTCGGCGCCCGCGACGTTGGCCTCGATCTTCGCGAGGATCGACTGGATCAGGTTGTTGTGGTGGATCTTGGGATCGAGGCAGTCCGGCGGGAAGCGCCGCACGCTGCTCGTGACGAGCGCGAGCCCGTCCGTGGGGTACACCGGCGGCTTGTGCTCGGCGAGCACGATCAGCGTCGGCCCGGACTGGTTGAGCCGCGGGTCCATGCCGGACGTCACCTTCACGCCGCGCGTGAGCGTGAGGCGGATGTGCACGCCGTCGTGCATGGCGTTCGCCTCGAGCGTGCGGCGGATCTCGCTCACGATGTGGTCGCGGGACGGAATGTCGGCGAAGGCGAGCGCACGCGCGGAACCGATCAACCGGTCGAGGTGCTGCTCGAGACGGAAGATCCGGCCGCGATAGAGCCGAAGGCCCTCCCACACGGCGTCGCCGCCCTGCACGGACGAATCGAACGGACTCACCGCGGCGGCGTCGCGATGCGTGAGGCGGCCGTTCACGTTCACCACGATGTCGCGGTTGCGCGGGTCGTACTTCTGCAGCAAGCGAGCCTCCTCAGGGGCGCAGGCGGTGCGCCGACAGCCGTTCGTAGAGCGGGCGGCAGCGGGCTTCGAGTTCGACGAGCGGATCGGTGAGCCGTGACGGGGGCGACGCCTCGGGTGGCTCGAATCCCGTGGTCCGCTCTACGCGCGAGTACCAGTACCGCGCCCACACGCCGTCCGAGGCTCGCGGACCGGGCGGCCACGACAGCATGCGCGCGTCGAACGGCACGCCGAGGGCATCGCACAGCGCGCGCAGCATCGGTTCCGGCGCGGCGAGCAGATCAGAGGCGTCGATCACCGGCGGCACACGACCGGTCTTGCGCAGCACGAACTCGAAGATCTCCACCTGCTGCGGCAGTCCCGTCGCCTCGAGCTCGAAGCGGCCGAGCTTCTCCTCGAGCGACGCGAGCATCGGCGCGGGGTCGCGGATGAGGAACGCGTGGGTCATCGCACCGAGCCAGTCCCGTCCCATGTGCGGCAACAGGTGATGCGACATCTGCTTCTGGTAGTGGATGCGGATGCCGGGCGGCAGCGGCGCGGTGAACGACTCGACGACGCGGCGCCAGTCGGGGTCGTGCGCTGCGATCACCGCGTCGCGGCCGGGGTGCGGCAGGCCGGTCGCCTGGAGATAGTGGGCGTAGAACGGCTCGTCTACCACCACCGTGTCCGGACGGTTCCCCCACGAGCGCATGAACGCGGTCGAGACGTTGCGCGGGCCCGACCACATCGCGAGGCGCAGCGGACCCGCGGCGGCCGAGCTCGTCGGCGCTTCCGTCACGGGCCGGGCCTGCGGAACCGGTACACGAACTGGTCGCTCTTCCCGCGTATCGCGGGATCGAACACGGGCTTCGTGTGATCGTCGTCCTTGCGCGCGAGCACTTCGCTTTCGGCCTCGAAGGCGAACCCGGCACGCTCGAAGTCCCGGCGCACGACGGACGGATGGATGCGATGCAGTTCGCCCACCAGCTTCGACGTGTCGCCGTCGGTCGCGGCCACGTGGTCCTGCACGACGACCACGGCACCCGGCTTCAGCGCCGCGTGCAGCTTCGCGAGCAGCACGGCGGGATCGGTCGGCGGCCAGGAGCCGTCCGACGGACGCCAGTACAGATCGTGGTACGACATCACGAAGAGCGCCGCATCGAGGCTCGCCGGTGGGAGCTCGAGGTCCTCGAGGGTCGCGGTCACCTGCCGCACGTTCCGCAGCCGGCCCGCGGCGTAGCGCTCGGCGATCGCCTTCTCGGCGTAGCGCGCGTACGGCGGATTGTTGTAGGCGATCACCTCGCCCTGCGGGCCAACGGCGCGCGACAGCAGCTCCGTGTACCAGCCACCCGCCGAAAACACGTCGATCACACGCATCCCGGGCTCCACACCGAGCAAGGCGAGCACCGCCGCGGGCTTGCGCCGCGCGTCCTCCTCGCGGTCGGCCGCCGGCCGATCCGTGTCTGCAATCGCCGCAATGACCGCGGAATCGGGCTTCACGGGCGCATTCTCCGCGCTCGCGGTCCCGGACGCGAACGCCAGCAACGCGAGCGAGGCGTGTGTCAGAATTCCGTACATCGTCCGTCTCCTGTTCTCCCACACGGCGTCGACGCGCTTCGCCGGCTGGTCACGTGCCGGGGCCTGCCTAGACTAATCGAAGCGTCGGAAGGATCCGAGGTTCCCCACCGTGCTCGACCCTGCTGCCGATCCCGACCCGCCTCCCGTGACGTCGCAAGACCACACCGGATGGTGCCTGTTCCTGGACGTGGACGGCACGCTGCTCGAGATCGCGCCCACGCCCGACGCCGTGCGTGTCACCGAGCCGCTGCTCGAACTGCTCGAGCGCACCCGGGACTCGATGCAGGGTGCCGCCGCGCTCGTGAGCGGGCGATCCATCGCAACGGTCGACGAGCTCTTCGCGCCCCTGCGCTGGCCCGTCGCGGGCCTGCACGGCCTCGAGCGCCGCGACGCCGCCGGCCGCATGCACGTCGCGCCCGCGACGACCGATCGTGCATTCGAGGCTGCGCGTGCCGCGCTCGCGGAGATCGCGGCCGCCACGCCCGGCGCGCTGTTCGAGGACAAGGGACCTACGGTCGCGCTGCACTGGCGGGCCGTCCCCGAGCTCGAGGCCGAGCTGCGCCGCAGGCTGCGACCGATAGCGCAGCGGCTCGGCCCGGCGTACCAGTCGCTCGAAGGCCGCCGCGTGTTCGAGATCAAGCCGGCGACGGCGTCCAAGGGGTCCGCCATCCGCGCGTTCCTCGCGGAACCGCCTTTCCTCGGACGCCGCCCGATGTTCGTCGGCGACGACGTGACCGACCTCGACGGCTTCGCCGTCGTCGATGACCTGGGCGGATTGTCGGTCGCGGTGGGCGACGCCGTCGAGGCGCAGATGCGCGTCGCCTCGCCGCGGGACGTGCGCGCGTTGCTCGCCGACCTCGCCGAGGGCCGACCCGTGGTTCCATGACCGTCGCGCAGCGAAACCTCGACCTTGGCGTGATCGGCAACTGCCAGATCGCGCTGCTTCTCGATGAGGACGCGACGGTCGTCTGGGGCTGCCTGCCGCGGCTCGACGGGGATCCCGTGTTCCACGCCCTGCTCGACTCAGATCACGCCGAGGAGGCGGGCGGACTGTACGCCGTGGACCTGCAGGGCAAGGTCACCTCGACGCAGCAGTACCTGCGCAACACCGCGATCCTCGAGACCGTGCTCGCCGACGCGGCCGGCAACCGACTGCGCGTCGTCGACTTCTGCCCCCGCTTTCGCCTGCGCGGCCGCATCTACCGGCCCGCGACGATGGTGCGCCTGATCGAGCCGCTGTCGGGGCGCCCGGTCGTGCGGCTCCGGGTCCGCCCGCGGTTCGACTACGGCGCGCGCGCCCCGCAGGTCGAGCCGGGCTCGCACCACGTCGCCTGGCGCGGCAGCGACGCGGCCTTCCGCATCACGACCAACGCGTCCCTGAACGCGATCCTGCAGGAAACGCCGTTCGTCCTGGACGGGCCCGTCGCGCTGATCCTCGGGCCCGACCAGCGGGTCGAGGAACCGCCGCTCGCCCTCGCCCACACGTACCTCGAGGAGACGCGGGACTACTGGGACGAATACGTCCGCAGCCTGGCGATCCCGTTCGAGTGGCAGGACGCGGTCATCCGCGCCGCGATCTCGCTCAAGCTCTGCACCTACGAGGACACGGGTGCGGTGGTCGCCGCGCTCACGACGTCCGTGCCCGAGAGCCCGACCAGCGGACGCAACTGGGACTACCGCTACTGCTGGCTGCGCGACGCCTGGTTCGTCATCCACGCGCTGAACCGGCTCGGCCAGACGCGCACGATGGAGGGCTACCTGCGGTTCATCGACCGCATCTCCGTCTGCGACGGCCAGGCCGTCGGCCCTCTGTACTCCGTGACGGGGGAACGCGAGATCCCCGAGCGCGTCGTATCGTCGCTGCGCGGCTACCGCGGCATGGGGCCCGTGCGCGTCGGCAACCGCGCGTGGCTGCAGCGCCAGAACGACGTCTACGGCGCGATCGTGCTCGCCTCGGCGCACTCGTTCTTCGACGAGCGGCTCACGAACCTCGGCGACGAGGTGCAATTCGCCCAGCTCGAGCGCATGGGCGAGCGGGCGCTCGCTGTGCACGACACGCCCGACGCGGGCCCCTGGGAGTTCCGCGGCTTCGAGCAGGTGCACACCTTCTCCGCCGCGATGTGCTGGGCCGGCGTGGACCGGCTCGCGCGGATCGCACAACGGCTCGGACTCGACGAGCGCGCCCGCTACTGGCTCGAGGCCTCGGCGCGGCTGCGCACGCACGTCCTCGAGCATGCGTGGAACCCCGGCATCGGCGCGTACTCCGCGAGCTACGCCGGCGAGCATCTCGACGCAACGGCGCTGCTGCTGCCCGAGCTCGGGCTCGTGCAGGCGACCGACCCGCGCTTCGCTTCGACGCTCGCTGCCATCGAGACCGGCCTCAAGTCGGGCGACTGGCTGTACCGGTACCGGCATGGCGACGACTTCGGCCGGCCCGAGACGGCCTTCACCATCTGCGCATTCTGGTACGTCAACGCACTTGCGCTCGCCGGGCGGACCGACGAGGCGCGCGACCACTTCGAGCGGCTGCTCGCGAGCCGCACTCGGCTCGGACTGCTGTCGGAGGACGTGGACCCCGCCACCGGCGAGTGGTGGGGCAACTTTCCGCAGACGTACAGCCTGGTCGGCATCATCAACTCGGCGATCCGGCTGAGCCGTCCCTGGGAGGACGTCGTGTGAGTCGGCTCTTCGCGATCTCTAACCGCGTGACGATTCCGCAGCGGGCGGCGGCGCCGGGCGGCCTCGCGGTCGGGTTGCTCGCGGCGCTGCGCGCCCGCGGCGGAGTGTGGTTCGGCTGGAGCGGCGAGCGATCGGAGGGCGAGCCCGCACCGGCCGCCCTGCTCGAGCGCCGCGGCATTACCTACGCGACCATCGACCTGCCCTCCGGGGACTTCGACGCCTACTACGGCGGCTACTGCAACGGCACGCTGTGGCCGCTGTTCCACTACTTCGTCAACTCGCTGCAGTACTCGGGAGAGCAATACGCGGCCTACCTTCGCGTGAACGCGCTCTTCGCTGATCGCGTGCTGCCGCTGCTCGAGGACGACGACCTCGTCTGGGTGCACGACTACCACCTCATCCCGCTCGCGGGCGAACTGCGCGCCCGGGGGGTGACGCAGCCGCTCGGTTTCTTCCTGCATACGCCCTTCCCGCACGTCGAGGTGCTGCGCGCGCTGCCCGGCTACGAGTCGCTCGTGCACGGACTGCTCGCGTACGACCTGCTCGGCTTCCAGACCGCGCGCGACCTCGCGTCGTTCCAGTCCGCCGCGGCCGAATTGCTCGGGGCCGCCGCGGTACGCGCGACGAGCACCGTCGTTCAGGAAGACGGGCGCCAGGCGCGCCTCGGGGTCTTTCCGATCGGCGTGGACGTCGACGCCATCCAGAAGGCCGCCCGACGCTCGCGGTCGTCGGAGACCGTCCGGCGCATGTCCGCCGGCCTGCTCGGGCGACGCTGCGTTATCGGCGTCGACCGCCTCGACTACAGCAAGGGGCTCGTCGACCGCTTCCTCGCCTACGAGCGACTGATGGAGCGCCACCGCGAGCACCTGAACAAGGTGACCTTCCTGCAGATCGCGCCGCTGAGCCGCGCCAACCTGCGCGCGTACGCCGACATACGCCGCAACCTGGAGCAGTCAGCGGGACGCATCAACGGCCGGTTCGCCGAGACCGACTGGACGCCGATCCGCTACCTGAACCGCAACTTCTCGCACGAAGTGATGACGGGGTTCCTGCGCAACGCCGCCGTCGGCGTGGTGACCCCGATGCGCGACGGCATGAACCTCGTCGCGAAGGAGTACGTCGCCGCGCAGGATCCCGAGGAGCCCGGCGTGCTCGTGCTCTCGACGCTCGCGGGGGCCGCCGAGGAGCTGCGCGGCGCACTGCTCGTCAATCCGCGCGACGCCGTCGGGGTGGCCGACGCGATCGACTGCGCTCTCGCGATGCCGCTCGCGGAGCGGCGCTCGCGTCATGCGGCGATGCTCGAGATACTGCAGCGCAGCGACATCCACGCGTGGCACGAGCGGTTCCTCGGCCAACTCGCACGGTCTCGGTCGTCCACGATGGCACCAGCCGACGGCTAGCGCCTATAGTCGCCCGACAACCAGGCGGCCGCACAGCCACTGCGGGGGACCATGAACGAGACGAGCGGCGGCGAAATTCTCGCCCGGATGCTGCAGGCCGAGGGCGTCGAGAAGGTCTTCGGAATCATCGACGGCACCTACTTCGGCTTCTATTCGAGCCTGCACCGGCTCGGCATCGAGATCGTGACGCCTCGGCACGAGACCTGCGCCGCGCACATGGCTGGAGCGTACGCACGGCTGACCGGCAGGCTCGGCGTGTGCATGGCCTCGAACGGACCCGGTGTCGCCAACCTGTTGCCCGGCCTCGCGGTCGAGAACGCCGAGGGAAACCGGGTGCTCGCGATCACGAGCTGCCGCCGACCACAGATCGTCTACCCGGACCGCGGCGGCGCCTACCAGGCATTCGACCAGGTGGGAGCGATCAAGCACCTCGCCAAGTGGAGCCAGGCCGTCGTGTCGTTCGACCGCGTTCCGGAACTGTGCCGCCAGGCGCTGCGCCACTGCTGGGAGGGTCGGCCGGGCGTCGTGCACCTCGACGTGCCCGAAACGATCATGAACGGCAAGGTGAAGGCGTCCATACCGACCTGGAAACCGCACCAGTACCGCCGCGTCGAGCCGGTCGTCCCGTCGCCGGCCCAGGTCGAGCGCGCGGCCGAGCTGCTCGCGGCCGCGGAGCTGCCGATGATCCACGCCGGCAGCGGCGTGATCCACGCGGGCGCCTACGACGAGCTGCGCCGCGTCGCCGAGCTGCTGCACGCGCCGGTCACCACCAGCTGGGCCGCGCGCGGCGTGCTGCCCGAAACGAACGAGCTCGCGATCCCGATGCCGCAGGTCAAGCTGAACCACGTCGTGCGCAACGACGCGGACGTCGTGCTGATCGTCGGCTCGCGCGTCGGCGAGACCGACTGGTGGGGCAAGGCGCCCTACTGGCGGTCGCCCTCGGAGCAGCGCACGGTGCAGGTCGACGTCGACGGGCATGTGCTCGGCTCGAACAAGCCGGCCGAGGTCAATGCGCTTGCCGACGCCCGGCTCTTCCTCGCGGCGCTGGCGGAGCGGCTCGAGGCGCGTGGCGGCGGCACGAACCTCGAGGCACGACGGCGCCAGGTTGCGCGCTACCGCGACACGATTCGGGCCGAGCGCGCGAAGCTCGACGAGAAGCTCGACGACCTCGCCGTGCCGATGAACCCGGCCCACGTCGCGCACGTGTGCCAGCGCGTCTTCCCTGAGGGCACGGTGCTCGTCGCGGACGGCGGCAACACCGCGGTCTGGGCGATGATGTTCCACGAGTGCCGCGTGCCGAACAGGTTGCTGTCGACCTTCAAGTTCGGGATGCTCGGCGCCGGCGTCGCGCAGGCGCTCGGTGCGGCCGTCGCGCGGCCGGGCGCGCCGGTATGCTGCATCATCGGCGACGGCGCGATGGGATTCCACCCGCAGGAAGTCGAGACGGCGGTGAGGAACGGCCTGCGGGTCGTCTTCCTGGTCCTCTGCGACAAGCAGTGGGGCATGGTGAAGATGAACCAGCAGTTCGCGCTCAAGCCGCTCAAGACGCTGATCCGCAAGTCGCTCGGACCCGACGAGACGATCAAGGCCGATCTCGGCGAGATCCGCTTCGACGAACTCGCGCGCTCGATGGGCGCGCACGGCGAGCGCGTCGCCGACCCGCGCGAGCTCGCGCCGGCGCTCGAGCGAGCGCTCGCGAGCGGCGGCCCGGCGGTGGTCCACGTCGACGTCGACCCGGTCAAGCACATGTGGGCCCCGGGCCTCATGCACTTCAAGGACATGCACCAGGAACCGAAGGGCAGATGAACGAGATCGACGCGGTCCGGCTGAACTTCAGCCCGGAATCGCTGATCGCGCTCGACGTCATCCTCGCGCTGGTGCTTTACGGCGTCGCGCTCGACATCCGCCTCGCGGACTTCAAGGGCGTCGCCTCGGCGCCGCGCGGCACCGTGATCGGCATCGTCGCGCACTCGATCCTGCTGCCGGCCGTCGCGTGGGCGCTCACGATGGTGCTCGACCCCTCGCCCAGCATCGCGCTCGGCATGATCCTCGTCGCCTCGTGCCCGAGCGGCAACATCTCGAACTTCCTCGTGAACTACGCGCGGGGCAACACGGCGCTGTCGGTCACCATCGCGGCGTTCTCGATGAGCGGCTCGATCTTCTTCACGCCGTTCAACCTCGCGTTCTGGGGCGGCCTCAATCCCGCGACGCGCCCGATCCTGCAGGCCGTCGCGCTGAGCCCGTGGGAAGTGCTCGGTACGGTGGTCGTGCTGCTCGGCGTGCCGACCGTGCTCGGCATCTGGACGGCGCACCGCTGGCCCGGTTTCGCGGCGCGCGTGCGCCGGCCGTTCCGGTGGCTGTCGATCGCGTTCTTTGCGGCGTTCGTCGTGGGCGCGCTCGTCGCGAACTGGGATTTCTTCCTGCGCTACACGCACCGCGTCGTGGCGTTCGTGTTCCTGCTGAACGCCTTCGCGCTCGCGACGGGTTATTACACCGCGCGGCTCGCGGGGCTCCCGGAGGCGGACCGACGCGCCGTGTCGCTCGAGGTCGGCATCCAGAACTCGGGCTTCGGGCTCGCGCTCGTCTTCAATTTCTTCGGCGGCCTCGGCGGCATGGCCGTCGTCGCGGCCTGGTGGGGCATCTGGCACCTGATCGCCGGGATCACGGTCTCGACGTGGTGGCGCCGGCGTCCACCGGTGGCGGCCGGAGCCATGGCATGAGCCCCGCGGTCCTCGTGACGGGCGCGGCGGGCTATCTCGGCAGCACGCTGGTCGAGTCGCTCGCGGCACGGCGGCAGGCGGGGAACGGGCCCACGCGCCTCGTCGCCACCGACGTGCGCGAGGTGCCCGCCGCGCAACGCCTCGCAGGCGTCGACTACCTGGTGCACGACGTCAGGAACGCCGGGCTCGGGGCCGAGCTTCGGGCGCGCGGCATCGACACCGTCGTGCACCTCGCCGCGATCGTGACGCCGGGCCCGGTGTCGAACCGTGAGCTCGAGTACGCAGTCGACGTGCAGGGCACGCGGAACGTGCTCGACGCGTGCCTCGAGGCCGGCGTGCGGCGACTCATCGTGACCTCGAGCGGCGCCGCGTACGGATATCACGCGGACAACCCCGCCTGGCTCACCGAGGAGCACCCGGTGCGCGGCAATGCGGAGTTCGCGTACTCTCACCACAAGCGGCTGGTCGAGGAGATGCTCGCCGACGCACGTAGCCGTCACCCCGGGCTCGAGCAGGTCGTGTTCCGGGTCGGCACGATCCTCGGCGAGACCACGCGCAACCAGATCACGGCGCTCTTCGAGCGGCGGCGCCTGCTCGCGATACGCGGGGCGCCGAGCCCGTTCGTGCTCATCTGGGACCGCGACGTCGTCGGTGCCATCGAGCACGCGATCGACGGCGGGCCGTCCGGAATCTACAACGTCGCCGGCGACGGAGCCCTCACGCTCGCGCAGATCGCCGCGCGGCTCGGCAAGCCGCTCGTCACGGTGCCGGCCAGCGTGCTGCGCGCCGTGCTCGCGTTGCTGCATCCGCTCCGCCTCACGCGCTACGGGCCGGAGCAGGTCAATTTCCTCCGCTACCGGCCGGTGCTCGACAACCGCCGACTCAAGGAAACGTTCGGCTACGTGCCCCGCCTGACGTCGGCAGAGGTGTTCGAACTCTACTGTCGATCCCACGAGCTCGGTCCACGATGAAACTTCCCCGCGCCTCTGGCGGCCGCGTCGTGGTCGTCACCGGGGCCGGCAGCGGGCTCGGCCGCGCGCTTGCGATGCGCTTCGCGGCGGCGGGCGACCGTATCGCCGCCCTCGACGTGGACGAAGCGGCGGTCGTCGCGCTTCGGGAAGAGCTCGGGGGCGCGAGTGCGGAATGTCTCGCCCTGCGCTGCGACGTGACCGACCCGGCCGCCTGCCGTCGCGCCATCGCGGCGACGGTCGAGCGTTTCGGCGCGCTCGACGTGCTCGTGAACAATGCCGGGATCAGCCACCGCAGCCCGTTCGCGGCGACGCACCCGGACGTGATCCGCCGCGTGATGGACGTCAATTTCCATGGCGCCGTGCACTGCACGCACGCCGCGCTGCCGCAGCTCGTCGCCTCCCGCGGCCTCGTCGTCGCAATCTCGAGCGTGGCCGGCTACACGCCGCTCGTCGCCCGGACCGGCTACGCCGCGAGCAAGCACGCGCTGCACGGATTCTTCGACAGCCTGCGCTCGGAGGTCGAGCCGCAGGGCGTCGGCGTGTCGATCGTCTGCCCGTCGTTCGTCGCGACCGGCATCGATCGCAGCGCGCTCGGGGGTGACGGCGGTCCGCTCGCCAGCGCGAAGATCACGGTCGGCCGCCCGCTCGCCCCGGCCGAAGCCGCGGAACGGATCTACGCCGGGCTCGCGCGCCGCGAGCGGCTCGTGCTGGTCGGACGCACCGCCCGGCAGGCCTGGTGGCTGAGCCGCGTGGCGCCGCGGCTCTACGATCTGGTCATGCGCCGCCGTCTCGCCGGGGAAGTCGAGCGGCCCTGAGCGGGCCCGAGCGAGCCGCGGTGGCCCGCGCTATGCTTGGCGCGACACGGGCGGCTGGGGCCGCCCTGCTCGGGGGAGGCCCATGAAAGTCCACGTGAAGCACACGCTCAAGACCGACGTCGCGTCGGCGCTCAAGCTCTGCACCGATCAGAAGCACCAGGAAACGATCTACGACCGGCTCGGCGGCAGCGACGTCAGCATCAAGCGCGACGGCCGCTCGCCCAACGTCAGGCTGCGGATCTCCCGCAAGGAGCCCGCGAGCCCTCCCGCGGCGATCCGCAAGTTCGTGCCAAGCACGAACGAGGTCTCGCACACCGAGGACTGGGGCGCGGACGGCGACGGTTACAGCGCCGACCTCGACATCGACATCAAGGGCGTGCCCGTGAAGATCCGTGGCACGAAGGCGCTGCAGCCGGCGAAGGGCGGCTGCACGGTCGAGTGGAACTTCGACGTGTCGAGCGGGGTTCCGCTGCTCGGCGGGATGCTGGCGTCGTTCGCGGGCGGCGAGATCGAGAAGAAGCTCGATGCGGAGGCGAAGATCCTGAAATCGCTCGCCTAGACGATTGCTGCAGCGCAGCTAGCCAAATCCGAAACGACGCCCGCGCACGGTCGGCGTACGATCGATCCATGCCGAGGCTTTCGCTCGTCGACCAGGCGTTCTTCCTGCTGGAAACCGAGCAGCGGCCGATGAACATCGGCGTGCTGGTCCTGCTGAAGCCGCCGGCCGGCGCGGGCCCGCGCTGGGCTGACGGCCTGCTGCGCACGATGCGCAAGCGCCCGGTCGGACCACCGTTCAGCCACCGGGTCGTGCCGGGCCCGCTGCCCGGGGTGCTCAAGCTCGTCGAGGACGCGACCATCGACCCGGGCTCGCGCCTGCACCGTCACACGGTTTCCCGCGACACGGACCTGCAGGGCCTCCTGGACCGGCTCTGCAAGCTGCACGTCGTGCGGATGCCGCGAGACGAGCCGCTCTGGGAGCAGCACGTCTACACCGGCCTCGACGGGGGTCGCGTCGCGCTCTACTTCAAGACGCACCACGGGCTCATCGACGGCATCGGCTTCATCAACGCGCTCAACACGATGCTCACGACCTCGCCCTCGCAGCGCCTGCCGCGCGCAATCTGGGAAGGCCTCCGGCACGTCGAACCCGCGCAACGGGGCCCGGCCGCGAACGGCCTCGGGGGCTGGCTCGCGGCTGCGGGCGAGGCGCGCACGATCGCCGCGGACCTCGTGAAGCTGGCGTGGCACCAGGGCCTGCGGGACCTGGGGCTCGGCCGGGGCCTCGCGACCCCGTTCGTCTCGACGCCCGACATCCTGAAGGCGGCCCCGAGCCCGCACCGCGTGATGGCGCACTGCGTGCTGCCGCTCGCACGGGTACGGACGCTCGCCCGACGCGGCGACGCCAAGATCAACGACGTCGTGCTGACGGTGCTCGACATGGCGCTGCAGCACTACCTCGAGGAGCACGACACGCCGCCCGACCGGCCACTGGTGGCAGACGTTCCCGTGGCGCTCGGCGACGACGGCGGCGCCGGCAACCGCATCACGATCCTGCAGGTGCCGCTCGGGCGGCCGGGCGCGACGCCCGCGCAGCGGCTGGCACAGATCGTCCACGAGACACGGCAGGTCAAGCAGGAGGTGCGGACGCTCGCCCCGGGCGCGCTGGCGCTGTACTCGATCGTCGAGCACTCGATCGCGGGCACGATCGAATCGCTGGGCCTGAGCCGCCTGCCGATGCTCGCGAACACCGTCGTCTCGAACCCGGCCGGGCTCGAGCAGCGCGTCTACTTCAACGGGGCCGAGGTCGAGCTCGCGCTCCCGTTCGCGCCGGTCGCGCATCACCAGGTCCTGAACATCACCGTCACGACGTACGTCGACCAGCTGCACGTGACGTTCATCGCGCTGCGCGACGCGATCCCGGACCTGCCGCGGCTCGCGGAGTACGCGGTCTCGGCCCTGCCGCGTCTCGAGAAAGATCTCGGGGTCCGTCCGAAGGTCGCGAAGGCGAAGCGTACGCTGCGCCGCGGCGCTGCCCGCTGACCTTCGGACCGGACCCGGCGGTCGGCCCCCCCTTGGCTTCGATGCGACGCGCCCTCCACGAGGCTTCGGTCGTCGGCCACCTGGCCGCCCGGCGCCTGCGCGAGCGCCTGGGCGCAGGCCGGGCGGCCACTCCGGATGTCGCAGCGTGGCGCGCGCAACTGGAGCCGTGGGCGAGCTCCGTCGCGACCGCCGCAGGCGGCACGTCCTGCTTCCTGGACCTGCCGGCCAGTCGCCCCCCGTGGACCGACACCGGCATCGACCTCGAGCCGGGCCAGTCCGTCTCGGCATTCGCGATCGGCCGGGTCTACCTGTCCCGGCTGCTCGACGTCTGGGTGGGCCCGTCGTTCCAGCTCTGGTTCCGCGTGGGCGAGCGAGGGCCGGTCTTCCGAGGCACCCGCGACTCCCACACGTTCGAGGCGGCGCGGGGCGGGCGGCTCTGGATCGCGAGCTACTTCCCGGGCGAGTGGGCCGACCCGGATGGCAGGCTCGGGACGGACCCGCGCGAGTACGCCCGTGCGGAGGGCGGGCTTTCGGTGCTGATGGTGCGCTGGCCGCGCGGCCGGGACGTCGCCGGGCTGTACGCGGCCTGGGCCCGGGACCCGCGCGCGCCCGGCCCGGTGCGCGCGGAAGCGGAGCGGCTCGCGGGCGCGGTGGCACCGCCCGCGTCCTGGGAATACCTCTGGCTCCTGGGACAGGGCGAGATCTATCGGCCCACGGTCACGCCGCAAGGGCGGCCGGCCATCGCCTGCCACACGCACGGCGACGTCGGCATCCTTCGGCACGAGGCCCGGATGCCGGTCGCGCAGGACCTCACGCTCGACTGGGCGTGGCGCGTGGACGAGTTGCCCGCCGACCTGCCGGAGGACACGCTGCCGTCGCACGATTACCTCAGCATCGCGGTCGAATTCGACGACGGCCAGGACATCACGTATTACTGGAGCGCCGCGCTGCCCGAGGGCACCGTCTACCGCTGCCCGCTGCCGACCTGGCGCGACCGCGAGACCCACGTCGTCGTCCGGTCCGGTCCGGCCGGGCTCGGCCGCTGGCACGACGAGCGGCGAAATCTGGCGGACGACTACGTGCGAATCATCGGGGGCCAGGCGCGGCAGGTGGTGAGGATCTGGCTGATCGCGAACAGCCTGTTCCAGCGTGGCCACGGCCGATGCGAGTATGCGAGCATCCGGCTCACAACGAACGAACGGACCCTCGTGGTCCTCTGACTAAACAAGGCGGGAGAAAGACATGCACGGACTCATGATGGAGCGGCCCCTCCTGATCTCGGACATCGTCCGGTTCACGGAGCGCACCAACCCGGACGTCGAAATCGTCTCGGTGACGATCGAATCCCCGCGGCACCGCTGCACGTGGCGCGACGTGTTCCGGCGCGCACGCCAGCTCGCGAACGCGCTCACCGCTGCCGGCGTGAAGCCGGGCGACCGCATCGCCTCGATCGCATGGAACGACTACCGCCACGTCGAGCTCTACTATGCGGTCTCGTGCATGGGCGCGGTCATGCACACGATCAACCCGCGACTCTTTCCCGAGCAGCTCGAGTACATCATCAACCACGCGGCGGACCGTTTCCTGTTCGTCGACCCGACGCTGCTGCCGCTCCTGAAGCCGCTGCAGGGCAAGACGCCCACCGTCGAGCGCGTGATCGTGATGTCGAGCGACGCGGTGGTGCCCGAGCAGCTCCGGGGCGTGCTCACTTCGTACGAGTCCTTCATCGGGGGGCAGTCGGACCGCTACGAGTGGCCCACGTTCGACGAGCGCACCGCGAGCTCGCTCTGCTACACGTCGGGAACGACGGGGCACCCGAAGGGCGTGCTCTACAGCCATCGCTCGAACGTGCTGCACGCCTACGCGGGCTGCATGGGCGATTCGGTCGGCGTGAGCGCGAAGGACGTGATCCTCGCGGTCGTGCCCATGTTCCACGCGAACGCCTGGGGCCTCCCCTACAACGCCGCGATGACGGGCACCAAGCTCGTGCTGCCGGGCCCCAAGATGGGCGACGGCGAGACGCTCGTCGACCTGATGAACTCCGAGAAGGTCACGATGGCCGCCGGCGTGCCGACGGTCTGGACCCTGCTGCTCAACTACCTCGCGCAGTCGGGCAAGAGGGTGCCGACCCTGCGCAAGACCCTGATCGGCGGCTCGGCCGTGCCGCTCAGCATGATCCGCACGTTCGCCGAGGAGCACGGCGTCGAGGTGAACCAGGGCTGGGGCATGACCGAGACGAGCCCGATCGGCACGATCGGCTCGCTGAGCCCGGCCATGCAGGAACTGCCCGCCGAGGAACGCTACCGGATGGCCGCGAAACAGGGCCACGGCGTGTTCGGCATCGAGATGAAGATCGTCGACGAGGTCGGCAACGAGCTGCCGTGGGACGGCAAGTCCGCAGGCGAGCTCAAGGTGCGCGGCAACTGGGTGTGCAGCGGCTACTACGGCCTCGATCACTCGCCGGCTCACGACGCCGACGGCTGGTTCGCGACGGGCGACGTCGCCGTGATCGGTCCCGACGGCTTCCTGCAGATCACCGACCGCGCCAAGGACGTGATCAAGTCCGGCGGCGAGTGGATCAGCTCGGTCGACCTCGAGAACTGCGCCTGCGGCCACCCCGACGTGATGATTGCGGCCGCGATCGGCGTGAAGCACCCGAAGTGGGAGGAGCGCCCGATCCTGCTGGTCGTGCCGAGGCCCGGCCGCACGCCCGAGCGCGACTCCGTGCTGGCGCACATCGGGGCACACTTCGCGAAGTGGCAGCTGCCGGACGAGGTGATCGTCGTCGAGGCGCTGCCGATGACCGCGACCGGCAAGATCAGCAAGAAGGACCTGCGCGACAAGTACCGCGACGTCCTTATGCAGCGCGGGGCGGGCTGACACCCCGGCGGACAGCGAATCGGGCGGGAGTACCTACGCTCCCGCTCGAAGTCGAGGCCGCCCCTCTTCTAGATAAGCACGTCCTCGAAGTCGTCACGCGCGACCTTGAAGCGCTTCTTGTCGAGCACGACGCCGTCGTTTCGTCCTGCCGGGAACGACGCTCGCGTCGAGTCAATGCCCTGCGGACGCGGCAGGCGCGGTGCGTGGCTCGATAATGTTGAAACGGGTCGGGAACGGCTCGAGCAGCCCGAGCAACTCGCTGAGCGCCGTCGGCCGCGGGCCGGTCACGCGGATCTCGCCGCGGTCTATGGCATCCTGGAGCGCGAGCTGCTGCAGGGCGATGCGATCGAGCGTGGTGCGGGACATGGTCACCGTGGCGTCGGCCTCCGGACGCACGGCGCCTTCGAGTGCCGAGAGCGCACCATTCTCGAGATCCACCCGAAACGCCTCCCCGGTGTCCGTCAGCTGCCAGTTCAGCGCGATGCGCCGGCCTTCGGCGCGGTCCGCGGCGACACGAATCGCCAAATAGTCGAAGTAGTCCTGCGGCGGCAGCGCGCGCACCAGGTCCGCGCTGGCCGTGGTTACCCCGTCGGCCACGGTGACGCCCTCCCGCAGTTCGAGGGCGCCCTGCAGGTAGGCGGACCGCACCGTGCCGGACTGGGCCTGGTATCCGAGCTGCTCGAACGCGTCGGCCGTGAGCTCGCGCGCCGCGCGATTGGCCGGATCGGCGAACACCAGCTGCGAAGCGATCTGCGCCACCCAGCGGTACTCACCCCGCTCGTAATCTGCGCGGGCCCGGCGAAGCACTGCGTCCGCGCCACCCATGTATTCGATGGTCTTGCGTGCCGCAGGACCGGGCGGCAGCGGATCGAGGTTGGCGGGGTTGCCGTCGTACCAGCCCAGGTAGCGCTGATACACCGCCTTCACATTGTGCTTCACGCTGCCGTAGAAGGGCTGTACTCCCCAGCTCTCCGCCAGCGAGCGCGGCAGCCGGATCGCCTCGGCGATCTCCGCCGCGGTGTAGCCGTGATTCATGAGCCGCAGCGTCTGGTCGTGCACGAACTTGTACAGGTCGCGCTGCAGGGTGAGGTGGCTGCGCACCTGCTCGCTGCCCCACACCGGCCAGTTGTGCTGCGCCACCATGACGTCGCTGCGGTTGGCGTAGCGGTACAGCGCGTCGTTGAGATAGGCCGACCACAGGCGTGCGTCGCGGACGCGCGCGCCCCTCAGCGGCAGCAGGTTGTGGAACGTCTGGCAGGCGAGCTCCGCGATGTTCAGTACCCGCCACTGCGGGAAGTACATGATCATCTCGGCCGGCGCCTCGGACTCCGGCGTCAGCGTGAACTCAACCTCGACGCCGTCGATCACCTGCGTCTCGCGGGCGTCGCGGACCAGTCGGGTCGGCGGGATCAGCGTGACGTGCCCGGCACCGACGGCCTTGCCCAGCCCCACGTCGACCTGCCCGCGCTCGCCGCGCGGCAGCTTGATCCCGAACTGGTACTCGGCGCGACGCGACATGACGTTGCCGGCCATGAGGTTCTCGCCGACCGCCTCCGCCATGAATCCCTGAGGCGCCCAGATCGTCACCTTGCCGGCGCGCACGTCGGCCTCGTCGACCACGCCGCGCACGCCGCCGAAGTGGTCGGCGTGACTGTGGCTGTAGATCACCGCCACGACGGGTCGTCGCGGCCGGTGCTCGAAGTAAAGCTCGAGGCTCGCGCGGGCGGACTCCGGGAAGGTCATCGGGTCGATCAGGATGAGCCCGGTGTCGCCCTCGACGACGGTCAGGTTGTCCACGTCGTAGCCGCGCACCTGGTAGATGCGGTCGGTGACCCGGAACAGCCCGTGCAGGTTGTTGATGCGCGCCTGTTGCCAGAGCGCCTGATGCACGGTGTCGGGCGTGACTGTCGCCGTGTCGATGAATCGGTAGGCGTTCATGTCCCAGATCACGTGGCCGTCGGCGCGGCGGATCACCGGGTCCTTCAACGCGGCGATGAACCCCCGGCGCGCATCCTCGAGCGCCTGCGGCGCCTGCGCCAGGAGCGCGGGTGACACCGCCTGCTGGGACTGGCGCGTCAGTTCGGTGGCCTTGCTGGCGGCGGCCGCCGACGTCGCGCCGGCGGCCAGCAGCAGGGCGAGACCGCGCGCCCAGCGCAGGTGCCGGCGCGGGCGATTCATGCGATGGATCGCGGCCGAGGGTGTACGGGGCACGTGGTCCGGCTCGCCGGGACCCTCAGTAGATCCATTGCAGGCGCGTCAGCAACGTCTGGGTGTTGCCGACCAGCCCCAGCCGGTCGAGGTCGATGTTCCCGCGGGTCACGCTGGCCTCGAACCGGTTCGTCGCCCACCATCCGGTCGACGTGCGGTTCCTCCGGCGGCGACGCGGGCTCCGCCGCACGCTGCGGCCGGAAAGACCGGCGCGCCGTGACGAACGCTCTGCGGGGGGACGGGGGGTTCGCATCGTGGCGTCGCTGAGGCCGAGGCTCGGCGGCCTCTTCCTCGGCGGGAATTCCTCGAACATCGTCGGCCCGTCCTTCAAGTACGACCAGGCCGCCACCAGCGTGGGGACCCAGGCCTCGTACGAAGTACCGTGGCCGCCGCACTTCCGGCCATGTCGCGAGCCGCCCGCAGCATACGAGAGCCCGTGTCCTCATCTGACTCTCCCATGTGAGTTGGCGTTGCAGAGCGGGGCTTGCGAGGCCGCTGGCAAAAGATCGGAGAAGGACCACGAGCCGTCCAATGCGTTCTGCTGAGTGCTCTGATAACTTGGCGGCATGAAGCTCGACTTGAGGCAGCTGCGTCACGTCCTCGCCGTCGATCGTTACCGGAACTTCGCCCGCGCAGCGGACGCCGTCGGCATCACGCAGCCCGCCCTTTCCCGCAGCTTGCAGGCGCTCGAGGAGGCTGTCGGCGGGCGCCTGTTCGACCGCGACCGCGTGCGGGTCGAGCCCACGGCGCTCGGGCTGCGCCTGATCGAGCTCGCGCGTCCACTGGTCGTGATGGCGCGGGACGCCGAGCGCGAGCTTCGGCAGATGGTGGCGCTCGACGGCGGGCTGCTGCGCATCGGCGCGGGCCCGTACGCCGCCGAGCTATCCGTGGGCTCGGCCGTGGGACGGTTCTCCCGCATGCACCCGGGTGTGCACGTCGACCTTGCGGTCGCGGACTGGCCGGAGCTGTACCAGCGGCTCCTCGCCGAGGAGTTCGAACTGATCGTTGCCGAGAGCAGCAATGCGACCGAGGACGATCGCTTCCTCGTCGAGCAGCTGCCCGTGCACGCGGGGTTCCTCTACGGGCGCGCCGGGCATCCGCTCGCCGGGCGCGCGGACCTCACGATCGCCGACCTCTCGCCGTATCCGGTTGCGACCACCGTGATGCCGCGGCGCGTGCTCGATCTGATCGACAGGGTCGACACGCTGATCCGCCCTGACCAGCCCGATGGGGCAGGAACGCTGGAACTGCGGGTCGAAATGCCTCATGTCGCCCGCCTGATCGTGATGGAGAGCGACGTCGTCGGGATCGCGGTCGGTCACCAGCTCGATGACGACCTCGCGGCCGGGCGCTTGGTCAAGCTGCAGCTGCATTTGCCGTGGCTTGGTACCAGCTACGGCATCGTGCGCCTCGCGCACCGTACGCCTTCGCCCGCCGCAAGCGCATTCCTGGCCATCCTGCGAGAGGTGGAAGCCGATATCGCAACCAGGACCAGCTGAGTACCGGGCGCCGGGGCCCTCAACCCGCCGCGAGCAGCAGGATCGCGAAGGCAACCGAGCCCAGGCAGAACGGCCAGAAGCGCCCCTCGCGATCGTCCGGCAACTCCGCGCTCAGACTGGTGATCACCACCCCGCCCGCCAGCAGCGCGAACAACCGTGCGAACGTGACCTCGCCGAGCGGCATCGTCGCGCCGACGGCCCAGCCCGCCAGTACACTCGCCGCTAGCCACCGGCGCCCTCCCGCGCGATAGGCGCGGCCGTGCTCCTCGGACAGCGAGTGATTGACGATCAGGAAGTGGATCGCCATGGCCAGGACGTACACCGCCAAGGTTGCCGGGCCCCGCTCCGCGCGCTCCACGAGCAGGTAACCGACCAACGCGCTGTACGCAGTGAATCCAGCGAGGTGCAACCAGTAGACACCGTCGCGCGCCCCCCGCTCGACGACCGCGCCGCGGCGCTGCGCCCGCGAGCTCAGCACCATGTGCTGCAGCCCGTAGAGGACCACGAACGCGGTGAGCGCCAGCAGGTAGACCCGCTGCTCCGCGAAGAGCGCGGAGCGGCCGGCGGCAGCGACGATCGTGCGGTTCTGGACTGCGAGTTCTGGCAGCACGTCGACGAAGACGTACGCGACCGAGACGCCCGCCGCGGCGGAGATCCAGCGGCGCCGCGACCAGAACCGCCGTGCACCGCCGCCCTCGTCTGGGCCGCCGCGCAGCGCGAAGACGGAGGCGAGCACCAGCGCGGCGACGAGTGAAGCCGGGGGAACGTCCATGCGAGCCCCGCGCGCGGCTCAGGCGCCGAGGGTGGCCGCCGACGAAGTCGCCACCGCGTCCTGGGTCCCGTGGCAGAAGCGGAACTTCCGGCCGCTGCCGCAGGTACAGGGTCCGTAGGCGTCGCGCTTGCGGTCCTCGGCTGCCACCCACTCCATGACCTCTGCGGGCGCGCGCCCGCCGGCGAACAGATCGGCCATGTGCCGCATCGCCGGCCGGGTGTGGGTGAAGAAGTGGAACAGGCCCTCGCACAGGTAGTTGTGTCCGGGCTCGCCTTCCTGCGACGTGGCAAAGCGATCCTTCGGGCAACCGCCGTTGCACACCGGCCGCACCTCGCATCGCTGGCACTGGGCGGTGAGCGTGTCGCGCTTGTCCACGCCGAACTTGCGCTGGGCCGGCGACGCCACGAGCTCGAGCATGTGCCGCTCGTGGATGTTGCCGAGCCGGTAGCGCGGCTCGACGTAATGGTCGCAGGCGTACAGGTCGCCGTTGTGCTCGAGCGCGGGACCGTTGCCGCAGGTCGGAGCATGGATGCAGAGCTTGTAGCGACCGAAATACGCCTCGAGCGTGACGTCGAAGAGCTGCACGTAGACCCGGCCCACGTCGTGCCGCACCCAGTCCTCGAACACGTCGACGAGGAACTGCCCGTACTGCGCCCCGCCCACGGAGCGGTTGGTCACCAGCGAACCGGTCTGCGTGTACAGGAGCCGCTTGTCCTTCGGCCGCTCGCTCCAGCCGAGATTGGCGATCTCGAGCGTCTCCGGCGTGGCGCGCTCGACGATCGGGATGAACTGGATCCACTCGGCGTGCAGCTCGTCGCGGAAGAACCGGTACACGCGGCGGCCGTGCGCCTGATTGGCGGCGTTCACCGTGCACAGGACGTTGAATCTCACTCCGTGCCGCCGCAGCTGGCTCCAGCCGGCCATCACCAGGTCGAAGGTGCCCTTGCCGTTGCGGGTCACGCGATAGGCGTCGTGCAGTTCGCGGGGTCCGTCCACGCTCAGTCCGACGAGGAAGTCGTGCTCCTTGAAGAAGGCGCACCAATCGTCGTCGAGCACGATGCCATTGGTCTGGAAGGTGTGCTGGACGACCTGCCCGGGGCGCCGGTGCTTCTCGACCAGCGCGACGGCCCTGCGGAAGAACTCGACGCCCATGAGCGTCGGCTCGCCGCCCTGCCAGGCCACGATGACTTCGGGCAGCCGGTGCGACTCGAGCAGCTGGCGGATGTACGCCTCGAGCGTGGCATCGGACATCCGGTGGCGGTCGTCCGGGTAAAGCGCCTCCTTGGACAGGAAGAAGCAGTACTTGCAGTCGATGTTGCAGGTGGACCCGCTCGGCTTGGCGAGCAGGTGGAAGCGTGGCGGCGCTGCCGTCACGCTCGCGGGGTCGGGCAACGGCGGTGAGGGTCGGTCCATGGCGTGGCGGGCTGTCGCGACCGGGCGGGCGCCCGGCCGCGACATTCTACGGCGTCCTCAGTGACCGGCGCCGCCGGCCCCTTCCGTCATCTTCTCGATGACCTGGTCCACGCTGAAGCTCGCCGCTTTCTGCCGCGGCGGGAACTCCTTGAACGTCTCCAGGAACTCGGCGACCAGCGACTGGGCCGGCACCAGCATGTAGGCGCGGTCGATCATCCAGTCGTAGTAGGTGTTCGAGGTGATGTCGGCACGCTCGTACGGATCCGTCCGCAGGTTGAAGATCTTGGGCAGCCGCAGCGTCACCATCGGCTCGGCCCAGACCTGCAGCGTTCCCCGGCAGCGCTGTTCCATGAACACGAACTTCCAGTTGTCGTAGCGCAGGCAGGCGAGGTCGCCGTCGTCGGTGAAGTACAGGAAGCCCTTGCGCGCGTGCTTCTTCGCCTTGCCGGTGAAGTACGGCATCAGGCTGTGCCCGTCGAGGTGGACCTTGAAGGTCTTCGTGCCGGCCTTCAGGCCCTTCTTGAGCTTCTGCTTGATGTCGGGGTCGCCCGCGCCCTCGAGGATGGTCGGCAGCCAGTCGAGGTGGCTGACGATTTCGTTGCAGACCGTGCCGGGCTCGATCACGCCCGGCCAGCGGACCATCGCCGGCACGCGGAAGGCACCCTCCCACATCGAGTTCTTCTCGTTGCGGAACGGCGTCATTCCGGCGTCCGGCCAGGTGTTCATGTGCGGCCCGTTGTCGGTGCTGTACATGACCATGGTGTCCTCGGCGATGCCCAGCTCGTCGAGCAGGTCGAGCATTTCGCCGATGTGCTTGTCGTGCTCGACCATGCAGTCGTGGTACTCGGACTGCCAGCGGCCGGCCTGGCCGCGGATCTTGTCCTCGATGTGCGTGCGGAAGTGCATGTGCGAGGTGTTGAACCAG
>RPQJ01000019.1 GCA_003819815.1 Lysobacterales bacterium
CCTCCAGGCCGGCGGCCGCATGGCGCAATCCACCCCCGAAGTCCGCGCCGAGCGCCGCCGCCTGCGCGCCCTGCGGCGCGCCTTGCGCGGTCCCGCGCGACTCGAGGCCGAGCGTGCGATCGACGCGGCCCTCGGCCAGCTCGGCGTGTTCCGCCGCGGCGCGCGCGTCGCGGTCTATCTCGCGATGCCCGGCGAAGTCCGCCTGCGCTCGTGCTTCGAGGAAGCGGCGCGGCGCGGCGTCCGCCTCTACGTTCCCCGCATCGTGAACCGCCGTGCCGGGCGCATGGTGTTCGTGCCCTGGACACACGGCCGTGCGTCCCGCCGCAACGCGTTCGGGATCGCGGAGCCCGAGGCCCTCGGCGGCTCGATTCCCGCGCTCGGTCTCGATACGGTCGTGGTGCCGGTGGTGGGCTTCGACCGGCGCGGCCATCGACTCGGCATGGGCGCGGGCTACTACGATCGCGCGCTGCGTCGGCGACTCACCGCGGACCGCGCGTGGCGCCGGCCCCGGCTCGTCGGCGTCGCCTTCTCGATCCAGGAAGTGCCTCGCATCGAACCGTCGCCCTGGGACGTGTCGCTCGACCTCGTCGTCACCGAGCGAGGCATCGTCGCACCGGACCGCGGCCTGCCCGGCGGGAGGACAACGTGAACCACTGGCTCTTCAAGTCGGAACCCGACACCTTCGGCGTCGACCACCTCGCGAAGTTCGCGGACCGCACGACGCCGTGGGACGGCGTGCGCAACTACCAGGTGCGGAACATGATGCGGGACCAGATGAAGGTCGGCGACCTCGGCTGGTTCTATCACTCGAGCTGCGACGAACCCGCGATCGTCGGGGTCGTGCGCGTGGTGCGCGCCGGCTATCCGGAGCGGGCCGCGCTCGACCCGCGCCACCGCTACTACGACCCGGACAGCGACGCCGCGAACCCGCGCTGGTACTGCGTCGACGTGCGGCTCGAGCGCAGAGTGGACCCTCCGATCACGCTCGAGACGCTGCGCAAACATGCGCACGGAGCGCTCTCCGGCATGCTGCTGCTGCGCCGGGGCAACCGTCTCTCGATCACGCCGGTGACGCGCGAGGAGTGGCGCTACGTCGAGTCGCTCGAGCGCGCGAACATCTGAAATTCCAGCACGAGCGCTTCATCGTCGGAGCGATGCGAGTGATGCGAACCGCACGGGCGAGGGAGACGTCGATAAGAGTTTCGTGACATGCCTCTTGCAAAGAGGTTTTGATTTCTGTAAATACTGCGCCCGGACTAACCCGACACATGGAGAATTGAAATGGCTGCTAAGAAGAAGGCTGTGAAGAAGACGAAGGCGAAGGCGAAGGTCAAGAAGACCGCTGCCAAGAAGAAGTAAGCTTCTCGCTTGAGCTTCACGACTGTGCCCGCGAAAGCGGGCACAGTTGTTTTGGGGTCGGGGAAAACGCGATGGACCAGGACGAGAAGAAGCGGCGCGCCGCCGCCGCGGCCCTCGAGCACCTCGGGCGAGGCGGCATCGTGGGCGTCGGCACCGGCTCGACGGTCAACTTCTTCATCGACGCGCTCGCGGGCCTCGGGCGCCGCATCGAAGGCGCCGTCTCGAGCTCCGAGGCGAGCACTCGCCGGCTCGCGGCCCACGGTATCCGCGTCCTCGACCTGAACGAGGCCGGCGAGCTCGACGTCTACGTCGACGGCGCGGACGAGGCGACCCGCGCGTTGCACCTCGTGAAGGGCGGCGGCGGCGCGCTCACCCGGGAGAAGATCGTCGCCGCGGCCTCCCGCCGGTTCGTCTGCATCGTCGACGAGCAGAAGATCGTCGAGCGCCTGGGCCGCTTCCCGCTGCCGGTCGAGGTGATCCCGATGGCCCGCAGCTACGTCGCCCGCGAACTCGCGGCGAGGGGTGGCGACCCCGTCTGGCGCGAAGGCTGCATCACCGACAACGGCAACCACATCCTCGACGTCCGCGGCCTTTCGATCGCGGACCCCGTGGCCTTCGAGAGCGAGCTCAACCAGCTCGCGGGCGTCGTGACCGTGGGACTCTTCGCGCGGCGCCCGGCGGATGTACTACTGGTCGGAA
This sequence comes from Lysobacterales bacterium, assembly GCA_003819815.1. Lineage (GTDB taxonomy): Bacteria > Pseudomonadota > Gammaproteobacteria > Steroidobacterales > Steroidobacteraceae > RPQJ01. Next base: position 2,059 of record RPQJ01000019.1, read on the forward strand.
CCGGTGCAGGCGTCGTAACGTTGGAGCGTGCCGCCGGTAGCTGACCTCGCCGCAGAACTTCGCGCCCTCGTCGGCGAAGACGCCGTCCTCGTGTCGGTCGAAGCCTGCACCCCGTTCGAATGCGACGCGCTCAATACGCAGCGCCACCGTCCCGACCTCGTCGTCCTGCCTCGCACTGCGTCCGCCGTGCTCGACGTGCTGCGCGCGTGCCGGCGCCGGTCGGTGCCCGTCGTGGCGCGCGGCGCCGGCACCGGCCTCTCGGGCGGGGCGCTGCCCGTGGCCGGCGGCGTGCTCCTCGTGCTGTCGCGCCTCGATCGCATCCTCGAGATCGACGTCGCGCGCCGGCTCGCCCGGGTCGAGCCCGGCGTCACCAACCTCGGGATCTCGCAAGCCGTCGCGGGCCACGGGCTCTATTACGCGCCGGACCCGTCGTCGCAGGTCGCCTGCACGATCGGCGGCAACGTCGCCGAGAACTCGGGCGGCGTCCACTGCCTCAAGCACGGGCTCACGGTGCACAACGTGCTGGCCGCGCGCGTCGCGACCATGGACGGCGAGGAGCTCGTGCTCGGCTCGACGTCCGGCGAGGCGCCCGGGCTCCCGCTGCTCGCGCTCGTCACGGGTTCGGAGGGCATGCTCGGCGTCGTGCTCGAGGTGACGGTGCTGCTGAAGCCCCGGCCTGCGCGGGTCGAGCTGCTGCTTGCCGCGTTCGGCGACGTGCGCCGCGCCGCGGATGCGGTCGGCCGCATCATCGCCTCGGGCGTCGTGCCCGCCGGCCTCGAGATGATGGACGCGCCGGCGATCCGCGCGGCGGAGGCGTTCGTGCGCTGCGGTTACCCCGTCGACGCCGAGGCGTTGCTGCTCTGCGAGCTCGACGGCCTGCCGGCCGACGTCGAGCGTGACCTCGACGCCGTGCGCCGGTTGCTCCTCGACTGCGGTGCCACGAGCCTGCGCGTGGCCGCGAGCGAGGCCGAGCGCCTGCGGATGTGGTCGGGCCGCAAGTCGGCGTTCCCGGCCGTCGGGCGGCTCGCACCCGACTACTTCTGCATGGACGGCACGATCCCGCGCCGCCACCTCGCCGACGTGCTCGAGCGCATCGCAGAGCTGTCGCGCGAGGCCGGCCTCCCCGTCGCGAACGTCTTCCACGCCGGCGACGGCAACCTGCATCCGCTGATCCTGTTCGACGCCGGACGCGCAGGCGACGTCGAGCGTGCCGAGCACCTCGGCGCCGCCATCCTCGAGCTCTGCGTGGCCGTGGGCGGCACCGTCACCGGCGAGCACGGCGTCGGCGTCGAGAAGCTCGGACCCATGTGCACGCAGTTCGGCGCGGGCGAGCTCGAGGCGTTCCACGCCGTGAAGCACGCCTTCGACCCCGCCGGACTCCTGAACCCGGGCAAGGCGGTGCCGACGCTCGCGCGCTGTGCCGATTACGGCGCGATGCGGGTGCACGGCGGCAAGCTACCGTTCGGCCACCTGCCGAGGTTCTGAGTGCGATGGACGCGGACGTCACCCCGCAGCTGGTCGAGCGTGCACGCGCAGCCTCGGCCGAGGGAACGCCACTCCGGATCGTCGGCGGCGACACCCGGCGGTTCTACGGCCGGGACGTCGCAGGCGACGCGTTCCCGACGCGTGAGCACGCAGGGATCCTGCGGCACGATCCGGCCGAGCTGGTGCTCACGGCCCGCGGCGGCACGTCGCTCACCGAGGTCGAGGCGGTGCTCGCGGGCCGTGGCCAGCGACTGCCCTTCGATCCGCCGCGCTTCGGCGCGGGCACCACGCTCGGGGGCGCCGTGGCAAGCGGGCTCGCGGGCCCGGCACGCGCGTGGGCGGGGCCCGTGCGCGACTACGTGCTCGGCGTGCGGCTCCTCACCGGCGACGGCCGGGTGCTGCGCTTCGGCGGCGAGGTGATGAAGAACGTGGCCGGCTACGACGTGGCGCGCGTGATGGCGGGATCACTCGGCATCCTCGGCGTGCTGCTCGAGGTGTCGCTCAAGGTGCTGCCGCGACCCGCCGCCGAGCGCACGCTGGTGCTGGACGTCTCCGAGCACGAGGCGCTCGAGCGACTCGGCGGGCTGTCGAGCAGCACACTGCCCCTTTCGGCGAGCGCCTGGAGCGCCGGCCGCCTGCACCTGCGCTTCGAAGGCTCGGAGGCGACGCTCGACGAGATCGAGCGACGGATCGGCGGAGAGGTCGACGAGCACGCGGTTGAATTCTGGACGGCCGTGCGCGACCACACCGGTGCCGCGCTGGCCGGTACCGGACCGCTCTGGCGATGCACGCTGCCGCCTCTTTCGCCCGCACTGCCGATGGGGACGCCGCTGCTCGTCGAGTGGAACGGCCAGCAGCGCTGGTACCGCCCGGCGCCCGGCGTCGACGTGCAGGCCGTCGCCGCGGCGGTGGGCGGCCATGCGACTGCGTTCCGGCGCGACGCCGGAACGACGGACGCCTTCGCGCCGCTGCCGCCTGCCGTCCTGCGGCTGCACCGCGAGCTGAAGCGCGTCTTCGATCCCGCCGGCGTGCTGAACCCTGGCCGGATGTACGCAGGGCTCTGACGCATGCACGCGCAACCGTCACCAGACCTTGCAGGCACCGAGCGCGGCAACGTCGCGCAGGCGCTGCTCCGGAGCTGCGTGCACTGCGGCTTCTGCCTGCCCGCGTGCCCTACGTACCGCGTGACCGGCAACGAGCTCGACAGCCCGCGCGGGCGCATCTACCTCATCAAGCAACTCGTCGAGGGCGCGCCGGCATCGGCGACGACGCGGCACCACCTCGACCGCTGCCTCACGTGCCGCGCGTGCGAGCGGGCCTGCCCGTCGGGGGTCGAGTACGGTCGGCTGATCGAACTCGGCCGCGAGCTGATCGACGAGCGGGTGGCGCGGCCGTTGCCGGAGCGTGGCTTGCGCCGCGCGCTGAGCGAGACGCTCTCGAGGCCGACGCTGTTCGCATTGCTGCTCCGCCTCGGTCGCGCGGTGCGCGGGCTGCTGCCCACGCAGCTCGCCGCGAAGATTCCCGCGCACACGCAGGCCCCGCCCTCGATGCCGACGGTGCGGCACGCGCGCCGCGTCGTGCTGTTGGAAGGCTGCGTCCAGCCTGGGCTCGCGCCCGCGATCAACGCTTCCGCCGCACGCGTGCTCGACCGGCTCGGCTGGTCCGTCGAGCGACTCGCCGGCGAGCAGTGCTGTGGCGCACTGGGCCATCACCTGGGCTATGCGGACCGCGCGCTCGAGCAGGCGAGGCGCAACGTCGACGCCGCTTGCCCGGCGCTCGATGCAGGCGCGACCGCGATCGTGAGCACGGCGAGCGCCTGCGGACTGATGGTCAAGGACTACGGACGGTTGCTCGCGGACGATCCTCGCTACGCCGCGCGGGCGGCACGCGTGGCGGCCGCGACCCGCGACCTCGCGGAGATCATCGAGCCTGCCGATGTCGAACGGATGGGTGTGATCACCGATCGACCGAGACGGGTCGCGTGGCACGCGCCGTGCACCCTGCAGCACGGGCAGCAGATCGCGGGGCGCGTCGAGCCCCTGCTCGTCGCAGCGGGGTACGTCCTGGTGACGACGCGCGAGCCCACGATCTGCTGCGGATCGGCCGGCACGTACTCGCTCCTGGAACCGGAGCTCTCGCGCGAGCTGCAGCTACGGAAGATCGCGGCGCTCACGGGCGATGCGCCGGATGTCGTCGCGACCGCGAACATCGGGTGCCTCGAGCACTTGCGCGTCGCGAGCCCGGTGCCGGTGCGGCACTGGGTGGAGTTGCTGGACCTGGGACGCAACGAACCTGGGTACTAGGATTGCGCGCCCGCTCCGCTCCTGCGCGCCCCAGCCAGAAACGAAGAGGCCCGCCGATTGGCGGGCCTCCTCGTTTCTGGCTGGGGGACTAGGATTCGAACCTAGGTTGACGGAGTCAGAGTCCGTAGTCCTACCGCTAGACGATCCCCCAAAGGATCCGGGTCAGCGCTTGGAGAACTGCGTGCCGCGACGCGCCTTGCGGAAGCCGACCTTCTTGCGCTCGACCTCGCGCGCATCGCGCGTCACGAAGCCGGCGACGCGCAACGGCTTGCGCAGCGTCTCGTCGTAGTCGATGAGCGCGCGCGTGAGGCCGTGGCGGATCGCGCCCGCCTGGCCGGTGATGCCGCCGCCGTCGACGTTCACTTCGACGTCGAAGCGATCCGACATCTGCACCGCCTCGAGCGGCTGCCGCACGATCATGCGCGCGGTCTCGCGACCGAAGAATTCCTCGATCGTGCGATCGTTGATGCGGATGCGGCCGGAGCCGGAACGCAGGTGGACGCGCGCCGTGGAGGTCTTGCGACGGCCGGTGCCGTAGTTCGTGTTCGCAGGCATCGAGGGAACCTTACAGTTCGAGCGGCTTGGGCTGCTGCGCGGTGTGCGGGTGCTTGTCGCCCGCGAACACGTGCAGCTTCTTGTACATCGCGCGGCCGAGCGGGTTCTTGGGCAGCATGCCCTTCACCGCGGACTCGATCACGCGCTCCGGGTGCTCGGCCAGCACCTTCTCGAGCGTGCGGCTCTTGATGCCGCCGATCGCGCCGGTGTGCCAGTAGTAGACCTTGTCGGTGAGCTTGGCGCCCGTGACGCGGACCTTGTCGGCATTCAGCACGATGATGTGGTCGCCGGTGTCGACGTGCGGCGTGTATTCGGCCTTGTGCTTGCCGCGGAGCCGCATCGCGATCTGGGTGGCGAGGCGGCCGAGCGTCTTGCCCGACGCGTCGACCACGTACCAGTCACGACGCACCTGCTCGGGGCGTGCGAAAACGGTGGACATCAGAGGCTCCAGGGAACCGGTAGGCACAGCAAAGAGCCGGGAATGATACTGCAGGGTCCGGCCCAATGCAAAGCACCCGAACCGTCCTCCCGGAGGGCGGGGCTGGCCCGGGTCCGGGCACCCCCGGGGGCCCATATATGGGGCCCATATATAATGTCGCCGCATGCCCGCCGCCCCCCCCAGACCCGGCCTCCTGGACCGACTGATCACGGAATTCGACCGCGGGCTCAGGACCGTGGCGGCGGCGAACGTCGCGGCGCGGGAGAATCCGGCCGGGTCGCACCCCGAGACCGTCGCGGACCCGGCCGCCCGCCGGCACGCCGCGGCCCTGATGCGCGTGAACCACGCGGGCGAGATTGCCGCCCAGGCCCTGTACCACGGCCAGGCCCTGACCGCCCGCAACGAGCGGGTCCGCCGGTCGCTGCTCGATGCGGCCCGCGACGAGACCGACCACCTCGCCTGGTGCGAGCAGCGCGTCCGCGAGCTCGACAGTCGCACGAGCCTGTTCGCTCCCGTGTGGTATGCCGGCTCGTTCGCGATCGGCGCGCTTGCGGGCCTCGCCGGCGACCGCACCAGCCTCGGGTTCGTCGCGGAGACGGAGAAGCAGGTGATAGAGCATCTCGAGTCGCACCTGCACGAGCTGCCGGACGACGACGAGCGCTCGCGACGCATCGTCGCGCAGATGCAGGCCGACGAGGCGAAGCACGGGTCAGAGGCGCTCGAGGCCGGCGGCCGCGAGCTGCCGGGCTTCGTGCAGCGACTGATGCGGGGCACGGCACGGATCATGACGCGCACGGCTTACCGCATCTGAGCTTGCGGCAACCGCTGCGTTTCTATTAAATCCGCGGAGCTTTAACATAAATCGAAGGACGGGGAGCATGGAGACCGGCGGACGACCCTTGAGCGAGATCCCGGCCATCAACCGGTTCCTGAGCTACTGCCGGATCCGCACGGTGCCGTCGAAGACGGTGCTGATCCACGCGGGCGACGTGCCGGACGTCCTCTACTACGTCATCAAGGGCTCGGTCGAGGTGCTGATCGAGGACGAGGAAGGCAACGAGATGGTCCTCGCCTACCTCAACAAGGGCCAGTTCTTCGGCGAGATGGGCCTCTTCAACGAGCAGCCGCAGCGCAGCGCCTGGGTCCGCACCCGCAGCCAGTGCGAGCTCGCGGAGATGACCTACCCGCGCTTCCGCCAGATCGCCGCCGAGAGCCCGACGCTGCTCTTCGAACTCGCCACGCAGCTCGCGAGCCGCCTCGACCGCACGAACCGCAAGCTCGGCGACCTCGCGTTCGTCGACGTCACCGGCCGCGTCGCGCACGCGATCATGGACCTCTGCAACGAGCCCGATGCGATGACGCATCCGGAGGGCACGCAGATCAAGGTTAGCCGCCAGGAGCTCTCGCGGCTCGTCGGCTGCTCGCGCGAGATGGCGGGCCGCGTGCTCAAGGTGCTCGAGGAGCAGGGCCTGCTCACCGCCCGGGGCAAGACGATGGTCGTCTACGGCGTGCGCCCGCGCCTCAAGGGCAAGGCCGCGCAGATGTCCGCGCAGCCCTCGGCGCCCTCGCCGCTCGCGCTCCGCGCCCGCTCGAAGGCCGCGACCGCGGCGGACGACGAGGACGAGGACGACGACGAGTAGGCTTCTCGCGGACCTCGCTCCGGCCGGCTTCCAGCCTCGCGAACCTGCGGCTCAGAGCTGCGAGGCAAACACCGAGGACAGCTGCTCGAGCACCCGCTCGCGCCACGGACGGGCGAGCCACTCGTCGTGAGTCACGCGACGGGATCGCGCGAGGTCGGCTTCGAACACCCGTTCCACTTCCTCCGCGAACCCCCGGTCGTAGACGTTGAGATTCGCCTCGTCGTTGAGCCGGAACGAGCGGTTGTCGATGTTGGTGGAGCCCACCGACACCAGCAGCGAGTCGACGATGAGCGCCTTGCAGTGGAACATCGCCGGCTGGAACTCGTAGATCTCCGCGCCGGCTTCGAGCAGGCTGCCCCAGTCGGCGCGTGACGCCTTGCGCACGATCTCGGCGTCTGTGTAGGGCCCCGGCACGATGATCCGCACCCTGACGCCGCGCTCGAGCGCTGCGACGAGCGCGCGGCGGGTGAGCGCGTCCGGCACGAAGTAGGCGGCAGCGATGTCGATCGTTCGCTCGGCGGCGGTGAGCGACAGCAGGTACATGAGCTGCATGCTGTCCCCTCCTCCCTCGGGCGAACTCGTGAAGACCTGGCCGAGCACCGTGCCCACGGGCTCGAGCTGCGGGAAGTAGCCGGGCCCCTGCAGTACCTCGCCCGTCGCCTTGATCCAGTTGTCGATGAACGCTGCCTGCAGCTGCGCGACGCCCGGGCCGTCGAGGCGATAGTGCGAATCGCGCCAGTGCTTCCCGTCGCTCCCGTCGCCCTGCCAGTCGTCCCGGATGCCGACGCCGCCCGTGAAGCCGACGCGGCCGTCCACGACCAGCAGCTTGCGGTGCGTGCGGTTGTTCATGCGCGCGAGGTTGTACCAGTGCAGCGGGTGGTAGAAGTGCAGCTCCGCGCCCGCCGCCTTCAGCTCGTCGATGACCGACTGCTCGACGTTCTGGCTGCCGGCCCAGTCGAGCAGGACGTGGACGCGCACCCCCTGCCGGGCGCGCTCCGCGAGGGCGAGCGAGAACTGGCGGCCGATCTCGCCCGACCAGTAGATGTACGTCTCGAACGTGATGGTCGAGCGTGCCTGCCGGATCGCGTCGAGCATCGCCGGAAAGATCTCGACGCCATTCTGGAGGTCCTCGATGCGGTTGCCGTCGACGATCGGCGGGCCGAGCAGGATCCCGAGCTCGCGGCGGAACTGTGGATCGTCGATCCCATAGCGGTGCCGCAGCGTCTTCTCGATCTCGGCTTCGGACGTCGTGAAGTTGAGGGCGAACACCGTGCCGACGATCGCGACCAGTGCTCCCGCGAGGGCGGCGAACCAGCGGCGCTTGGTCCAGGCCATTCGCGACCCCTCCGTGGGTGCGACATCTTTCCAGCAAGCGTTCCCGCACCGAGGCGGAAAATCAATCGGACGACGGAGGGTTCCGGCGGAAGTGAACAGGGGATAGTGAATAGGGGGTAGTGAACAGGGGGGTCGTCGGAGCGGCTCGCGCCGCGTGGCGGGAGGCTCTCCGACGACCCCCCTGTTCACTACCCCCTATTCACTATCGCGCGCGCGCGATCCGCTCCCGCATCGCCGCGATCGTCGCCGCATAGTCCTTCGCGCCGAAGATCGCGGAGCCTGCCACGAACGTGTCCGCGCCGGCCGCGGCCACGGCCTCGATGTTGTCCGTCTTGATGCCGCCGTCGACCTCGAGCCGGATCGCGCGCCCGCTGCGGTCGATCATCTCCCGCACCTGCCGGATCTTCGGCAGTGCCGACGGAATGAAGGACTGTCCGCCGAAGCCCGGGTTGACGGACATGAGCAGCACCATGTCGAGCTTGTCGAGCACGTAGTCGAGGTACGAGAGCGGGGTCGCCGGGTTGAACACGAGGCCCGGCCGGCAGCCGTGCTCGCGGATCAGGCCGATCGTGCGGTCGACGTGCTCGCTGGCCTCGGGATGGAACGTGATGAACGTCGCGCCCGCCTTCGCGAAGTCCGGCACGATGCGGTCGACGGGCTTCACCATCAGGTGCACGTCGATCGGCGCGTCGATGCCGTGCTTGCGCAGCGCCTCGCAGACGAGCGGGCCGATCGTCAGGTTCGGCACGTAGTGGTTGTCCATCACGTCGAAGTGCACGACGTCCGCGCCCGCGGAGAGCACCGCGCGTACCTCTTCGCCGAGGCGTGCGAAATCCGCGGACAGGATGGACGGGGCAATCCAGGCGGGCTGCATGGCGAGGCTCCGGGTGCGGAAGATCCTCACTCTAGCAGCCCGCGGGCTATTTCATCCCACGGTGTTTCCGCAACAGCTCGTATGCGGCGATGAGCCGGCGCGTGCGCTCGTGCGCGGCCTCGATCATCGACTGCGGCAGGCCGTTCGCCACGAGCTTGTCGGGATGGTTCTGGCTCATCAGGCGGCGATACGCCAGCGTCACTTCCGCATCCGTCGCCTCGGGCGCGACGCCCAGGGCCTGGTAGGCATCGGCGAGTTCCTCCGCCGCACCCCGCTCCTCCCCGGCGGCGGTCGGCCCGCGCATGCGGAGCATCGCCTCCAGCGCGGCGAACTCGATCGCAGAAATCCCGAGCGCGTCGCAGACGCGGCCGAGCACCGCGCGCGAGCGGGCGCTCAGTCCCGCGCCCTGCAGCGCCGCTTCGAGCTGGATCTGCACGAACAGCCGGCGCAGGTCCTCGCGGCCCGACGTGGCCGCGCGGAACGCCCCGAGCACGTCCTCGAGCGGGAAGTCCGCGGCCTTGCCCTCGGTGTAGAAGCCGATCGCGCGCTGGATGTCGGCCTCGCCCAGCGAGAAGCGCCGCATCGCGGCACGGGCGGCGTCGATTTCCTGCTCCGTCACGTGACCGTCGACCTTCGCGACGTGTCCCATGACCTGGAACGTCCCGCGGAAGAACACCTGCTGCAGGTCGGGCGACGGCGGCGACGGCGACGGCGATGCGGCGCCGCGGCTGGACCCGGGCCGGGTCCCGGCCGTCGAGGCACGATCGAACAGGTGGCCGATGATGAACCCGACGATGGCGCCGAGCAGCCCGCGCCCGACGAGCGCACCCAGCACCGCACCGATCAGCTTGCCGTACCAGCCCATGGTTTCCTTGACCGCCCGGGAGCGCCCTTGCAACACTCGCCGTTTCCGGCGGCGACGTATGGTACCAGCCGGCCCTTCCACGATCCGGACACGTCCATGCCCCCAGCATCCTCGACACCGCCTTCGCCGCCGATGCACGAATCGAGCGTTCCCGGCCTGCGACGCGTGCACCAGGGCAAGGTGCGGGACATCTACGAGGCCGACGAGCGGCACCTGCTCATCGTCACGACCGACCGCCTGAGCGCGTTCGACGTCGTCCTGCCCGACCCGATCCCGGGCAAGGGGCAGGTGCTCACGACCATCTCCAACTACTGGTTCGACCGCACGCGCCACATCGTCCCGAATCACCTGGGCGACGTGCCGCTCGAGCGGGTCGTGCCCGACGCCGCCGCTCGCGCGCTGATCGCCGACCGCAGCATGGTGGTCCGCCGGCTCAGGGCCCTGCCGGTGGAGGCGGTCGTGCGCGGCTACCTGATCGGGTCGGGCTGGAAGGACTACCAGCGCACCGGCGAGGTCTGCGGCATACGCCTGCCTGCCGGACTGCAGCTCGCCGGCCGCTTGCCGCGCCCGCTCTTCACGCCGGCGACCAAGGCCGAGCGGGGCCAGCACGACGAGAACGTCGCGTTCGACGCCGTGGCGGCGACCATCGGGGCCGACCTCGCCGCCAGGGTCCGCGATACGGCGATCGCGCTCTACGAGTACGCCGCGGCCCACGCGCTCGCGCGGGGCATCATCATCGCCGACACGAAGTTCGAGTTCGGCGTCGACGACGCGGGCGCGCTCACGCTGATCGACGAGGCGCTCACGCCGGACTCGTCGCGGTTCTGGCCGGTCGACACGTACCGCCCGGGCACGAGCCCGCCGTCGTTCGACAAGCAGTTCGTGCGCGACTATCTCGAGACGCTCGACTGGAACAAGACTCCGCCCGCGCCGCGGCTCCCGGCCGACGTCATCGCGAAGACCTCGGATAAGTACCGCGAGGCGCTGCGCCGCCTGACGTCGTGACCGGCGTTGTTCACAGGCCGGCGTCGCGCATCGCCCAGCGGGCGATCACGCGATGCAGTTCCCGCACGCCGTCCGTGAGCGCCGCCGGGCCGGGCTGCAGGATGATCGATGACTTCACCTCGTGCAGTTCGCCGTCGCGCACGGCGGGCACGGCCTGCCAGCCCGGTCGCGCCTCGACGGCACGCGGGCTGAACTTCTTGCCGCACCACGACCCGAACACCACGTCGGGCGCCCGCCGTACGACCTCGAGCGGGTCCGCGATGATGCGGTCACGCCCGAGCGACTGGACGGCCAGCTCGGGAAACACGTCGTCGCCGCCGGCGATGCCGATCAGCTCGGAGACCCAGCGGATCGCCGAGATCTGCGGCGAGTCCCACTCCTCGAAGTAGACCCGCGGCCGACGCGGCAGCCCGGCCGCCGCGTCGCGCACGGCCTCGAGTCCCTGCTCGAGCTCCTCGACGAGCGCCTGCGCCCTCGCCTCGCAGCCCACCATGCCCCCGAGCATGAGCACGACGCGCAGGATGTCGGCGATGCTGCGCTGGTTGAAGACGTGCACCTCGATGCCACGCTTCACGAGGTCCGCGGCGATGTCCGCCTGCAGGTCGGAGAAGCCGAGCACGAGGTCGGGCTCGAGCTCGGCGATGCGATCGAGCTTGGCGCTCGTGAACGCCGAGACCCGCGGCTTCTCGCGACGCGCCCGCGGCGGCCGCACGGTGAATCCCGAGATGCCCACGATGCGCGCTTCCTCGCCGAGCAGGTACAGCGCCTCGGTGGTCTCCTCCGTCAGGCACACGATGCGGGACGGGTAGCGCGCGGAACCGGATTTCATGCGGATAATCTAGCACTTGCCCGTGCCGCCCCGCCGTGCAACCCTTGCCGCGCCTTGAGCACGCCCCCCATGTTCTTTCCCTCCCTGCGCCAGCGCGTCGAGCACTGGCTTTTCGACCTGCCCGAGTCGCTCGGCGGGGGGCCGCTCGCCTGGCTCGCGCTGCCGCTGCGCTACCTGTACGCGCTGGTGCGCGACCTGTTCCGCGGCGAACTGGGCCTCCGTGCGATGAGCCTCGTGTACTCGTCGCTCTTCGCACTCGTGCCGATCGTCGCGGTGTCGTTCGCGGTGCTGCAGGCCTTCGGCTACCACCGCCAGATCGAACCCGCGCTGTACGACCTGCTGCGCCCGCTTGGCGAACAGGGCCAGCACCTCGCCTCGAGCATCATGCGGTTCGTGGAGAACGTGCGGGGATCGGTGCTCGGTACCGTCGGCTTCGTCGTGCTGCTCTACACCGTCGTGTCGATGATCCAGAAGGTCGAGAGCTCGCTCAACTTCGTGTGGCACGTCGAGCGGCCGCGCAGCCTCGCCCGCCGGGTGACCGAGTACGTCGTAATCATGCTGGTCGGGCCCGTCGTCGCCGTGCTCGCGCTCGTGCTGCTCGCCTCGATCGAAGCGAGCGCCGTCGCGAGCCGGCTGTCCGGGCTCGCGGGCGCCGCGGACTCGACTCCGCACGTCACACCCTACGTGATGGTGATCGCGCTCTTCCTTTTCATGTACACGTACATGCCCAACACGCGCGTGCGGATCGGGCCCGCCGCGGTCGGTGCCGTGTCCGCAGGCGTCCTGTGGGCCGCCGTCGGCGCGCTGTTCGCGCGCTTCGTCGTCTACGCAACGCAGGTCGCCGCGATCTACGCGGGCTTCGCCGTCGTGCTGCTGTTCCTCATCTGGCTGCACCTGAGCTGGCTGATCCTGCTCGTGGGTGCGCAGCTGTCGTTCTACGTGCAGCACCCCGAGCACCTGCGCAGCGGCCACGAGGAAGTGCCGATGACGGGCGCGCTGCGCGAGCGACTCGCGCTTTCGGTGATGGCGCTCGTCGGGCGGCGATTCCTCGACGGCGGGCCGCGGTGGGACGTCGCGGCCCTCGCCGAGCGGCTCGAGGTGCCGGGAACGGTGCTGAGCGAGATCGTCGAGGACCTCGAGTCGCACGGCCTCGTGCTCGACGCCCAGGACGACACCGTGGCGCCTGCCCGCGACCTCGGCTCGACGACGCTCGCCTCGATCCTGGCCGCCGTGAGGCACGAGACGCCGGATCCGCGGCGGCCGGCGCCTCGAGCGGTGGCCGCAGCCGACGCGGCGGCGAGTGCCGCCGACGACGCACTGATGGCGAGCCAGCGCGACCGTACGCTGCTCGACCTGGTGCGGTCCGTCTCCTGACGCCGGGCTGCGCTCAGCCGCCCGCCACGGTCATCTGCTCGACCAGGATCGAACCCGTGCGCACGCCGCTGCGTGCGTCGACGTCGGAGCCCACCTCGACGACCTGGCGGTACATGTCGCGGAGATTGCCCGCGATCGTCACTTCGTGGACGGGATACTGGAGGCGCCCGCCTTCGACCCAGAAGCCCGCCGCGCCACGCGAGTAGTCACCCGTGACGCCGTTGACGCCCTGGCCCATCAGCTCGGTGACGTAGAGCCCGCGGTCGAGCAGCGCGAGCATGCCGTCGAGGTCGCGGCCGCGGCCATGCACGATCAGGTTGTGCGTGCCGCCGGCGTTGCCGGTCGTGCGCAGCCCGAGTTTGCGCGCCGAATACGTGCCGAGCACGTAGCCGAGCAGCATGCCGCCCTCGACGAGCTCGCGGTCGCGCGTGGCGACGCCTTCGTGGTCGAACGGTGCGCTCGCGAGCGCCTTCGCGAGGTGCGGCCGCTCGGACAGCGCGAACCAGTCGGGGAACACCTGCTGGCCCGCCGCGTCGAGCAGGAACGACGCGCGACGGTACTGGCTGCCGCCGCGGATCGCCCCGACGAAATGGCTCACGAGCCCGCGGGCCACCTCGGGCGCGTACAGCACCGGCACGCGCATCGTCTCGAGCTTGCGCGCCTCGAGCCGCCGGACCGCGCGCTCGCCGCTCATCCGTCCCACCGAGGCCGCGGCCTCGAGTTCGCGCCAGTCGCGCGCGGTCGTGTACCAGTAGTCGCGCTCCATCTCCTCGCCCTGCGACCCGAGCACGGAGCAGCTCACGCTGTGGATGGTGCCCGGGTAGGCGGCGAGGAATCCGTGCGTGTTTCCGTACGCGCGCATGCCCCGGTGCGAGCTCACGGTGGCACCCTCGGAGTTGGTGATGCGCGGGTCCACCGCGAACGCGGCGGCTTCGCACTCGAGTGCGAGCGCGCAGGCCGCCTCGGGCGTGAGGTCCCAGGGATGGGAAAGATCGAGGTCCGGCACGTCGCGAGCGAGCGTCTCGGGATCGGCGAGGCCCGCGCAGGCGTCCTCGGCGGTGTAGCGCGCGATGCTGCAGGCCTTCGCGACCGTCTCCCGGAGCGCCGCGGGCCCCAGGTCGGCCGTGCTCGCGGCACCCTTGCGCGTGCCGAAGTAAACCGTCACCGCGAGGCCGCGGTCCCGCTGGTATTCGACCGTCTCGACCTCGCCGAGGCGCGCCGAGACCGTGAGCCCGACGTCGAGGCTGATCGCCGCCTCGGCCTGCGACGCGCCGAGCGCGCGGGCTTCCCCGAGCGCGAGCTCGACGAGCGCGAGCAGGTCGGCGCCATCGGGGGTGACTTCGGTCGGGCGTTCGAGCGTCATGGCAGCGCCGGTCGGATGGGGTTCGGCATTCTAGCAGCGGGCCCGGCGGGCGCCGCGTGCTAGCATCCGGCGCGATGGGAGAGCCCCCGGACCGAGACGACGAGCCGCCGAGCAAGAGCGAGCTCAAGCGCCAGAGCCGCGATCTGCAGGATCTCGGCGAGTCGCTGGTCGCGCTGCCGATGGCCGAACTCGACGCGCTGCCGCTGCCCGAGGACGTGCGCGAGGCAGTCCTTGCCGGGAGGCGCATCACGAGCCACGGCGCAAAGGTCCGGCAGCGGCTCTACATCGGCAAGCTGTTGCGGCGTATCGACGTCGAACCGATCCGGGTCGCGCTCGAGCAACGGGCCGAGGTGGACCGCCAGCGCGCGCGTCGCGAGCACGTGATCGAAGGCTGGCGCGACAGGCTGATGGCGGACGAGCCGGGCGCGTGGACGGAACTCGGCGCGCTGGTGCCGCCTGCGGAGATTGCCCCGCTCCGGGCCCTGGTGCGGCAGGCCCGTGCCGAGAGCGCGTCGGCCCGCCCCCCGGCCTCATCACGGCAGCTCTTCCGAAGGCTGCGGGAACTGCTCGCGGAAGCCCCCCCACAGTAGGCCCGCTCCGCCCCGGTGCTACAATGCATCGGTGCAACCTCTCGTGGGCATCATCATGGGGTCGACTTCCGACTGGGAGACCCTGCGCAACGCGGCCGAGACGCTCGAGCGCCTCCGCGTGCCCCACGAGATCCGCGTCGTCTCGGCGCACCGCACCCCCGACCTGCTGTTCGAGTACGCGGGCAGCGCGCGGGAGCGCGGCCTCGAAGTCCTCATCGCAGGGGCCGGCGGCGCGGCGCACCTGCCCGGCATGGCGGCGGCGAAGACGTCGCTGCCCGTGCTCGGCGTGCCGGTGCAGTCGAAGACGCTGAACGGGCTCGACTCGCTGCTCTCGATCGTGCAGATGCCGGCCGGAATCCCGGTCGCGACGTTCGCGATCGGCGTCGCGGGCGCCACCAACGCGGCGCTCTTCGCGGCCGCGATACTCGCCAACACGCATCCCGCCGTGCGCGAGGCTCTCGACGCGTTCCGCGCCCAGCAGACCGCGAAAGTGCTCGCGCAGCCCGACCCGAGCCAGCCGCCCGTCGCACCATGAGGATCGGGGTCATCGGAGCAGGCCAGCTCGGTCGGATGCTGGCCCAGGCGGGCCATCCGTACGCGCTGCAGTTCCGCTTCCTCGACTCGAGCCCGGAAGCGCCGGGCGCGAAGGTGGCGCCGATCGTGGTCGGCGCATTCGACGACGCGGCGAGCCTGCGGAAGCTGTCGGCGGAAAGCGACCTGCTCACCTACGAGTTCGAGAACGTGCCCGTGGGGGCGCTCACCGACGTCGCGGCCGGCCGGCCCTGCCTGCCTCCGGTCGACGCACTGCGCGTGTCCCAGGACCGCATCCTCGAGAAGGAACTCTTCGGCCGTCTCGGCATTCCGACGCCGCCGTTCCGCGCCGTCGACACGTCCGATCAGCTGCACGCCGCGGTCACGGCAATCGGGCTGCCGTGCGTGCTGAAGACGCGTCGCCTCGGCTACGACGGGCGCGGGCAGGCGGTGCTTCGGCGTCCGGCGGACGTCGAACCGGCCTGGGCGCGGCTGGGCGGCGTGCCGCTGGTGCTCGAGGGGTTCGTGCCGTTCGACCGCGAAGTCTCGATCGTGGGTGTGCGGAGCACCCGCGGCGAGACGCGCGCATACCCGCTCGTCGAGAACGAGCATCGCGACGGAATACTCAGGGTCACGCGCGCCCCCTGGCGAAACGCCCGGCTGCAGCGTGCCGCCGAGCGCCACCTGCGCCGCGTGCTCGACCACTTCGGCTACGCGGGCGTGCTCACGATCGAGTTCTTCGTGCACGGCGGGCGGCTCGTCGCGAACGAGATGGCGCCGCGCGTGCACAACTCCGGCCACTGGACGATCGAAGGCGCGGCGACGTCGCAGTTCGAGAACCACCTGCGCGCGATCCTCGGCTGGCCGCTCGGCGACACGCGGCCGCTGTGTCCCGCGGCCATGGTGAACTTCATCGGCACGATGCCGGACCGCGGGCGCGTGCTCGCGCTGCCGGGCGTGCGTTTCCACGACTACGGCAAGGTCCCGCGACCCGGGCGCAAGCTCGGCCACGCCACGATCCTCGCGCGCACCGTGGCGGAGCGCGACAGGGTGCTGCGCCGGCTGCTGCGGCTGGTGCCCCGCTGATCCGTGCGGCGGCCGCGTCATCGGGCGGCCTTCCTGCGTCAGTTCGCCGTGCTGCTCGGCGCAGGCGTCCCGCCTGCGGCCGCCGTGCGCTCGCTCACCGCAGAATCACCGCCGCGTGACCGCGCGGGACTCGCCGTCGCGGCGGATGCGCTGGCCGACGGCCACTCCATCGCAGCCGCCTTCCACGCATCGGGCCTCGTCGACGGACGAGACGAGCGCCTGCTCGCCGCATTCGAGCAGATCGGCCGCACGGACCGCGCGCTTGCCGCGATCGCTTCACGCATCGAGCACGCGGATCGCCATGCAGGGCTCGCGGGCGCGCGCTCGCTGCTGCCGGTCGGCCTGCTCGTCGTTGCCGCCGCGATCGGACCGATGCCCGCGTGGCTGCAGGGCGACATCGACGGCTGGACCTGGCTCCGGGCCTTCACTGCGCCCCTGGCCCTGGTGCTCGCGATCGGCATCGCGGCGTACGCCATCTGGCGCACCGGGCGGACGCGATTGCTCGAGACCGGGCAGGCCCTGCAGGTGATCGCGACGGCACTCGAGTCGGGCCTGCCGCCCCACCTCTCCCTGCGGCTCGCCGCCGAACACGCGGCCCACCGTGGGGCTGCGGCCCGGCTACGCGACGCCTCGGGACTCGCGGCGGCGGGCCGCGCGCTGTACGACTGCCTCGTCCATGCGCGGCTGGTGCCCCGCGCGGACGACCGGGCGAGGGCACGACTCGTCGCGGCGTCCGGCGACGCAGCGATTCTGTCGGCGCTTGCCGACAGGCGGAGGCGCCGCTCGGACGAGCAGGTGGAGACCGCGTCCCTCTGGACGCCGCGCCTGCTGTACGCAGTCACGACCCTGTTGCTGTTTCTGTGACGGAGCGCTTTTTTGGCTCCCGGGTCCGCTCCCGTATAGTAGGCGTCGGAGCACTGCATGTACCTCGAACACTTCGCGCTCAAGGAACTGCCTTTCAGGCTGAGCCCGGATCCCGCCTTCCTGTACCTGAGCGCGATCCACTCTCGCGCCAAGGCCTACATGGAGTCGACGATCTGGTTCACGGACGGATTCGTCGTGATCACGGGCGAGATCGGCTCGGGCAAGACGACGCTGATCGAGACGTTCCTGAAGGAGATGCAGCAGGACGTGGTGGTCGCGCAGATCAACCAGACCCAGATCTCGCCGATCGAGTTCCTGCAGTCCGTGCTCGCGCAGTGGGGCTTCAATCCCTTCAAGATGCGCAAGGCCGAGCTGATCGCGACGCTGAACCAGTTCCTGATCGAGCAGTACGCCGCGGGCCGCAAGGTGCTCCTGATCGTCGACGAGGCGCAGAACCTCACGAACAAGGTGCTCGAGGAAGTGCGCCTGCTGTCGGGCGTCGAGACGACCAAGGAGAAGGTCCTGCGCATCATCCTGGCCGGCCAGCCCGAGCTGAACGCCAAGATCGACTCGCCCGACCTGGTGCAGCTGCGTCAGCGCGTGCGCCTGCGCTTCCACCTGTCGGCGCTCGGCGAGGACGATCTCGCAGCGTACGTGCGGCACCGCCTGAGCGTCGCGGGATCCGAAGGCCGGGAGATCTTCGAGCCCGAGACGTTCCCGGTCCTCTACAAGTACACGGGCGGCATCCCGCGCCTGATCAACACGCTCTGCGACACGGCGCTGCTCGCGGCTTTCGCACAGGACCGCCGGACCGTCTCGTCCGCGGACCTCGATGCCGCGATCGCGGAGCTGCAGTGGACCGAGTACGCGGCGCGCACGCTGACCAAGGCCGAGCGACTGTCGCTCGACGACACTGCGCGCCACGAGCAGCCTCCCGTGGGGCGCATCGCGGTGTCGCACGACGGACAGCCCGTTTCCGAACTGCTGCTGGTGCCCGGCCGGTGCGTCATCGGTCGCACTGAGGACAACGATCTCCGGATCGACAGCAGGGTCGTGAGCCGTCACCACGCGCAGATCGTGACGACGACCGACGGCAGCTGGGTCGAGGACCTCAACAGCACGAACGGCGTCTACGTGAAGGGCCGCCGCGCACGGCGCCACCGCCTCAAGCCGGGCGACGTCGTGCGCATCGGCCAGCACGACCTCACCTACCACCTCCTCGGCCAGGCTGCGACGGACTCCGACGACGCCGACGAGGAGCCCGGCGAGGCAGTGAACGAGGAAGGCGCCGAAGCCGCGGTCGAACGCGACGCCTGAAGCGTCAGTCGTCGAGCGAGCGGGAGTCGTACTGCTGGTGGCTCGAGCGGTAGTCGCGCCTGCGCATCCACAGCATGACCCCGGCCGTCAGCGCCACGACACCCGCCGCGAGCAGCAGGCCGCGTGGCCCGTGCTCAAGCAGCAGCGCAGCCGCCACGAGCACCGCGCCGACGCCCGAGTACACGTAGGGAATCGCCTCGTAGAGCGGCCGCGGAAGCCACATCACCGCAGGCCCCGGGAAGTCCGCCTCATGCAGTGCCGCCGACGGTGAGCCCGTCGACCCTGAGCGTCGGCTGCCCGACGCCGACGGGCACGTCCTGGCCCTCCTTGCCGCAGGTCCCGACGCCGTCGTCGAGCTTGAGATCGCTGCCGACCATCGAGACGCGGGTCATCACGTCCGGCCCGTTGCCGATCAAGGTCGCGCCCTTCACGGGCGTGGTGATGCGGCCGTCTTCGATCAGGTAGGCCTCGCTCGCCGAGAACACGAACTTGCCCGAGGTGATGTCGACCTGCCCGCCGCCGAAATTCCGGCAGTAGAGCCCCCTCGGCACCGAGGCCAGGATCTCCTCCGGCGCGTGCGGGCCCGGCAGCATGTACGTGTTCGTCATCCGCGGCAGGGTGAGATGCGCGAACGACTCGCGGCGGCCGTTGCCGGTGGGTGCGACTCCCATGAGCCGCGCGTTGAGCTTGTCCTGCAGGTAGCCGCGCAGCACGCCGTCCTCGATCAGCGTCGTGCAACCCGTCGGCGTGCCTTCGTCGTCGACGTTCAGCGAGCCGCGCCGCGCCGGCAGCGTGCCGTCGTCGACGATCGTGACGCCCGGGGCCGCGACCCGCTGGCCGATGCGGCCGCTGAACGCGGAGGTGCCCTTGCGGTTGAAGTCGCCCTCGAGGCCGTGGCCCACCGCCTCGTGCAGCAGCACGCCGGGCCAGCCGGCGCCGAGCACCACGGTCATCGTGCCCGCCGGCGCAGGTACCGCGGCCAGGTTCACCTGAGCCGTGCGCACGGCCTCTCGCACGAGGTCGCGCCAGCGGTCGCCGGCCAGGAATTCCGTGTAGGCGAAACGTCCGCCCGCGCCGGCGTAACCCTGCTCGCGCCGCCCGTCCTGCTCGATGATGACCGAGACGTTGAGCCGCACGAGCGGGCGCACGTCCGCCGCCAGCGTGCCGTCGCTCGCCATGACCAGGATCGTGTCGTGCGTGGCCGCGAGGCTCGCCATCACCTGCGTGATCCGGGCATCGAGCCGGCGCGCCTCGCGATCGACTTCCTCGAGCAGCTTCACCTTGTCGCGGTCGCCGAGCGTCTCGACCGGGTCGACCGGGAGATACAGGCCGCGCCCGCGCGTCGCGCGCCACACCTGCTGGCCGCCGGCCGACCCTGCCCGCGCGATGGCGCGAGCCGCGCGTGCGGCCTCGAGCAGCGCGGGAAGGACGACCTCGTCGGAGTACGCGAACCCGGTCTTCTCGCCCGAGAGCGCGCGGACGCCGACGCCGTGGTCGATGCTGTGGGCGCCGTCCTTGACGATGCCGTCCTCGAGCGCCCAGGACTCCTCGCGGGTCAGCTGGAAGTAGACGTCCGCGTAATCGACCGCGTGGCCCATCACGTCGCCGAGCACGCTCGCGACGCGGTCCTCGTCGAGTCCGGCCGGCGCGAGCAGGCTCGCGCGCGCGATGTCCATCGGGTCGTCGCGCCCCGGCTCGAGCAGCACGGGCGAGCGAGGCGAGAACAGGGCCGGCGGGATCTGGATGGGCATGGGTGTCAGGACGTCGACTGGCGGTGGGAGATGCTCGGGAAATTCTGCCTGACCTCGCGCTGGCGCACGAGGTCGATCGCGCCCACGACCACGCCGGTGCCACGCGGCAGCCGGGCCGTCACGCGGCCCCAGCAGTCGACGATCATCGAGTCGCCGTGGGTCTCCCGGCCGTTGTCGTGGAATCCCGACTGGGCGGGCGCGACCACGTGGCACAGGTTCTCGATCGCCCGCGCGCGCAGCAGGGTTTCCCAATGGGCACGGCCGGTGGGTGCCGTGAACGCGGCAGGGAGACAGTACCACTCCGCACCGAGGTCGAGCAGCCTGCGGAAAAGCTCCGGGAACCGGACGTCGTAGCACACGGCGAGCCCGAGCCGGCCCGCTGGCGTGTCGACGCAGACCGGCTCCCGGCCGGGCCGCACCGAGGCGGACTCCTGGTAACGCTCGCACCTGCCCGGAATCTCGACGTCGAACAGGTGGATCTTGTCGTAGCGCGCGACGCATCGGCCGGTGGAGTCGTAGACGAGGCAGGCCGCGGCGAGCCGCCGCTCGCCCGGAACCCGGAGCGGCACCGTGCCCGCGACGATCCACAGACCGAGCCCGCGCGCGACGGCCCCGAGCGCACGCTGGATCGGGCCATCGCCCTCCTCCTCCGCGATGCGGAACTTGTCCGCCTCGTCGAGTCCCATGAACGCGAAGTTTTCGGGCAGCGCCGCGACGGTCGCGCCGCGCCCGCGGGCCTCGCCGAGCAGGCGCTCGGCCGTTGCGAGGTTGCCGCCCACGTCGGCGGAAGAGGTCATCTGGATCGCCGCCACCGACGTCACGGTGTCGCCTCCCGCTGCGGGCCGCTCGCCGCGCCGGCATTGAGGTTCGGGCTCGACGCCGCCGACACGCGCTGCACGACGGGATTCGCCCAGGGCCCCGTCACGCGATAGTAGACCCGCGCGAGACCCTGCAATTGTCCCTTGAACAACTGCGACAGCACGAGCGCGCCGGCCGCGCCGACGGGCCCGCCGGCCAGGGCGCCCGCCACCGTGATCGCGCCGCTCGGGTTGCCGCTCACGATCACGGTCTGGTCGTAGTCCTGCGACGCGAGCCCCGTGCGCCCGACGACGCCGAGGTCGATCGAAGCGCCCTTCACCAGCAGGTTCTGCGTGTAGGCGTTGCCGGCGCGGACCTCGAAGTCGCCGCGCACCGTGTCGAATGCGAGTCCCTCGCCGGTCACGTCCCGGAAGTCGAGCGAGAGCCGGCGCGGCAGTTCCGCGATGCTGAGCAGGCCGAGCATGCGGCCCGCGCCCGGCTCGACGCCGCGCAGCTGGCCCTGGTCGAGCGCGACCGTCACCGTTCCGTCGGTGCGAGCGATGACGTCGGACGCCGGCCCGCCCGGCCACGTCACGCTCGCGACGGCCGACGCACTCTCGGCCTCGACGCCGGGCCGGTATCCCAGCGCACGCGCGGCCGCAGCGAGGTCGGTGCTCGAGAAGTCGAGCGAGAGACGCGTGCGGGACCCGTCCGGCTCCACGAACCAGCTGCCGCTGCCGCGCAGCTGGAAGTCCGGCGATTCGGTCGTGAGTCGCTCGAGTCGCAGGCCGAGCGGCTCGCGCGCCAGGTCCGCCGCGAGCCGTCCGAAGCGCCGGCCCTCCCAGGTGAAGTCGTCGACGCGCACGACGAGGGCAGGCAGCTCGCGCGGGTCGCCTTCGCGCGCCCGGCCTGCCGCAGGAGTCGATTTCGCCGAGCGCAGGGCGAGACGCCGCATGTCGAGGGTGAGGGCGTCGGGACCCTTGAAGTCGGCCGGCACGACGACGGTGCCTGCGGCCATGGGCCCGTCGACCACGACCTGCCACGACCGCTCGAGCGGCTGCAGGCGCGCGACCACGTCGTCGAACTCGAAGCCAAGCACGCGGACCCGGTCGAGGTGGACGTCCGCCGCGCCGAGCCACTCGTCGAGACGAGTCGTGCCGGGTTGCGACGGGCGCAGCGCGAGCCATTGGGCAAGGTCGAACTCGGGCCAGTCCCCGGCGAAATGGAGCCCGGGCTGTGGCGGCAGGCTGGCCGGCCGACCGTCGAATCGTGCGAGGCCGCGATCGAGCAGCCAGCGACCGTCGCGGCGCATCGCAAATGCGAGGGCGGCCCGCGCGGAGCCAGTCTCGAGCCGCAGGGCGGTTCGCCCAGGCACGGGTAGGTCGAGCGTGACGAACGTCGGGCGCGGGTCCGCAGGGGTCTTCGCAAACGGTGCGGGCGCGTCGATGCCGAGACCCCGAAGGTCGCTCTCCACCTCGAAGCGGCCCGGCCACGTCTCGCCCTCGGCACGCCGTTCGAACCGACCCTCGAGCTTCCACGGGAACGTTCCGCTCATGCGGATCGTGTCGGGCAGGCCGATGAATGCGGGCAGCCGCGCGCCGGCGGCGCGGCCCGTTCCGGAAAGCAGCACCGCGGCCGTGACCCCGCGGCCCGTCGGCCCGGGTCGCGCGCTGAGCTCGAACGGCCCGTCCAGGAAGTTGCCGCGCAGCGAGTCGGCGCGGATGTCCAGGTTGTGGATCTCGAACGAGCCGGTCACGTTGGTCGCGGGCGACTTGAGCACGGGCAGCGCGACGGTCGCGGCCTCGAGCGTCGCGCGGACCCGGTAGTCGCGCGACTCCGGATCCTTCGTGGGCAGCCTGAGCCGCAACGCATACTCGGCCCGGCCCTGCCCCGTGATCGACATGAACTGGCGGCCGAGTCGCGGCCCGAGCGGGCTGCCCTGCAGCACGGCGAGCGCCTTGGCGAGATCGCCGCGCGCCGCGGCGTCGATGTCGAGTACCGGCTCCTTGACGTCGGCGATGTCGAGCACTGCCCGGTCGAGCGCGAGCCCTCCGACGGCTCCCTTGCGCAGCGACGCGCGCAGGCCTGCGTTGCGGAACTCGACCGTGCCCGCGGCGTCGGTGAGCGGCGCAAAACCGGGAAAGTAATCGAGGCGTATGCCGTCGACCGTCGCGGTCGCGTAGAACTCCCCCTCGCCGTTGCGGAAGGGAAACTTGCGCGTGGGACCCCGGTAGACGAACCGCCCCTGGGTTGCGGTTCCCTGCCCGAATGCGGCACCGAGCCAGACGGCCGTGCGCGGCTTGAGGCGCCCGATCGGCAGAACGCGTCGGACCAGTCGGGCATCGAGGCGGTCCACGCTCGCATCGATCGCGAGCACGGGCGAGCGGCCGTTCATCGGCAGGCTCGCTTCGAACGAGCCGCGTACGTTCGCCTGCTCGTGGTCGATCGCGACGTCGCTCGAAGCGAGGATCCAGCCCTCGCCGTCGCGACGCCAGTCGACGTCCGCCACCACGAGTCGTCCCGTGATGGGCTCGCGAAACAGCCGCGGCCATTCGAACGACGGAGCGTCCGAGCGCAGTCCGAGGCGTCCTCGCTGATCGGTGCCCGACAGGGCGCCCGACAGCCCGGCAAGACCCGGCCAGCGCGACACGGGCCTCGCCGCGATGCCGGAGAACTCGGCCGCCACGGTCCAGCGCGGATCCGAGCCCGCGCGCTCGCGCGTGATCCCGGCCCGCAGACGGTCGATGCGTCCCGACGGATCGAGCCCCGACCACGGATCGAGCCCCGGCGGCGCGAAGGCGAGCGCGAGCGGCCAGGCCGCGGCGAGATCGAGCCCGTTCACATCGACGAGTCCATCGAACGCGCTGGCCGCGCGACCGCTCCATCGACCGGAGATGCCAGCCGGCGTGACGGGCTCGCCCGGCGTGCGCTGCAGCCGCAGGTCGATGGCGCGGAACAGCCAGCCGTCGCCGTCCTGGCGCAGTCGCAGGCGGCCGCCGATCGACGCGTAGCGCGCCTCCGCGGGCAGCGCGGGCGCCGGCCGCTCGACGAAAGTCGTGTCGGCCATGGGCATGCTGAGCGGCGACGAGCCTGCGGGCCGGTAGGGTGCCGAAAGCTGCACCGCGACGATCGCCGGCGTCGCACGCGCCGGCAGCTCGAGCGCGACGTCCGAGAGCGCGAGATCGAGCCGCGCCTGCCGCAGCTGCCCGTGCGACACGTGCAGGGAGCCGTTTGCCGTTCCCGAGCCGGAAAGGGGACGCGCACGGCCGGCCGGCACGAACTCGGCGAGCCCCGCGAGCTCGAGCCGATCCACGTCCAGCGACAGGCGGGCCTCGAGGTCGGTGAACCGGTCGAGCGCGCCGCGCAGCCAGCCGTCGAATTCGATCCGCGATCCGATCTGGCCGGGCAGCTGCGCGTGGCCGCGGACGTCCACCGAGCGCTCACCGCGCTGCAGCGAGACCCTCACGTGCTCGAGCGTCCACGGCCCGCGGCCGGTCCTGAGGTCGCGGAAGTGCACCTTCGCGTCGATGATCTCGAGCTCGCCGGCGGGCAGGCGGTCGAAGTCGAACGGTGGCCGGTCGGCCGGGCGCTCGCGGAGCCCGAGCAGGCGGATGCGGCCGTCGGCGAGCCTCACCACCGTCACCGCGGGCTCCACGAAGGCCACCCGCCCCGCCACGAGCTCGCCCGTGCGGAACAGGCTCCAGGCGTCGAGCGCGACCGTCGCCTCGCGCGTCTCGAAGAGCGCCTGCGTCTCGTCGCGGTCGAGCACGCTGACGCCCTTCAGCACCACCTCGGGGCCGTACCAGCGCAGCCGCGCGTCGACCGCGTCCACGTCGAGACGCAGCCCGGTCTGGCGCTCGATCCAGCCCTGGATCCGCGCGGCGTTGTCCGGCACGCGCGCCAGCGCGAACCGCAGCGCTCCGATCAGCAGCGCGGCGACGATGACCAGCGCGCCGAGGACGCCTGCGATCACCCGCCACGGTCCGGCGGACCCGCCGCGTCCGCTCGCGCGGCTCACATCAGCACCACGTCGTACTGGTCCGGCTCGTACAGCGATTCGGTCTGGAGCCGGATGGGCTTGCCGACCAGCACTTCGAGCTCGCCGAGGGCGGCGGACTCTTCGTCGAGGAGGCGCTCGATGACGTCCTGGTGCGCGAGCACGAGGAACTGCTGCAGGTCGAACTGGCCGGCCTGCCGCAGGATCTCGCGGAAGATCTCGTAGCATACGGTCTCGGGCGTCTTGAGGAAGCCGCGTCCCTCGCAGGCCGGGCACGGCATGCACAGCTGGTGCGCGAGGCTCTCGCGCGTGCGCTTGCGCGTCATCTCGACGAGACCGAGTGCCGAGACGGTCGACACGTGCGTCTTCGCGTGGTCCTTGGCGAGCGCCTTCTCGAGCGCCTGGAGCACCTGCCGGCGATGCTCCTCCTCCTCCATGTCGATGAAGTCGATGATGATGATGCCGCCGAGGTTGCGGAGCCGCAGCTGGCGCGCGATCGCGACGGCGGCCTCGAGGTTCGTGCGGTAGATCGTCTCCTCGAGGTTGCGGTGCCCGACGTAGGCGCCCGTGTTGACGTCGATCGTCGTGAGCGCCTCGGTCTGGTCGATGATCAGGTAGCCGCCCGACTTGAGCGCGACCTTGCGCTCGAGCGAGCGCTGGATCTCCTCCTCGACGCCGTGCAGGTCGAAGATCGGCCGGCTGCCGTTGTAGCGCTCGACGCGCGCCTCGAGCCCCGGCATGAAGGTCGCGGCGAACTCGCGCATCTGCTCGCACGTGCGCTCGTTGTCGACGAGGACCCGGTCGACGCCTTCGCCGACGAGGTCGCGCATCAGCCTGAGCGGCAGCGGCAGGTCCTCGTGCACGAGCGTGCCCTGCGCCGCGCCGCGGGCCCTGGCGGTGAGCAGGTCCCAAAGCCTGCGCAGGAACAGCATGTCGGCCCTGAGCGCGTCGCCCGAGGCAGCCTCGGCCGCGGTGCGCACGATGTAACCGCCCGCGGCGCCGGGCTCCATGTACCCCTGCACCGCCTCGCGGAGGCGCTGGCGCTCGGCCTCGTTCTCGATGCGCGCCGAGACGCCGACTCCCCGGCCGAACGGCATGTACACCAGGTAGCGCGAAGGGATCGTGATGAAGGTCGTGAGGCGGGCGCCCTTGGTGCCGAGCGGGTCCTTGAGCACCTGCACGAGGATGTCCGCGCCCTCGCCGACGAGCTCGCGGATGCTGTCCGTGCGCAGCGCCTCGCCGGCGCCCTCGGCATCGGCCGGCTGCACGATGTCCGAGACGTGCAGGAACGCCGTGCGCTCGAGCCCGATGTCGATGAAGGCCGCCTGCATGCCCGGCAGCACCCGCGACACGCGTCCCTTGTAGAGGTTGCCGGCGAGCCCGCGCCGGCTCGCGCGCTCGACGAAGAGCTCCTGGAGCACGCCGTTCTCCAGCAGCGCCGAGCGTGTCTCGCGCGGGCTCACGTTCACCACCATCTCCGTGCTCACGGCGCGCCGCTCCCTGCAGTGGGACCTAGCACCGGCGCGAGCAGTTCCCACGTCTCGTAGAGCGGCAGGCCCATCACGCCCGAGTAGCTGCCGGAGATGTGGCGGATGAACACGGCCGCCCGGCCCTGCACGGCGTAGCCGCCGGCCTTGTCGGCCGGCTCGCCGGTGCTCCAGTACCAGTCGATCTCGTCGCGCGTGA
The DNA here is from genome assembly GCA_003819815.1 of Lysobacterales bacterium. Taxonomy (GTDB): domain Bacteria; phylum Pseudomonadota; class Gammaproteobacteria; order Steroidobacterales; family Steroidobacteraceae; genus RPQJ01. Next base: position 28,746 of record RPQJ01000019.1, read on the forward strand.
GCGGGCGCAGGCTCACGTCGCTCGTGCTCACCCGCGCCGAGGCGCCGCCGGCGTGCAGCACGGCGACGGCCGTGTGCACCTGGTGCGTGCGGCCCGAGAGCGCGCCCAGCATCTCGTGCAGCTCCGGCGCGCCGCCGGGCTTGCCGAATATGCGGCCGTCGAGGGCAACCGTCGTGTCGGCCGCGAGCACGGGCCTCGGATCGGCGGAGCCGAGACCGCGTCGCAGCGCGGCGGCCTTGCGTTCCGCGAGCCGCAGCACGTAAGCGGCCGGCGCTTCGCCGGGCAGCGGCGACTCGTCGACGTGCACGGGCCGCACCTCGTGCGCGACGCCGATCTGCCGGAGCAGTTCGCTGCGGCGCGGCGAGGCAGAGGCGAGCAGTACGGACGGCACGGTCGGGACGACGTGCATCGTCGCGATCAGGCGCTCGTGACCGTCACTTCGCAGTGGCGCTCGGCGACGAGCGAATTGCTGATCAGGCACACCTGCTCGGCGCGCTCCGCGAGCTGCCGGCCCTTGGCCTCGTCGCTGCCGGCCGGGACCACCAGCTTCGCCCTGACGACGATCCGCGTGAAGCGCGTCTTGCCTTCGACGCGGTCCAGCATCCCTTCGGCCTCGCACTCGAGCGACGTCCAGGCGTACTTGTTGGCACGGGCGACGCCGCGGAAGCTGAGCAGATAGCAGTCGGCGATGGCCGCGCACAGCAGGGTCTCGGGGGACCACCGGCCGCCGGGGCCGTCGAACTCCGGCGGCGGCGCCGTGGCGAGCGACGGAAGCCCTTCGGAGGTCACCGGGACGTCACCCTCCGGAAGGGAACTGGCCTGGACCTTGTAGACGTGCGGATACGGGTGCATGAGGCGCTTTCCTGATCGAGGGTCAATCCCGCATTCAATCGCGCCGCAGGGCCGGTGTCCACCGAGCGGAAGCCGGTTTCGGGCCGTGGAGTCAGGCCCGGTGGTAGGGCTGCCCCTTGATCACCGTGACGGCCCGGTAGAGCGCCTCGGCGGCGACCAGGCGGGCGAGCGCGTGCGGCAGCGTGAGCGGCGACAGGGACCACCGGAGACAGGCCCGCTGGTCGACGACCGGGGCGAGACCGTCCGGCCCGCCGATACAGAATGCAAGCGGCTCGCCATGCACGGCGCGTTCCTCGAGCCACCTGGCGAGCTGATCGGTCGTGAGCGGCCGGCCTGCGACCTGAAGGGCAACGATCGCGGTGCGCGCGCCGGCGGCGGCGAGCATCCGCTCCCCTTCCACGGCGACCGCCCGGCTCACGTCGGGCCCCGCGCTCCGCCGCCCGAGCTCGACCTCGACGAGTTCGAGCCGGTAGTCGCCGCGGAGACGGCCCGCATACTCGTCGCAGCCCGCCTGCACCCACGCCGGCATGCGCGTGCCGGCCGCCACGAGCTTCATGAGCACCGACGGGGCCCCGGGGCGTCAGGCTGCGGCGCCGCCCGACTCCCAGAGCTTCTCGAGCGCGTAGAACTGCCTCACCCGCGGCAGCATCACGTGCAGTACCACGTCCTGGAGGTCGAGCAGCACCCACTCCCCGTCGCGCTCGCCCTCGACCCCGTACGGGCGGAACCCCGCTTCCTTGCAGCGTTCGACCACCCGGTCGGCGATCGACTTCACGTGCCGGTCCGAGGTCCCGCTCGCGACCACCATCGTGTCGGTGATGTCCGTGAGCTTCCGCACGTCGAGCGACTTCACGTCGACGGCCTTCATGTCTGCGAGCGCGGACAGCACGATCTCCTGGAGCGTCGGCTTCTTCTTCGCCCGAGCGGCCGGACGGGTCTTCCGGGCTGCAGCGGCGGGCCGGGGCTTCGCGCCGGCCGTTCGGGAAGCGGTCGCGGTGCGTCGTGGGGTCTTGCGCTTCACTGTCATGCTCACCTCTCGGTAGTACGGGCGTAACACGCCGTGACGCGAACGATTTCGCGCACGGGATCGGGCAACAGGTACCGGGGATCGCGGCCGGACGCGAGCAGCTCGCGCAGGGCCGTCGAGGAGATCTCGAGGGGCGTCACCGGCTGGACGAGGATGCGGCCTGCGCACTCGGTGCGCAGCGCGGCTGCGTCGTCGGCGCCACGTTCGGCGAGCAGCCCGGCGAGCACGCCCCCGGCCGGCGCCGGCCAGCCAGGCCGGTGCGCGACGACGAGATGCGACAGCTCCAGCAGGTCGCGCCAGCGATGCCAGGTCGGCAGGCCGAGGAACGCATCCATGCCGACCAGCAGGCAGATCGGGCGCGCGGGCATCTCCGCCCGGAGTTCCTCGAGCGTCGTGACCGTGTACGAGGGGCCGCTGCGCCTGAGCTCCCGGTCGTCGACGAGAAAGCCTGCCTGGTCGGCCGTCGCGGCGCGCACCAGCTCGAGCCTTCGCATCGGGTCGCAGGCAGGCATCCCGCGGTGCGGCGGATCGCCCGCCGGCACGAAACGCACCTCGCCGAGCTCGAGACTCTGCATGAGCTCGAACGCCGTCCGCAGGTGGCCGAAGTGGATCGGGTCGAACGTGCCGCCGAAGACACCTAGCGGACTCATGCGGCCAGCGGAACGCCGGCAATCCTCGCGACCAGCGATTCGAACAGCAGCCACGGGTCGCCCCGGGCTCCGCCCTTCGCCGTGCGATCGAGCACCGCGGCATCCGCGAGGCAGCGGTCGATGTCGGGGCGGCGAAGTCGTCGCAGCGCGGCGCGGACCGCGTCCTGGCGGCTGCCCCAGCTCTGCTCGGCCCGCAGCGCGGCGTCGACGGAGCCGAGCCGCGCGGCGCTTTCCTCGACGCGGGACAGGAGCCGCAGCTCCTGCACGAGCACCCAGACGAGCAGCGGCGGCTCATGGCCCTCGGCCCGCAGTCCCGCGAGAACCTTGAGCGCCCTGGCCGCATCGCCGTAGAGCGCGCCCGTCACCAGATCGTAGACGTCGTAGCGCGCGCTGTCGGCCACGGCCTCGGCGACGCTCGCCACGTCGAGCGTCGCGCCCGGCGCCAGGAGCGCGATGCGCTCGATCTCCTGCTGGGCGGCGAGCAGGTTGCCCTCCACGCGATCCGCGAGCAGCGCGGCGGCGTCCTGTTCGATGCGGACGCCGCGGCTCTCGAGCCGGTCGGCGATCCAGCGCGGGAGCGCGGCGCGGGCGACGGGCTGCGCGACGACCACCACGCCGTGGCGCTCGAACGCCTGGACCCAGACGTTGCCGAGCGACTTGCGCTCGAGCAGGCCGGTCACGAGCAGAAGGCTGTCGGCGGGCGGCTGGGCGGCGAGCGAGGCAAGCACGTTCGCCGCGGCGGCGTCGGGGGCGGACGAGAACCGGAGCTCGATGAGCCGGCGCGTCGCGAAGAGCGAGAGGTTGGCGGCGTCGGCGAGCAGCGCGTTCCAGTCGAACCCGCGCTCGACGAAGTGCACCTCGCGGTCGCCGTAGCCTGCCGCGCGCGCCGCGGCCCGGATGGCGTCGCAGGCCTCGCCGACCAGGAGAGGCTCGCTGCCGGTGACGAGATAGGTGCTTTGCAGCCCGCGCCGCAGCTGCGCCGCGAGGCCTTCGGGCCCGAGCCTCACCGGGCTCGCAGCCGGGCCGCGGGACCCGCGTGGCGGACGGCCCGAAGAGGACTCGATACGGACGTGCCGATATGCATGTCGCGGCGATTATGCCGCCTTGACCGCAGCGGTGCTACCCGATAGTTTCGCCTGAAACCCGCCAGCCGAAGCCCGTTCCCTTGTCACCCGTTCCCCACACAGCGCGCCTGCTGCCGCACCCCGGCGCACCGCCGACGGCCCGTGCCGCCCGGCTGTGGGCCGTGGTACTCGTGCTCGCGGTCGCACTGTCTGCGTTCGTGCACGTGGCGCATTCGCACGATGCGCAGGGATCCGGGGCCTCGAAGCCCTGCCTCTGCTGGAGCGGGCACGATCGCGCGGCTCCGCCGCCCGCCGCGTCGACCCAGCAGCTGCCCTTCCTGCGACCTGCCGTCCCCGCAGTCGCGGCCGTCTCCCTCGAATTCACGGCCTGCACCGCCCGTCCCTTCCAGGCGCGCGCACCCCCCGAGCTCCGAGCCTGACGCACCGGGCCGCGCGGCCCTCGAACCATTCCAGCCTGTTCCGCCCGGAGCCGAGACGGCCCCGGGCCCTGCGTTACGGAGCCTTCGATGAACGTCTCTTCTTCACGCCTGTCCCTGGCGGTCGCGTCGCTGCTCGCGGCGTCCACCGCCTCCGCCGAATCCATGTCACCGCACGCCGAGCTCGAGGAGATCGTCGTGACCGCCAACCCGTTGCGCGTCGGCGCCACCGACCTCGTGCAGGCCGCCGTGGTGCTCGCCGGCGACGACCTCGCCCGACGCATCTCGAGCAGCCTCGGCGAGACGCTCGCCACGCAGCCCGGCGTCACTGCGAGCTTCTTCGGGCCGCGCGCCAGCCGGCCGATCATCCGCGGACTTTCGGGCGAGCGCGTGCTGATGCTGCAGAACGGCGTGAGCGCGCTCGACGTGAGCAACCTGAGCCCGGACCACTCGGTCGGCATCGAAGAAATCCTGGCCGACCAGGTCGAGGTGCTCAAGGGCCCGTCGACGCTGCTCTACGGCAGCGGTGCGGTCGGCGGCGTCGTGAACGTCGTCGACGGGCGCATCCCGGCGGCGCGGGATGAAGGCTGGTCCGGCGCGGCCGAGGTACGCGGCGAGACCGCCGACGACGAGTTGAGCGGCGCAGCCCGCGTCGATGGCCAGGTCGGCGCGGTCGGCCTGCACGCGCACGGCTACCTGCGCGAGACCGACGACTACGACGTGCCGGGCTACGCGTGGTCGCGGGCCGCGCGGCAGGAGGCGATCGCCGAGGGCGAGGAGCCTGACCTGACCCGCGGCACGGTGCCGAACTCGGACAGCGAGACCGAGGGTGGTGCACTCGGCGCGTCGTGGCACGGCGACGGCGTCACGGTGGGCTTCGCGTGGGGCCGGCACGAGACGAACTACGGCCTGCCGGGGCCGGGAGAGCACCACGAGGAGGAGGAGCCCGAGGCGACTCCGTCGGGTGCCGCGCCGCTCGCGCTGGACCCCGGCGCCGAGGAGGCGATCCGCATCGACCAGGAGCAGGACCGCTACGACTTCAAGGCGGAGTGGACGGAACTGGACGGCCTGCTCGACCAGGTGCTGCTGCGGGCCGCGTACAACGACTACACGCACGTCGAGCTCGAGGGCAGCGAGGTCGGCACCCGCTTCGACCAGGAAGGGATCGATGCGCGGCTGCACCTCGGCCACCGGGCGATCGGGGGGTGGGAAGGCACGCTCGGCGCGCAGTACACCCACAGCGATCTCGAAGCGGCCGGCGCCGAGGCGTACGTGCCGCCGTCGACGACGTCGGCGCAGTCGCTGTTCCTCGTCGAGCGCAAGCGCTACGACCTGCTGACCGTCGATCTCGGCGGCCGCATCGAGCTGCAGGAGATCGACACCGAGGCGAATCTCCGCGACTACGACGGCACGGCATACACGCTCGCAGGCGGCCTCCTGTGGTCGTTCAGCAACGAGCTCACCGGCGCCGCGCAGCTCACGCGCTCGCAGCGCCACCCGCAGGCCGCGGAGCTGTACGCCGACGGCCCGCACCTCGCGGTGCGGCGCTACGAGATCGGCGACGATCGCCTCGGCCGGGAGACCGCCACGACGCTCGACCTGGGCCTGCGCTCGGAAGGCAGGCTGCACTGGCACGTGTCCGCGTTCTGGAGCGACTTCGACGACTACGTCTACGCCGCCCCGACCGGCCAGGAGCTGGACGACCTGCCGGTGTTCGTCTACGTGCAGGAGGACGCGGAGTTCTACGGCTTCGAGGCCGAGCTGGAGTTCCCGCTGATCGAGACCGGCGACGGCGGCCTGCACGCCCGCGTCGGCGGCGACTGGGTGCGCGGCAAGCTGAGCGACGGCGGCAACCTGCCGCAGATCCCGCCGCTCAGGCTGCTCGCGGGACTCGAGTACGACGCGGGACCGCTCCACGCCGGGCTCGACGTGCAGTGGTTCGACGAGCAGGACGACGTCGCGACCGACGAGACGACGACCGAGGGCGGCACGCTGCTCGGCGCCGAGGTGAGCTATCGCTGGGAACTCGGCGGTCCCGACGTGATGGTGTTCCTGCGCGGATCGAACCTGCTGGACGAGGAACTGCGCAGGCACGTCTCCCCCCTCAAGGACTACGCCCCCCTGCCCGGGGTGTCGTTCCTGCTCGGCGTGCGGGCCGGCTTCTGAGCCGGCCGCTGCCGCACGACGCGGAGCGGATCCGCTATGCTGGACCGCGGGCGGCCAGGCGAGGTGGCGACGATGCAGGATTCCCGGGACGTGTCCGGGCGGCGCGGGCTTTATCCCGCGATCGAGCCCTACGAGAGCGGCCATCTCCGCGTGTCGCCGCTGCACGAGATCCACTACGAGGTCTGCGGTAATCCCCGCGGCAAGCCCGCCGTGTTCGTGCACGGCGGGCCTGGCGCGGGCTTCGACCCGCGCGCCCGGCGCTTCTTCGATCCAGCGCGCTACCGCATCGTGCTCTTCGACCAGCGCGGCTGCGGCCGCAGCCGGCCGCACGCCAGCCTCGAGGACAACACGACCTGGCACCTCGTCGCGGACATGGAGACGCTGCGCGAGCACCTCGGCATCGAGCGATGGCTGGTGTTCGGTGGCTCCTGGGGCTCCACGCTCTCGCTCGCCTACGCCGAGAAGCACCCGCGCCGCGTGTCGGAGCTCGTGCTGCGCGGCATCTTCATGCTGCGCAAGTGGGAGATCGACTGGTTCTACCAGTCCGGCGCGAGCGCGTTGTTCCCCGACCGCTGGGAGCGCTATCTCGAGCCGATCCCGAAGCGCGAACGCGGCGATCTCGTGGCCGCGTTCCATCGGCGCCTCACCAGTCGCGACGCCCGGACGCGCCTCGCCGCGGCCCGCGCCTGGTCGGTCTGGGAGGCGTCGACGAGCTTCCTGCACCCGAGGGACGAAGTCGTCGAGTCGTGGAGCGCGGACGATTTCGCGCTCGCGATCGCGCGCATCGAGTGCCACTACTTCGTGAACCGCGGCTTCTTCGACCGCGAGGACCGGCTGCTGCGGGACGTTAAGCGCATCCGCCACGTGCCGGCGACGATCGTGCAGGGACGCTACGACGTGGTCTGCCCGATGCAGACTGCGTGGGACCTGCACCGGGCGTGGCCCGAGGCCGACTTCCGCCTCGTCCCGGACGCCGGTCACTCCGCGCTCGAGCCCGGCACGACGCACGAGCTCGTGTCCGCCACCGACCGCTACGCCGCTACAGCGCCTGCAGGCGGCGCACCACGAGGTCGGCGAGATCGCGGGCCATCGCGTCGCGCAGCAGCGCCTCCTCGTGGTTCTTCGCGAGCAGCAGGCGCTCGTCGAAAGTGAAGTTGCGCGTGAGCTCGAGCGGCGGCGCTACGACCGGGTCGCTGCCGGGCCGCTCGATCGAGTAGTCGACCGCGTACCAGATCTCGAACTCCTGCGGCGTGTTCCGCGCCGACACCGACAGCACACGGCGGCCCGTGCGGTCGCGACGCACGCGGATCACCACGTCGGCGCCCTGCTCCGACGGGAGCACCTCGAGGCCTGCCCGCTCGAGCCCGCGACGCAGTTCGACCGCGAAAGGCGTGAGCAGGTCCGTCGCGGAGACGTGCGCGGTGCGCATGCCTTCGGGCAGGTCGCCCGGCGTCTGCAGGCGGAAGCCGCAGCCCGCGAGCCACAGCGCGAGGAACGGCACGAGCCAGAACCGCGGCAGCAGACGGGCGCGCATCGAGTTCACACCACCAGGTTCGCGAGCTTGCCGGGCACGTAGACGAACTTGCGGAGCTCGCGGCCCTCGACGTAGCGCTGCACGTTCGGGTCCGCCAGCGCGGCGGCCTGGACCGCCGACGCGTCCGCATCCACCGGTACCGTGACGCGCCCCCTCAGCTTGCCGTTCACCTGCACGACGACCTCGACGGACTGCCGCTGCAGCGCGGCCGGATCAGCGACGGGCCAGCGCGCGTCGACGACGGGCTCCTCGTGGCCGAGCGCGCGCCACAGCGCATGGCAGGCGTGCGGCACGACCGGAGCGAGCAGCAGCACGACCGAGTCGAGGGCCTCCTGAACGACGGCGCGGGCCTGGGGCGCGGCGGTCTCCGCGCGGCCGAGCGCGTTCATGAGTTCCATGACTGCGGCGATCGCGGTGTTGAACGTGCGGCGACGGCCGTAGTCGTCGGTCACCTTCGCGATGGTCTCGTGCACCTGCCGGCGCAGGGCGCGCAGGCCGTCGTCGAGCGCCGCGGGATCGAGCGCAGGCGCGGGCCCCGCCGAGACGTGCTGGTGCACGGCCTTCCAGAGCCGCTTCATGAAGCGGAACGCCCCGTCGACTCCCTCGTCGGACCACTCGAGCGACTGCTCCGGCGGCGCGGCGAACATCATGAACAGCCGCGCGGTGTCCGCGCCGTAGCGCTCGACCAGCGCCTGGGGGTCGACGCCGTTGTTCTTCGACTTCGACATCGTGCCGATGCCGCCGCTCTCGACGGGCGCACCGTCCGAGCGCAACACGGCGCCCACGCGCACACCTGTCTCGTCGACCTGGACGTCTACGTCGGCCGGGTTGAAGTAGGCGACGCGGCCTTCGGCGGGCTTGCGGTAGTAGATCTCGTTCAGGACCATGCCCTGCGTCAGCAGGTTCGTGAACGGCTCGGCGACGTCCGTGAGGCCGAGCTCGCGCATCACCCGCGTCCAGAAACGCGAGTACAGGAGGTGCAGGATCGCGTGCTCGATCCCGCCGATGTACTGGTCGACGGGCAGCCAGTAGCGGGCGCGCTCGTCGACCATCGCGCGGTCGTTGTCCGCGCATGCATAGCGGAAGAAGTACCAGCTCGAGTCGACGAACGTGTCCATCGTGTCCGTCTCGCGCCGTGCCGGAGCGCCGCATTTCGGGCAGCTGCAGTCGAGGAAGGCGCGGTGGCGCGCGAGCGGGTTGCCGCTGCCATCGGGCACCAGTTCCTCGGGAAGGACAACCGGCAGCTGGTCGTCCGGCACCGGCTGCACGCCGCACGCGCCGCAGTGGATCAGCGGGATCGGGCAGCCCCAGTAGCGCTGACGCGAGATGCCCCAGTCGCGCAGGCGGAAGTTGACGCGACGGCGGCCGCGTCCTTGGGCCTCGAAGAGCTTCGCGTACGCGTCGAAGGCCTCGTCGAAGTCGAGCCCGTCGAACTGCCCCGAGTTGATCAGTGTGCCGCGCTCGACCCACGCGCCCTCGTCGAGCTTCGCGAGCGAGCCGTCGGCCGGCTGGATGACCTGGTGGATGCGCAGGCCGTAGCGGCGCGCGAACTCCCAGTCGCGCTGGTCGTGCGCCGGCACCGCCATCACGGCGCCGGTGCCGTAGCCCATCAGCACGAAGTTCGCGACCCAGACCGGGATGCGGCCGCCGGTGATCGGGTGGATCGCGTGGACGCCGAGCGGCATGCCGCGCTTTTCCATCGTCTCGAGCGCCGCTTCCGTCACTCCCGTGCGCTGGCACTCGGCGAGGAACGCCTGAATGTCCGGATTGCCCTCGGCGGCGCGCTGCGCGAGCGGGTGCTCCGCCGCGACCGCCATGTAGGTGACGCCACAGAGCGTGTCGGGACGGGTCGTATAGATCGGCAGTGGCTCCGCAGCACCCTCGATCTCGAACTCGATCTCGAGCCCCTCGGAGCGGCCGATCCAGTTCTCCTGCATCAGCCGGACTCGCTCCGGCCAGCCGGGCAGCCGGTCGAGCGCGTCGAGCAGGTCCTGCGCATGGTCCGTGATGCGCAGGTAGTACATCGGGATCTCGCGCTTCTCGACGATCGCGCCCGTGCGCCAGCCGCGACCGTCGATCACCTGCTCGTTGGCGAGCACGGTCTGGTCGACCGGGTCCCAGTTGACGACGCCGGTGGTGCGGTAGGCGATGCCCCGCTCGAGCATCCGCAGGAACAGCCACTGGTTCCAGCGGTAATACTCGGGACGGCAGGTGGCGACCTCGCGCGACCAGTCGATGCCGAAGCCGAGGGACTTCAGCTGCTTCTTCATGTACGCGATGTTGTCGTACGTCCACCGCGCGGGCGGAACGCCGTTCGCCATCGCGGCGTTCTCGGCCGGCAGGCCGAACGCGTCCCAGCCCATCGGCTGCAGCACGTTGTAGCCCTGCATGCGCATGTAGCGCGCCAGCACGTCGCCGATCGTGTAGTTGCGGACGTGCCCCATGTGCAGGCGCCCGCTCGGGTACGGGAACATGCACAGGCAGTAGTACTTGGGTCGCGTCGGGTCCTCGGCGACCGCAAACGCGCCGCGGGAGTCCCAGTCGCGCTGGGCCGCGGGCTCGACGACGGCCGGTTCGTAACGTTCCTGCATGACGGACCCGAAAACCTCGTGTGGAGCCCGCAAGGATACCGGAGCCGGCCCGCCCCGGCTGCCCGGGCCGCTCGCGCGGCCTCAGGCTGCGGGCACGACGAACCGGTAGACGCCCCGGTCGTCCGCCTGCCGGACGAGTTCGTGCCCCGCGAGCAGGTAGTTGAGGTGCGCCACGGCCTCGCCGATGGCGAGCAGACGGTGGAACCCGCGCGGTACGCGCCGAAAAAGCGTCGGCAGCAGCTCGAAGGCGGTGCGGGGCTCGGTGCATGCGCCCCGCAGCGCGTCGAGCTGCTCGTGGTGGTGCCCGGCAAGGCCGGCGAGCCGGCGGTGCAGCCCATGGAACGGGCGTCCGTGCGACGGCAGCACGAGCGTGCCCTGCGCGCAGCGGCCGAGGCGGTCGATGGACGCGAGGAATTCGCGCAGCGGGTCGGCCCCGGGGGCCGACGAGAGCACGCTCACGTTCGGCGAGATGCCGGGCAGCACCTGGTCGCCGCTCACGAGAATCTCGCGCGACGCGTCGTAGAGGCACAGGTGTCCGCCGCAGTGACCGCCCGTGCGGACGACCTGCCACGTGCCCCGCCCGGCGTCGAGCGTCTCGCCGTCGTCGACCGCGTGCGAGAGCGCGGGCAGCCCGCCGAACCACTCGCGGTGATCGCCGCGCACGAGCGACGATCCCGGGGACACGTCGACGCCGTGCGAGTGCAGGAACCCGCCGATGCGCTCGGACAACACGCCCGGATCGATTTCGAGGAAGTCTCCCGCAGAGCGGTGCGCGTCACGCGACATCCACACGCCGGCGCCGTGCCGCTCCGCGAGCCAGGGCGCGAGCCCCATGTGGTCGGGGTGATCGTGCGTGACGAAGACGCGCCGCAGCGGGCGGCCGCCGAGCGCGTCCCGCTCGAGCTCGTACCACGTCTCGCGGCAGACGTCGTGAGCCATGCCGGTGTCGACGAGCGTCCAGCCGTCGCCGTCCTCGAGCAGCCAGAGGTTGATGTGGTTGAGTTCCATCGGCAGCGGGACGCGCAGCCAGTACACGCCTTCCGCGATCGGCCGGGCGGCGCCCCCGGACGGCACTTCGATGGGCAGGTACCTGAGCTCGTGGGGCGAGGCCGGATAGCGCTCGCCCTCGCGCGTGATCGAGCCGGCGCGGTCGCTCACGGGGCGCCACCTTGCACCGCCGCGCGGAGATTCGGGACCAGCCCCGCTGCGAGGCCGAGGAACGCCAGGAACAGCACCGGTAGGTTGCCGAGGCGCACGTAAGGCGTCTCGCCGACGCGCGGCTCGACCTCGCCCGCCAGCACGGCGGGCTCGAACTGCGGCAGGTGCCCGAGCAGCGAGCCGTCGTGCGCGATCAGCGCGGTGACCCCGTCGTTGGTCGCGCGGAGCATCGGCCGGCCCGTTTCGAGCGCGCGCATCCGGCTGATGTCGAGGTGCTGGTGCGGCGCCGTCGAGTCGCCGAACCACGCGTCGTTCGTCACGTTCACGAGCAAAGTCGACTCGCGCACGATCGGCAGCTGTTCCGCGGCGTAGGCGTCCTCGTAGCAGATCGTCGGCGCGAGGCGTTCGCCCGCCGCGACGAGCGGCGGCTGTATCTGCGGCCCGGCCTCGAAGTCGGAGTACGGCAGGTTCATGAGCCGCATCCACTCCCGCACCGCATCCGGCACCGGAAAGAACTCGCCGAAAGGGACGAGTCGCCGCTTGTAGTACCACTGCTCGCCCTCGGCAAAGGCCGCCATCGCGTTGTAGTACGCGCCCGATCCGGCATCGCGCTTCAGGAGGCCTGCCACCAGGGTGGAGCCGCGCGCCTGCGCCGCCGCCCGTATGCCGTCGAGGAACCCGCGGACGTCCTGCTCGAGGGCGGGCAGCGCGGCTTCGGGCCAGACGATGATGTCCCTGCCGTAGTGCGGCTCGGTGAGCCCCGCGTAGAGCGCGAGCGTGCGCTCGCGCTGGCCGGGCTCCCATTTCATCGACTGAGGGACTGCGCCCTGCACGAGCGCCACGGTGACGCTCGTGCCCGTGGGTTGCGTCCACTCCACGCGCGCGAGCAGCACGCCGGCGGCGACGATGCCGACCGCCGCGGCGACCGCGACGATCCGGTCCCTGCGCGAACCGAGCAGCATCGTGACCAGCGCGCCCGCGAGCACGGCGACCGCGAGGCTCGTGCCGTAGACGCCCCCGGCCGGGGCATAACCCGCGAGCACCGTTTCGAGTTGCGTGTAGCCGAGCGCGAGCCACGGAAATCCGCTCAGGAACCAGCCCCGGAACCACTCGACGAGCACCCAGCCGGCCGGCAGCAGCACGAGCCACCTGAGCACGCCCGAGGGCCTGCCCCAGCGCGCGACGACGTACCCGAGCACGGCCGTGTAGCTGCCCATGATCGCGACGAGGCCGACCATCAGGAAGAGCGCGATCCACACCGGCGCCTGTCCGACGAGGTGGATGCTGTGATACAGCCAGTACGTCCCCGCCAGGAACGTGCCCGCGGTGTACAGGAAGCCGCGCCGGGCGGCCGTGCGCGGCTCCGACCGGTGCCACAGCAGGAACAGCACCGCCGGGCTCGCGATCGCGAGGGGCCAGAATCCGACGGGCGCGAAGGCGCCCGCGAGCGCGATGCCGGCGGCAAAGGCCACCCAGTGGCCGCGTCGGTCGAGGATCGCGAGGATCTTCTGCATCAGGGTCGCGCGGGTGCGGCGACGGCGCAGGCCGCCGCCGGCCGCTCAGCCAGGTCCGGGCAACTGGACGTCGAGGTCGCGCGGCGTCGTGACGCGCAGCGTCTCGATGCGGCGCCGATCGGCTCTCAAAACCTTGAGCTCGAGCCCGCCGATCTCGATCGCCTCGCCGCGCCGCGGCATGCGGCCGAGTTCGTGCAGCACGAGGCCGCCGATCGTGTCGCACTCCTCGTCCGAATAGCGCGTGCCGAAAGTCGCGTTGAAGTCCTCGATCCGGGTGAGCGCAGGGACCGTATAGGTCCGGTCGCCCTCGCGGCGGATGCCCTCGCCTTCGTCGACGTCGTACTCGTCGCCGATCTCGCCCACGATCTGCTCGAGCACGTCCTCGATCGTGAGGAGGCCCGAGACGCCGCCGTACTCGTCGACGACGATGGCCATGTGGTTGTGGCTGACGCGGAACTCCTTCAGCAGCACGTTGAGGCGCTTGCTCTCGGGGATGAACACCGCGGGCCGCAGGCACTCGCGGATGTCGAACTGCCCGGGCTGCTCCTCGGCGAAATAGCGCAGCAGGTCCTTCGCGAGCAGGATGCCGACGACTTCGTCGCGGTCCTCCCCGACCACGGGGAAGCGCGAGTGGCCCGACTCGGTCACGACCGGCAGGATCTTCTCGGGCGGGTCGTCGCGGTGCACGACGACCATCTGCGAGCGTGGCACCATGACGTCGCGCACCTGTATCTCGGAGACCTGCAGCACGCCCTCGAGCATCCCGAGCACGTCGGCATCGATCAGCCCGCGCTCCCTCGCGTCGGCGAGCACGTCGGCGAGCTGCTCGAGGTCGCGCGGCTCGCCGGACAGCGAATCCGCGAGGCGTCGCAGCCAGCTCCCGCCTGCGCCGGGTCGGTCTTCAGCCATGATTCGCCGGTTCACGCGGTTGATACGGGTCCTGATACCCGAAACGACCCAGGATTTCCACTTCGAGGCGCTCCATCTCGAGCGCGTCGCGCCGCGCCTCGTGGTCGTAGCCGTGCAGGTGCAGCACGCCGTGCACGACCATGTGCGCCCAGTGAGCGAGCCACGGCTTGCCCTGGGCACGCGCCTCGACGGCGACGACGCGGGCGCACACGACGAGGTCGCCCAGGGACGCGGCGTGCCGCCGTTCCTCGGGCGACGATGGGAACGAAAGCACGTTGGTCGGCGCGTCCTTGCCGCGGAATTCGCGGTTCAGGCGGCGGCTCGCCGCCGGCCCCACGATGCGCACGCAGAGCCTGGCCGACGCGCCCCGGGCAGGACTCGATCCACGCGCCGGCCGCCCAAGGGCGGCCCGATGCGCGGCCTCCGCCCAGCGCCGCACCGCCGCAGCGGACGGCACCCGGGGTCGACGCGCAGCGAACTGCGTCTCGACGGCGAGCTGGGAGGCAGGCCTCATGGTCCCGGGTCCGATGCGACGCCGGGTTCGGGCGAGTCCCGTTCGTAGGCCTGCACGATGCGCTGCACGAGCGGGTGCCGCACGACGTCGCGCGCGTCGAAGAACGTGAACGCAACGCCGTCGACGCCGCGCAGGACCTCGATCGCGTGGCGCAGCCCGGAGCGCTGCTGGCGCGGCAGGTCGACCTGCGTGATGTCGCCCGTCACGACGGCCTTGGAGCCGAATCCGAGCCGCGTGAGGAACATCTTCATCTGCTCGACCGTCGTGTTCTGGGCCTCGTCGAGGATGATGAAGGAGTCGTTGAGCGACCGGCCGCGCATGAACGCGAGCGGCGCGACCTCGATGACCTGCCGCTCGACGTTGCGCGCGACGCGGTCGAACCCGAGCATCTCGTACAGCGCGTCGTACATCGGCCGCAGGTAGGGGTCGACCTTCTGCGCGAGGTCGCCGGGCAGGAAGCCGAGCCGCTCGCCCGCCTCGACCGCGGGCCTCACCAGCACGATGCGGCGCACGCTGCCCGACTGCAGGGCCTCGACCGCGCTCGCGACAGCGAGATAGGTCTTGCCGGTGCCGGCCGGGCCGATGCCGAACGTGAGGTCGCTGACGCGGATGCTGTCGAGATAGCGGCGCTGGTTCTCGCCACGGCCGCGGATGCCGCCGCGCTGGGTGTGCACGACCACCTCGCCACCGGAAGGCTCCGGGGCGCCCGGCTCGCGGAAGCCGAGTTCCTGTACGCACAGGTGCACGCGCTCCGGCGACATCGCCTCGCTGCCGGAGAGTTCGAACATCCGCGCGAGCTCGGCCTGCGCGCTGTCGACCACGCCCGGCGGGCCCGACACCCGCAGCTGGTGGCCGCGCCGGCGCACCTCCACTCCGAGGCGCTCCTCGACGTGGCGCAGGTTCTGCTCCATCGGGCCCGCGAAATTGCCGAGCCGCGCGTTGTCCGCCGCCTCGAGCGAGAGTTCCCGGACCTCGACCTCGGGCGTCACGCGATGCTCCGCTCGGGCTCCGCGAGCCGGCCGCGCAGCGAGTTCGGCATCGCCTCGGTGACGACGACGTCGACGTAGCGGCCGACGAGGCCGGGCGATCCGTTGAAGTTCACCCAGCGATTGTTCTCGGTGCGGCCGGCGAGCTGGCGGGCGTCCCTCCTGGACGGACGCTCGACCAGGACGCGCTGCCGCGAGCCGACCATCGCGCGGCTGATCGCGAGCGCCTGCTCGTTGACGAGCGCCTGGAGCCGTTCGAGGCGTCCCTGCTTGACGTCGTGCGGGACGTCGTCCGGCAACGACGCCGCCGGCGTGCCGGGGCGACGGCTGTAGAGGAAACTGAAACTCTGGTCGAAGCCCACGTCGGCGATCAGCGCGAGCGTCGCCTCGAAGTCACGTTCGGTCTCGCCCGGGAACCCGACGATGAAGTCGGAGGACACGCTGATGCCGGGCCGCGCATCCCGCACCCGGCGAATCTTCTGCCGGTACTCGAGCGCCGTGTGACCGCGCTTCATGAGCGCGAGCACGCGGTCCGAGCCGCTCTGCACGGGGAGGTGCAGGTAGCTTGCGAGCCGCGGCACGTCGCGGTACGCCTCGACGAGGCTGTCGCGGAACTCGACGGGGTGCGAGGTCATGAAGCGTATGCGCTCGACGCCCGGCACCGCGGCGACGTGGTAGATGAGCGCCGCGAGGTCGGCGTGACCGCCGCCCGTCGCGCCGCGATAGGCGTTGACGTTCTGCCCGAGCAGCGTCACCTCGCTCACGCCCTGCAACGCGAGGCCGCGCACCTCGTCCATGACCTGCGCGAGCGGCCGGCTCACTTCCTCGCCGCGCGTATACGGCACGACGCAGAACGTGCAGTACTTGCTGCAGCCCTCCATGACGGATACGAACGCCGTCGCACCCGCGGCGCGCGGCTCGGGCAGGCGGTCGAACTTCTCGATCTCCGGGAAGCTCACGTCGACGACGGCGCGTCCGTGGGATCGCAGCTGCTCGAGCATCGCCGGGAGCCGGTGCAGCGTCTGCGGACCGAACACGAGGTCGACGAAGGGCGCGCGGTCCGTGATACCCGCGCCTTCCTGGCTGGCGACGCAGCCGCCGACGCCGATCACGACGCCCGGCCGCGCCTGCTTGATGCGCCGCCACTGCCCGAGCAGCGAGAACACCTTTTCCTGCGCCTTCTCGCGCACGGAGCACGTGTTGAGCAGCAGGAGGTCGGCCCGTTCGGGATCGTCGGTAGGCTCGTAGCCGCCGGCGGCCCGGAGCACGTCCGCCATGCGGGCGGAGTCGTACTCGTTCATCTGGCAGCCGAAGGTCTTGACGTGGACTAGGGGCATCGGTGGAGGGCGCTATCGTAGCCGCTCCACCGGATTTTTGCCGCCCGGACCGTTGCCCGACCCGGCGCCCTGCGCCGCAGGCGGGCGCCGGCGTCACTCGCCCTGCGCTTGCGAGTAGCCCCGCACCCCGTCGAACTCGTAGAGATTCTCGGTCTTGACGACGTCGAGCCCTGCATCCGCGAGGCGGAGCAGCAGCGCGGCGATCGACTGCGGACTCGCCAGTCCCGCCGCCGTTTCGGGGAACCGGCAGCGCCAGTGGTCGGTGCGCAGGGTCTGGGAGTAGCCACCCGGATACACCTTGACGCCCCGGTTGGTGACGAGCGCGAGCCGGAAATCCGGCCCGGCGACCGCTTCGAGCCGGGC
>RPQJ01000020.1 GCA_003819815.1 Lysobacterales bacterium
AGGACGTGCTGACCAAGTACGAGCTCGTCTTCAAGCACGACCGCGCCGGCCGCCTGGTGGACGCGCAGGAATTCAAGCTCATCAAGTTCCCGCGCTCGCGCTTCTCGGCGAGCCTGCTCGAGGAACTGCAGAAGGAGGCCGCGCGCACGGTGCACTTCGAGGGTGACGACCTCATCATCGACCACGTGTACATCGAGCGGCGCATGACACCGCTCAACCTTTACCTGCGTTCGGCCTCGCGCGAGGACGCGGAGAAGGCCGTGATCGAATACGGCCAGGCCATCCGCGATCTCGCCGTCACCAACATCTTCCCGGGCGACCTGCTGCTGAAGAACTTCGGCGTGACGCGCCACGGCCGCGTGATCTTCTACGACTACGACGAACTGTGCCTGGTCACGGATTGCCGTTTCCGCGAGATCCCGCAGTCGCAGCACGACGAGGACGACATGCGCGCGGACGCATGGTTTTACGTCGGCGAGAGCGACGTGTTCCCCGAGACGTTCATCAATTTCCTCGGGTTCGACCCGCAACTGAAGCAGGTCTTCCTCGATGCGCATGCCGAGGTGCTCACCGCCGAATGGTGGCGCGGCATCCAGGAGCGCCTGCGCGAGGGCGACGTGCTCGAGGTGCTGCCTTACCACCGGCACCGCGTGCGGGTATTCTCGAGCCTCTGACGATGCACCGCCCCCCGGCCTGGCTGGTGGCACTGCTGGTGCTGCTCGCGTTCGCGTTCCAGGGCACGCGCGGCCTGTGGGAGCCCGACGAGGGACGCTACTCGGCGGCGGGCCTCAACATGCTCGAGAGCGGCGACTGGCTCGTGCCGACGCTGGACGGGGTGCATCCGCACCTCACCAAGCCGCCGGTCACCTACTGGGCGCTCGCGGCGAGCTTCGCAGTGTTCGGCGAGAACGAGTGGGCCGCACGACTGCCCGGCGCGCTCGCGTTCGTAGGCACCGGTCTGCTCGTCTTCGGGCTCGGGCTGCGGCTGTGCCCCGCCCGGCCGTGGCTGCCCCCGCTCGTCCACGCGCTCGCGCTCGGCCCGGTCATGGGCGGGAACGTGGTGTCGACGGACAACCTGCTCGTGTTCTTCGAAACCGCCGCGATGTACGCGTTCGTCGAGGCGTGGCACCGCGGTCCCGGCCTCGACCGCCGCTGGATCCGGGCGATGTGGCTCGCGTTTGGTCTCGCGTTCATGACCAAGGGACCGCCGGGGCTGCTCCCGCTCGCCGCGGTGGTGGCGCTGCTCGCGTGGCAGCAGCGCGCCTCGCTCCGGCAGCTGTCCGACCCGCTCGGCGTCGCCGCGTTCGCGGTCGTCGCGTTCGCGTGGTTCGCCTTCGTGGTGGCGCAGGAGCCGTCGAGGCTCGGGTATTTCCTCGGCGACGAGATCTACGGCCGCGTCTTCACCGACCGTCACGACCGCAATGCCGACTGGTACGACGGGTTCCGCGTGTACCTGCCCGTGCTGCTCGCCGGATCGCTCCCGTGGTGGCCGCTCGCACTCGCGTCCGTGGGCGGGCCGCGACGTGCCTGGTCGCTGCTTCGGGGCCGCCTAGCGGTGCGCGACCGGGAGTGGAGCCTGCTCGTGCTGTGGTTCGTGGTCCCCTTCACGGTCTTCATGCTGGCCCGCTCGCGGCTCGAGCTGTACGTGCTGCCGCTCTTCGTGCCGCTGTCGCTCGCGCTCGCGAGGCCGCTCGCCGGCTGGCCGTGGCTCGATCGCCGCCGGCTCGCCCGGATCGCAGGCGCGACCGCGGTGGCGCTGGTCGCGTTCAAGGGCACCGTCGCGCACTGGCCGAACGACCGTGACGCACGGACGATGGCCGCGGGCCTCGGGACCGTCCTCGAATCGAACGGCATCGGGCGCCTGACGTTCGTCGGCATGAAGCCCTACTACGGGCTCGACCTCTACCTCGACGTGTCGGTCGAATCGGTCGAATTCGCCGCGAGCGGCCTCGAGTACGCGACGCACGTGACGCCCGAAGATACGTGCGAGGCCTTTGCCGCCCGGCCGGATGCGGCCTACGTGGTCCGCGAATCCCGGCGGCGCGAGTTCGACGACGCGGTGGCGCGCTGCGCCGGCCTCGCGGCGCCAAGGATCGGCGAATTCCATGCCGACGGGCACTGGCTCGGCCTGTACGCCGTCCGGCCCGAGGACGCGACGACTTCGGCCCACATCCGATAGGGAGTGTCGCGCGAGCCAGCCGGGGGTATCGTACGGCCGAGGAACGGGACGCGGAGTCAAACGGAGGGGGCGCCGATGGGATACGCCACGGGCCGAACGATGCCGAACCTGCTGTGCGCGGGACTCGCAATGCTGGCTGGCATCGCACTCGCCGAAGGCGACGTGAACGTGCCGCGGCCGGTCGAAGAACTCGAGCGGGAGCTCGCCACCGACCCGTTCCGCATCGAGCGAGCCGAAATCAGCCGGCCGAAGGCCCAGGGCGACATCACGCTGAAGGCCGACGTCTCGTTCGACGGGCGCCCCGCCTACCGCGTGAAGCTGCGGCGTGCGGAACCGGGCGCCGACTCGTTCAACAACCGGCCCCGCTACGACCTCGCCGCGTACGAACTGCAGAAGCTGTTCCTGTCGCCGGCCGAGTACGTCGTCCCGGCGACGGCGTTGCGCATGATGCCGCTCGCGGAGCTGGCCCCGTACGCCCCCGCGGCAGCGCCGACCTTCCGTGGCTCCGACGAGGTGCTGGTGGTCCTGCAGTACTGGCTGCAGGAGGTGAAGGTGATCGCCGACGTCTACGACCCGGCGAAGTTCGAGGCGGACCCCGTGTATGCGCGCCACATCGGGCAGCTGAACGTGCTCACGTGGCTGATCGAGCACGGCGACTCGAATACCGGCAACTTCCTGATCTCCCGGGCGCCCGCCGGCCAGCGCGTGTACTCCATCGACAACGGCGTGGCCTTCGCGCTCAACGACAGCGATCGTGGCCAGCTGTGGAAGGACCTGCGCGTCGATCGGCTGCCGGCAGACGTCGTCGAGCGCCTGCGCGCAGTGACGCGCGAGGAACTCGAGCGGCGCCTGTCGGCCGTCGCCGAGTGGCAGCTGCGCGACGGCCGATGGATGGCGGTGCCTCCGGGCCAGAGCCTGTCGGCGATGCGCGGCGTGCGCGAGAAGAAGGGCACCGTGCAGCTCGGGCTCACGCGGGCCGAGATCGACGGCGTGGCGAAGCAGCTCGAGAAGCTCCTGGCACGGGTGGACGATGGCAAGATCAAGACCTACTGACGGATTCGCAGGCATCCTTGCGCGGGTTCCTCGAGTCGCGTGCGCGGCGGCCGTTCTCGCGGCCGGCTTTCTCGCCTCCAGCCACGCGGCGTCGGAGACGACGTCCCCTGCCCCGCAGGAGGCCCGCGGCGCCTCGGACGTGCACCGCAGCGTCGAGCGAGTCGTCGCGTTCGCGGACGTGCACGGAGCGCACGAGGAACTCGTCGCGCTGCTGCAGTCCGTCGGCGTCGTCGACGCGGAGTTGCGATGGAGCGCCGGCACGACCCACGTCGTGAGCCTCGGCGACCTGCTCGACCGCGGCGCGGATTCGCGTCGCGTCATGGACCTGCTCATGCGCCTGCAGCGCGAGTCGCGGGAGGCCGGCGGCGCGTTGCACGTCGTGCTCGGCAATCACGAGGCGATGAACGTGCTCGGCGATCTCCGTTACGTCGCGGACGGGGAATTTGCCGCCTACGCCGCAGACGAGGATCCGGCCGAGCGTGCCGCGCGCCGCGCCGAGTTCCTCGGCCGCAATCCGGGCGCCACGACCGCGGATTTCGAGAAGGCGTTTCCGCCCGGCTACTTCGGCCACCGCAGGCTGCTCGGGCCCGACGGCCCGTATGGACGGTGGCTGTTGTCGCTCCCGGCCGCGGTCGTCGCGGGCGACGCGGCATTCATGCACGGCGGGCCTTCCGTGCTGCTGCACGGCCGTAGCATCGACCGGCTGAACCGCGACTACGCGGCGGCGCTCGCGGAGTACCTCTCGGCGCTCGACACGCTCGAGCAGGCGGGCCTGGTCCGGTTCGAGGACGACTTCGGCAAGCGGGCGGACGCGGCCGTCGCGAGGCTGGCCACGGTCGCGGACGGTGCCGAGCGCTCGCGGCTCACGGCCGCAGTCGAGCGGTTGCGGGTCGCCGACGATCACCCGCTGCTCGGACCCGCCGGCCCCAACTGGTACCGGGGCGCGGCGCTCTGCAACGAGTGCGCCGAGGCCGACGTGCTGCGGCCCTGGCTCTCGCAGGTCGGGGTCCAGCGCCTGGTCGTAGGCCACACCGTGGCGCGAAATAACCTCGTCGCGTCGCGGTTCGACGGCGCGCTCGTGAAGCTCGATGCCGGCATGAACCGCGCCGTCTACAAGGGACGGCCGGCCGCGCTGCTGCTCGAGCGCGGCGCGCCGCCGCGGGTCGCATATGCCCTGCCCACGGTGGCGCCCGCCCCGGTCCCTTCGGAAGCGGTGCACGTCAGTTCCGAGTCGCTGGACGAAGCGACGGTCGCCGACGTGCTCGCGCGCGGAACGATCGCAGTCACGGCAGCGTGCGCGCCCGGCATCTCGACGGTGAACGTGACTCACGAGGGTCGTACGGTGACGGCGGTGTTCGAAGCCGCGCCGCGTGCGGTCGTCGAGCGCGAGCTCGCGGCCTGGCGCCTCGATCGAGTGCTCGGACTCGGTCTCGTGCCGGCCACCGTTGCGCGCAGCCACGATGGACGCGAGGGCGTGCTGCAGGGACGGCCCGAGCAGTGGGCGAGCGAGCGCGACCGCCAGCATGCGCGCAATGGCGTGCGCGCGGGACTCTCCTGCCAGTCCGTCACGGTGCCGGAACGCGCCGAACCGGCCCGCCGCCCCCTCGAGGCGCAGGGCCGCCCGCCGCGGCTGCCGGGAGGTGGTCCGTGCGACGCCAAGGCGCAGTACCAGCTCGCCTACGCGTTCGACGCGCTCATCGGCAACGACCGACGCACGCCGGACCAGTACGTCTACGACGTCGAGAGCTCGGCGTTGCTGCTCACGGGCCACGGCGCGGCTTTCGATACGACAGTCCGCCTTCCCGAGGCGCTGGAGGCGGTGCTTGGCGCCACCGGGGCCGAGATGCAGTCGCGGCTGCGCCGCCTCGACGCGACGAACGTCGCGGACGCGCTCGGCGCCGCGGGCGGCAAGCGCGAGGCGGAGGCGCTGCTCGAGCGCCGGGATCGCATCCTCGAGCTCGCCCGCAAGGGCGGCCGCTGACGCTCAGACGGCGCGGACGCCGCCGCGCAGGACGAAGCTGCTCTCGGCCTGAAGGCCGTCGACGTCGCTTGCGATGACGGTGACGCGCAGTTCCTCGAATGCGCCCGCCGGCGGCCGTCCGGTGAAGCGGCGGGTCTGGGCGTCGAAGGCGAGCCACGCGGGCAGCGCCCGACCATCGGTGAGCCGCGCGGCCAGGGTGAGCACGTCGCCCGGGTCCGAGTCGCGGAACGCGTCGTCCGCCACGACGTGCTCGAAAGGACGGCCGGGCTGGTATTCGACGTCGGGAATCGGCCGGCCCGCCTCGGGCGCGACGTTGATCACGTTCTCCTGCGCCTTGCGCGTGAACTCGCGGCCGATCGCTACCGCGAGGCCGATCCAGCAGAGCGCGAGCGCGAGGTTGAGCAGCGCGAACTGGGGCGGCGCCCAGCCGAAGTGATTCAGGCCGAGGTAGACGACACCGGCCTGGATCAGGTCGCCGAAGCGCCAGAAGAACGTGTCGATCGCCGTCTTGCCCTCGTACTTGGAGTCGCGGTCGACCGGCAGGAAGAGCGCGTGGCGCGTCGTGTTCATCAGCGAGTAGTCGACGCTGTTCTCCGCGATCTTCACGAGGCGGATCAGAGTGAAGATCGGGACGAATCCCCCGAGCAGCGGCGAGACGGCCAGCAGCCCGTAGCCGAGCGCCACGATCGCGGGGTGAATCAGCAGCGCCCCGCGCAGGCCGAGCCCGGGATGACGATAGATGCGCGAGACGAGGAACAGCTGGATCGAGAGCCCGATGATCGTGACCCAGAACTGGAAGTCGCCGTAGAACGCCGTGATGAGCGCGCCGGCGTCGAGACCGCCGCCGCTCGCGGCCGCGCGCTCCTGCGCGTCGCGCTGCACGAAGTCCGCGAGGATGAACTCGCCGGTCGAGTTGATCCAGTTCAGGAGCACGACGAGCAGCGCGATCAGGAGCAGGTAGCGGTCCCGCAGCACCAGGCCGATGCCGCCCATGAGGCGCGGCAGCGGCCGGCCGTGCTCGGCGACGATCGCGAGGGACCCTGCAGGCACCGCGCGCCGCTCGGGACCAGCGAGTGCGAGCGTCGCGGCCAGTACGGCGGTCGCGAGCACCATGAGGCCCACCGGCGTCAGCGAGGCCACCGCGAGCTGCGCGCACTTGGCGCCCGCGAGCGCGCCCAGGTTCGCGCCGACCATGATCACCGGGAACAGGCGCTGCCCGCTCTTCAGGTTGAACGTGTCCGCCGCGAACGCCCAGAACTGCGCGATCATCATCACGCCGAAGATGCTGACCCAGACGAAGAACGCGAACGCGATCGGCACGCCGCCCCAGGCGAGCGCCGCGAAGAGCGCCATGTTGAGCGCGAAGAAGACCGTCACCGCCTGGAGCAGTTTCGCGCCGTCGAGCCGCCGTCGCACGACGCCGTACAAGGGCACCAGGAACATCAGCACGAGCGCGATGACGGCGACCGCGTAGGCACGCACCTCGGCCGAGAAGCGCGTGAGCATGAAGGCCTCGCGCAGCGCCTTCACGATCATGTAGGAAAAGAGCAGCAGGAACCCGTGCGCGAGGAAGATCTGCACGCAGCGCCCTTCCCCGGGGCGGACGCGCGTGAAGAGCGTGAGGGTCCGCTCGAAGCGGGTCAGGCCTGCGTGGTCGGTCAGCACGTGAGATTCCCGGTGCGCATGCCCCCTCCCTTCGGCCCTGCGTGCTCAGCGGCGATCATGCATCGTTCGCAGCGGAGCGTGCGAGTGCCTGCCCGAGGTCGGAAACGAGGTCGTCGGCATCCTCGATGCCGATCGACAGGCGGACGGTGCCCGGACCGATTCCGGTCCATGCCGCCTGAGAGGCGTCGAGCCCGCGCGGCTGCTGCAGCGCCGGCGGCACGACCAGCGACTCGGTCGAACCCAGGCTCGAGGTGATGGCGAAGAGCTCGAGGGCTTCGGCGAAACGCGTCGCCGCGTCGGTGCCGTCGCGCAGGTCGAACGTGACGATCGTGCCGTAGCCGTCCATCTGGCGGGTCGCGAGCTCGTGGCCCGGATCCGCGGGCAGGCCCGGGTAGCGGACCCGCTCGACCTCGGTCCTGCCGGCTAGGAACTGCGCGACCCGCAGCGCGTTGGCGCACTGGGCTTCCCAGCGCAGGAAATACGTCTTGAGGCCGCGGAGCACCAGCCAGGCGGCGTGCGGATCGAGCGTCGCCCCGAGGTTGATCGCGTCGTCCCGCAATGCATCCACGAGCTCCCGCCGGCCGATGACCGCGCCGCCCATCACGTCGCCGTGACCCGATGCGTACTTCGTCAGGCTGTGCACGTACAGGTCGACGTCGTAGCGGCCGTGGTTGTGCAGGCCGCCGAGCGTGTTGTCGAGCATCGTGAGCGCGCCGTGGCGACGGGCGGCGGCCGTGACGCGCTCGAGATCCACGACTCGCAGCACCGGGTTCGACGGCGACTCGAGCAGGACGAGCCGCGTCGGCACCGTGGCGAGCGTGCGCTCGAGCGAGTCCGGGTCCGAGAGCGTGAGCATCGTCGAGCGCACGCCGTAACGGCCGAGCAGTCGTCGCACGAGCGAACGGGTCGGCGGATACAGCTCGGCGAAATACACGACGTGCTGGCCGGCCTCGAGCAGGCCGAGCAGCGGCAGCGCGATCGCTGCGACGCCCGAGGCCGTGAGCAGGCACGCATCGCGGTCCTGGAGGTCCGCGAGCGCGATCTCGAGCTGGCGCAGCGTCGGATTCGACACGCGCGAGTAGTAGTAGCCTTCGCGCTGCCCGTTCCACTGCCGGAGCGTCTCCTCGACGTCGTCGAAGGTGAACTTGACGGACTGGTAGATCGGCGCGACGAGCGGACGGTTGTCCTCCGGGACCCGGACCTCCGGCAGGTGCGTGACCCGCGAGCGCTTGCGCATGCGGGTCAGGCCCGGATCTCGAAGCGGTCGGCGTCGAGATGGACCGGGAAGCTCTCGCGGTGGGAGCGCAGCGACTCGAGGTCGAGCACGACCGTCTCGACCCGGTCCCCGGCGCCCTCGCTCGACAGCGGTCGACCGACGAAGTCGACGGCGACGCTGTCGCCGGCGTAGGTGACGCCATTGCCGTCCTTGCCGACCCGATTGACGCCCACGACGTAGCACTGGTTCTCGATCGCACGGGCGCGCAGCAGCGTGGACCACGCCAGGGCGCGGCGCTGCGGCCAGTTCGCGACGTAGACGAGCGCATCGTAGTCGCCGAGGCTGCGGCTCCACACCGGGAAGCGCAGGTCGTAGCAGATCATCGGGCAGACACGCCAGCCCTTCACGTCGACCACGAGGCGCCTGTCGCCCGCGGCATAGTGCGCGTGCTCGTTCGCCATGCGGAACAAATGCCGCTTGTCGTAGTGGACCGTCGAACCGTCGGGACGCGCCCACACGAGACGGTTGTAGCGTCGCTCGCCGTCCTTGACGATGAGGCTGCCCATGATCGCGCAGCCGAGCGACGCGGCCTCTTCCCGCATCCACTCGACGGTCGGACCGTGCATGTCCTCGGCGAGGCCCTCCGCGTCCATGCTGAAGCCGGTCGTGAACATCTCGGGCAGCACGACGAGGTCGGTGTGGCCGGCGAGCCCGCGAAAGCGCGCCGCGAGCGCGCGCCGGTTGGTGGCCGGGGCCTGCCACGCGAGGTCGGCCTGCACGAGGGTCACGCGGAGATGGGACGTCATCGGAGTCCTCCGGCGGCAGCGAGCCGCGACAGTCGCTCGCCGGCCGCGTCGAGCGTCGCGTCGTTCTTGGCGAAGCAGAAGCGCACGAGCCGCTCCGACGGCGGGTCGGACGAGAATACGGAAACCGGAATGGTAGCCACGCCGGCCTCCCGCGTCAGCCAGCGCGCGAACTCCACGTCCGGCAGGTCGCTGACCGCCGAATAGTCCGCCAGCTGGAAGTAGGTGCCCCGGGACGGCACGCACTGGAGCGGCGTCGCCGCAAGAAGCGCGAGGAACCGGTCCCGCTTGCGGGTGTAGAAGTCCGCGAGCGTGGCGGCATGACCGGGCTCCGCCGTCATGAAGTCGGCGAGTGCTGCCTGCATCGGCGCCACGACCGCGAACTGCACGAACTGATGCACCTTGCGGAACTCGGCCGTGAGGCCCGGCGGCGCCACGCAGTAGCCGACCTTCCAGCCCGTGCAGTGGTAGGTCTTGCCGAATGAGGACACGACGAAGCTGCGCGCCGCGAGTTCAGGGCGCGAGTGCAGGCTGGCGTGGAGTCGAGCGTCGAGCACGACGTGCTCGTAGACCTCGTCGGAGAGCACGAGGGCGGCGCTGGGCTCGAGCACTGCGGACAGGGCGTCGAGATCCGCACCGGTCCAGGCCGCGCCGGTGGGATTGTGCGGCGAATTGACGATCACGAGGCGCGTGTGAGACGTGAGCGCGTCCGCGACGCGCTGCCAGTCGACCGCGAACCCCGGCCGCGCGAGCGGGACCCGTATCGTGCGCCCGCCGGCCAGCTCGACCGCGGGCTCGTACGAGTCGTAGGCGGGCTCGAGCACGATCACGTCGTCGCCCGGCCTCACGACCGCGTGGATCGCCGCGAACAGGGCTTCGGTCGCGCCCGAAGTGACGGTGACCTCGCTCCCCGGCGACACGCGGCGACCATAGAGCGCCTGCACCTTCGCGGCGATCGCCTCGACGAGCGCCGGCGCGCCCGCCATCGGTGCGTACTGGTTGGCGCCGCGCCGCATGTGCTCCGTCACGAGCTCGACGAGCCGCGCCGGCGGGTCGAAGTCCGGGAACCCTTGCGACAGGTTGATCGCGCCGCACTCCTGCGCGAGGCGCGACATCACCGTGAAGATCGTGGTGCCGACTCGCGGCAGTTTCGATTCGGGAGGTGGCGACATGCCGGCCGCAGCTCCCTTCACGAGGAGAGAGACTTCGGCAGACACGCCGTGAACCCTTCCCTGGGGGCTCGCACGCCGCATCCCTGCGGCGTGACGGTCTGCCGAAGTCTCTCTCCTCCTGAAGGGCGCCGCTCCATCGGTTGCACGCCAAGCGCTCCCGCATCGATAAAGCCGGGACCACTGCAGGCCGGGGCTGCGGGAGGGAGAGGGTCCGCGAGACCGTCACGCCGCAGGGACGCGGCGTGCGAGCCCCCAGGGAAGGGTTCACGGCGTGTCTCGCGGACCCTCTCCCTCTCGCAGCCCCGGCCGGTCATCAGCCACGCTTCGGGGTCGACGCGGCGACGGCCGCCATCGCGGCGCCGATCAGGCCGGCATCGTTGCCGAATTCGGCGCGCACGATCTCGGCGCGGCTCTCGAGCAGCGGCCCGAAGTGCGCCCAGTTCTCGGTGACCCCGCCACCGATGATGAACACGTCGGGCCAGAGGAGCGCGTGGTACGCGGCGAGCACCTCGTTCACGGCGGCCGCCCAGGCCGGCCAGCCGAGCCCCTGGTCGACGCGCACCTTGGCTGATGCGCGGTGCTCCGCCTCCTGGCCGCGGACCTCGAGGTGGCCGAGCTCGGTATTCGGCACCAGCCTGCCGTCGACGAAGATCGCCGTGCCGATGCCCGTGCCGAGCGTGAGCACCATCACCGTGCCGTCGCGGCCACGGCCGGCGCCGAGCGTCATCTCTGCGACCCCGGCGGCATCCGCATCGTTCAGGAACGCAACGGGGCGCCGCAGGCGCTCCTCGAGCAGCGCCTGGGCATTGGTGCCGATCCAGCGCCGGTCGACGTTCGCCGCGGTCCAAGCGACGCCACGCTTCGCGACTGCGGGGAAAGCGAGCCCGACGGGCCCGTCCGAGGGCAGCTCGCGCGCGATGGCAGCCAGGAGGTCGATCACCGCGACGGGCGCTGCGTCCGCCGGGGTCGGTCGCTTCACGACCTCGCCCAGAACGCGGCCCGCGGTCGCGTCGACCCGTCCGGCCTTGACGAAGGACCCGCCGACGTCGAAAGCAAGGATCGGCGCTGCGGCCACGGGTCAGGTCCTCTTCATGCTCTCGATCATCTGCTGGTTCGCGGCGAGCGCCATCTGCGCATCGCGGTCGCGGGCCTTCTGCTGCCGCGACATGGCGACGCCTGCGATGACGACGCCGACCGCGACGATCGCGATCAGGATCGTGGCGAGCGCGTTGATGTCCGGGCTCACGCCGAGGCGTACCTTCGAGAAGACGACCATCGGCAGCGTCGTCGAGCCCGGGCCCGCCACGAAACTCGAGATCACGAGGTCGTCGAGCGAGAGCGTGAACGCGAGCAGCCAGCCCGAAAGCAGCGCCGGCGCGATGATCGGCAGCGTGACGAGGAAGAACACCTTCGCGGGCCGCGCGCCGAGGTCCTGCGCCGCCTCCTCGAGCGACTCGTCGATCTGCGCGAGCCTCGACTGCACGACGACCGTGACGAACGCCATCGTGAAGGTGATGTGCGCGAGCACGATCGTCGTCATGCCGCGGCCCGCGGGCCAGCCAATCAGCTGCTCCATCGTGACGAAGAGCAGCAGCAGCGAGAGGCCCGTGATCACCTCGGGCATCACGAGCGGCGCCGTGGTGAGGCCCGAGAGCAGCGTCCGGCCCCGGAACGGGCCGAACCGCGCGAGCACCATGCCCGCGAGCGTGCCGAGCGCGACCGCGATGGTCGCCGACAGGGCCGCCACCTTGAGGCTGAGCCACGCCGCGCCGAGGATCTGCTCGTTCTGCATGAGCGCCGCGTACCACTTCGTCGAGAAGCCCCCCCAGACCGTGACGAGGCGCGACTCGTTGAAGGAGTACACGACGAGCGAGACGATCGGGACGTACAGGAACAGGAATCCCAGCACCAGGACGCCGATCCGGAACCACGAGCGTTCGTTCATCACCGGTGCAGCCCTCCGCCCGACTCCGCGTCCTGGGCGCGCTGGTAGTACATGATCGGGATCACGAGGAACAGCAGCAGCGCGATGGCGACCGCGCTCGCCACCGGCCAGTCGCGGTTGTTGAAGAACTCGGTCCAGAGCACCTTGCCGATCATGAGCATGCCCGGATCGCCGAGCAGCGTCGGGATCACGAACTCGCCGACGGCCGGAATGAAGACGAGCAGGCAGCCCGCGATGATGCCCGGCACCGACAGCGGCAGCGTGACCTTGAGGAACGACTCCCAGGGACGCGAGCCCAGGTCGGCGGCCGCCTCGAGCAGCGTCAGGTCCAACTTCTCGAGGTTGGCGTAGAGGGGCAGGATCATGAACGGCAGGTACGAATAGACGATGCCGACGTAGACCGCGAAGTCGGTCTGCAGCATCCGTATGGGCTCGTCGATGATGCCGAGCGACATCAGCGCGTTGTTGAGGAGCCCGTTGTTCTTCAGGATGCCGATCCACGCGTAGACGCGCAGCAGGAACGACGTCCAGAACGGCAGCACGACGAGCAGCAGCAGCACGTTGCGGGTCGAGGGCCGGGTGCGCGCGATGGCGTAGGCCATCGGGTAGCCGATCAGGAGGCAGATCAGCGTCGAGACGCCCGCGACGAAGATCGAGTTCAGGTACGCCTTCCAGTACAGGTTGTCCTCGACCAGGAACGCGTAGTTCGCGAAGTTGAGCTGCACCTGCAGCACCTTCTCGTCGATCCACGCGAAGAGCGGCTGGTACGGCGGCATCGAGATCTGCGCGTCGGAGAACGAGATCTTGAGCACGATCACGAACGGGATCAGGAAGAACAGCAGCAGCCAGAAGTACGGCACGGCCGTCACCAGCGTCCGGCCGGTGATGCCCACCCTCTTGAGCGCGCGGGCGATCATTTCGTGACCACCACCGGGCTCGTGGGATCCCAGCTCAGGTACACCCGCTCGTCCCACGTTATGCGCTCGTCGGCATGACGCGCGGCGTTCGGCTGCGTGACCCGCACGACCTTGCCGGACGCGAGGCGCAGCAGGTAGATCGACAGGTCGCCCATGTAGGCGATGTCCTGCACCGTCGCTGCCGTCCAGTTGTCCGGCCCGGCAGGCTGCTCGCGCGACATCTGCATCTTCTCCGGACGGATCGCCGCCCAGACCGTGGCTCCCGGGGCCGAGCTCACGCCGTGGTCGACGTAGATCGGCTGCTCGAGGTCGTCACTGCCGATGCGCACGTACGACGGCTCGTCCTCGGTCAGGCGTCCCTCGAACATGTTGACCGAGCCGATGAACTCGGCGACGAAGCGCGAGCTCGGGTACTCGTAGATCTCGGTGGGCGTGCCGACCTGCACGATCTCGCCGTGGTTCATGAGGCCGATGCGCGTCGAGAGCGTCATCGCCTCCTCCTGGTCGTGCGTCACGACGATGAACGTGACTCCCAGCGTTTCCTGGATGTTGATGAGCTCGAACTGCGTGTGCTCGCGGAGCTTCTTGTCGAGCGCGGCGAGCGGCTCGTCGAGCAGCAGCAGCTTCGGCTTCTTCACGAGCGCGCGCGCGAGCGCGACCCGCTGCCGCTGGCCGCCCGAGAGCTGGTGCGGCTTGCGCTTCGCGAACTGGCCGAGCTTGACCATGTCCAGCATCTCGCCGACCCGCTTGGTGATCTCCGCCTTCGCGACCCTGTCCTGCTTGAGCCCGAACGCGACGTTCTGCTCGACGGTCATGTGCGGGAAGATCGCGTACGACTGGAACATCATGTTCACGGGCCGCTCGTACGGCGGCATCGCCGTCACGTCGACCCCGTCGATGAAGATCCGGCCCTGCGTCGGCCGCTCGAAGCCCGCGAGCATCCGGAGCAGCGTCGTCTTGCCGCAGCCCGAGGCGCCGAGCAGGCAGAAGATCTCCTTCTTGTAGATGTCGAGCGTCACGTCGTCGACGGCGACGAAGTCGCCGAACTTCTTCGTGACGCGCTCGATGCGGACGTACGGCTGCGCGTCCGGGTCCTTCCACGGCTCGAACCGGACCTGGTTATCGCGGGGGGAGGTGGCCATGGGGTCGCTCAGTTGCCGGTGGTGAAGCGGGTCCAGGCGCGGTTCAGGGACCGCGTGAACTCCGCCGATTTGGCGAGGTTCGGCTGCAGCCGCTCCTTCACCTCGGGGGTCGGGTAGATGCCCGTGTCGCTGCGCAGCTCCTCGTTCACCTGGTCGAGCGCGGCGGCATTCGCGGTCGCGTAGTTCACGAAGTTCGAGTTTGCCGCGGCGACGTCGGGTCGCAGCAGGTAGTCGATGAACTTGTGCGCGTTGCCGGGATGCTTCGCGTCGGCGGGGATCGCGAGCGTGTCGAACCACATGAGCGCGCCCTCCTCCGGTATCGAGTAGCGGACGTCGACGGCCTTGCCCGCCTCGGCGGCGCGATCGCGCGCCTGCAGCATGTCGCCACTGTAGCCCACCGCGATGCAGATCTCGCCGTTCGCGAGATCCTCGATGTACTGCGAGCTGTGGATCGACCGGATGTAGGGACGGACGGCGAGCAGCGCCGCGGATGCGGCCTCGAGATCCGCCTCGGACTGGCTGTTCGGGTCCTTGCCGAGCCAGAGCAGCATGGTCGCGACCATGTCCGTCGGGTCGTCCAGGAACGACACGCCGCAGTCCTTGAACTTCGAAACGACCGCGGGATCGAACACGAGCCGCCACGAGTCGACCGGCGCGTCCGGCATGATCGACTTCACCTTCGCCGCGTCGTAGCCGATGCCCGTCGTTCCCCACATATAGATGACGGAGTGCTCGTTGCCGGGGTCGTGCGCCGCGACCCGCCCGGCGAGCGACGGATCGAGGTTCTTCAGGTTCGGCAGCTGCGCCGGGTCGAGCTTGCGGAACACGCCGGCCTGGATCTGGCGCTCGAGGAAATAAGCGCTGGGGACCACGACGTCGTAGCCCGAATTGCCGGTGAGGAGCTTCGTCTCGAGCACCTCGTTCGAATCGAAGACGTCGTAGCGGACCTGGATGCCGGTTTCCTTCGTGAACGCCTCGATGACGGCCGGGTCGACGTAGTCCGACCAGTTGTAGACGTTGAGGACCTTCTCCTCGGCGACCGGCCCTGCGTCGGCCGTCGTCGACCCGGAGCCGGTTTCGCCGGACTTCCCCCCGCATCCCGCGAGCGCGAGCGCGCACAGCAGCGGGAACGCAGCCGCACCGATGACCTGTCTCATTCTGGACTCCCTTGGATCGCCCGGCCGCGGTCCGCCGCGATGCGGCGGTCGCGCTCGTGTTTATAGCTCAGCGACTATGCAATGTGTAGGCTGCCCCAAAAAAACAGGGGCGGCTGAACGAGTCCAGCCGCCCCTGCCCTGCACATCGTGCCTGCGCTTACTGGCCCGTCGTGAAGCGGGTCCAGGTGCGGTTGAGCTGCCGCGTGAACTCCTCGCCCTCGGCGAGGTCCGGGAACAGCTTGGCCTTGATCTCGGCCGGCGGGTAGACACCCGGGTCGTTGCGCACGGACTCGTCGACGAGCGCCACGGCAGCCGCGTTGCCGGTCGCGAAATTGACGAAGTTCGAGTTCTTCGCCGCGACCTCGGGCCGCATCATGAAGTTGATGAACTCGTGCGCGTTGCCCGGGTGCGGGGCGTCGGCCGGCACCGCGTACATGTCGAACCACATGATCGTGCCTTCCTTCGGCACGTTGTACCTGATCACGACGCCCTGCCCGGCCTCTTCGGCGCGATCACGGGCCTGCAGCACGTCGCCGCTCCAGCCCACGGCGATGCAGATCTCGCCGTTCGCGAGCGCGTCGATGTAGTTCGAGCTGTGGATCATGCGGATGTACGGACGCACGGACACGAGCACGTCCTCGGCGAGCTTCAGGTCCTCGGCGCTCTGGCTGTTCGGGTCCTTGCCCTTCCAGGTGAGCACCGCGGCCAGGATCTCGCTCGGCGCGTCGAGCACCGAGATGCCGCAGTCCTTGAACTTGGCGGCGTGCTTCGGATCGAACACGAGGCTCCAGCTGTCGACCGGCGCGTTCGGGTCGATCGCCATCACCTTGGCCTCGTTGAAGCCGATGCCGGTGGTGCCCCACATGTGGTTCACCGAGTGCTCGTTGCCCGGGTCGTGCAGCGCGACGCGCTCGAGGATCTCGGTGTCGAGATTGCTCCAGTTCGTGAGCTTGCTGCGGTCGAGCTTCTGGAACACGCCCGCCTTGATCTGGCGCTCGAGGAACGAGGCCGACGGCACCACGACGTCGTAGCCCGTCTTGCCGGCGAGCAGCTTGGTCTCGAGCACCTCGTTCGAGTCGAACACGTCGTAGTTGACCTTGATGCCGGTCTCGGCAGTGAACTGCTCGAGCACGGCCGGGTCGACGTAGTCCGACCAGTTGTAGACGTTGACGACCTTCTCCTCGGCGGGCGCGGCCGCGGCCGGGGCGGCGTCCGTTGCGCCGGCCGCGGCCGGGGCTGCGTCCTCGGACTTCTTGCCGCAGCCGACGAGCGTGGCCGCGATCGCCAGGCTCGCGAGCCCGGTGCGGATGCTGATGTTCATCTGGAATAAACCCCCTGTGGGCGTGAGAGATTGACTCAACTTATAGCCGAAGCGCATGCGTGCCGCCAACCGGGGCCGCGCACGGCGCTCCCCGGGGCTAGATCCGTCCCTCGGCGCGGCACCGCTCGAGCGTGAGATCGAGGCAGCGCCACGCCTTCTCCGCCAGCTCGTCGATCTGCTCCCGCGTGATCACGAGCGGCGGCGAGATGATCATGGTGTCACGGACGGCGCGCATGATCAGCCCGTTCTGGAAGCAGAAGTCGCGACAGATGGTACCGACTTCGCCGCGCTTGTCGAAGAACCGGCGGGTCCGCTTGTCGCGCACCAGCTCGAGGGCCCCGATGAGGCCGATCGAGCGGGCCTCGCCGACCAGCGGGTGCTCGGCGAGGTTTCGCCACTTCGAGGCGAGGTACGGCCCGGTTTCGTCGCGGGTGCGCTGGACGAGATTCTCCTGCTGGATCAGCGTCAGGTTGACGCTGGCCACGGCGCAGGCGACCGGGTGTCCGGAGTACGTGTAGCCGTGGGCGAACTCGCCGCCCTTGTCGATCAGCACGTCGGCGACGCGGTCCGCCACCATGACGCCGCCGATCGGCAGGTAGCCGGACGACAGCCCCTTGGCGATGGTCATCAGGTCGGGGCGGATGCCATAGAGGTTGCTGCCGAACCAGTGGCCGGTCCGGCCGAAGCCGCAGATGACCTCGTCGGCGATGAGCAGGATGCCGTGGCGGTCGCAGATGCGCTGGATCTCGGGCCAGTACGTCTCGGGCGGGATGATCACTCCGCCGGCGCCCTGGATGGGCTCGCCGATGAACGCCGCGACGCGGTGGGCCCCGACCTCCTCGATCTTGCGCTCGAGCTCCCGTGCCGCCTTCAGGCCGAATTCCGCGGGCGAGAGCTCCCCGCCGTCCGCGTACCAGTACGGCTGCGGGATGTGGACGATGTCCGGGATCGGCAGGCCGCCCTGCTCGTGCATGAACGCCATGCCGCCGAGGCTCGCGCCCGCCATCGTGCTGCCGTGATAGGCGTTGACGCGGGAAATGATCACGCTGCGCTCGGGCTGCCCGAGCAGGTCCCAGTAGCGGCGCACGAGCCGCACGACCGTGTCGTTGCCCTCGGAGCCCGATCCGGTGAAGAACACTCGATTGAACTGCGGAGGCGTCAGCTCGACGAGCTGCCGGGCGAGCTCGATCGCCGGCGGATGGGCCGTCTGGAAGAAGCTGTTGTAGTACGGCAGCTCGAGCATCTGGCGGAACGCCGCCTCGGCGAGCTCACGCCGGCCGTAGCCCAGGTTGACGCACCAGAGCCCCGCCATGCCGTCGAGGATGCGGTTCCCCTCCGAGTCGTACAGGTACACGCCCTCGGCCTTGACGATGACCCGCGCACCCTTGGCGTGCAGGGACTTGTAGTCCGTGAACGGGTGCAGGTAGTGCTGGCGGTCGAGTTCCTGCCAGGCAGCCGTGGTGCGGTCGGCGACGTAGGGAACGGGTGGGGTCATGACGGAACCTCAGACGTTGAGCAGCAGATGCTCCCGCTCCCACGAGCTGATCACCTGCAGGAATGTGTCGTGCTCGCTCTCCTTGACCGCCGTGTAGGCGAGCACGAAGCGCTCGCCGAGGATGTCGATGAGCGGGCGGCAGTCGCGCAGCTGGCGGACGGCCTCCTCGAGGTTTCGCGGCAGGCCGAACGGCATGTCATAGGCGCTGCCCGAGACGGGCTCGGACGGCTTCAGGCCCTCCCTCATGCCGAGGTATCCGCACGCGAGCGACGCGGCGATCGCGAGGTAGGGGTTCGCGTCCGCGCCGCCGAGGCGGTTCTCGATGCGGCGGTTCTCGGCGTTCGAGAGCGGCACGCGCAGCCCCGCCGTCCGGTTGTCGTAGCCCCACTGCGTGTTGATGGGCGCGAGGTGCCTCAGGATGATGCGGCGGAACGAATTCATGTTCGGCGCGAAGAGCGCCATCGCGAGCGGCAGGTACTTCTGCAGCCCGGCGATGTGCGAGAAGAAGAGCGCGCTCGGGTTGCCCTCCTCGTCGCTGAACACGTTGCGGCCCGTCTTCGCGTCGACGATGCTCTGGTGGATGTGCATGGCGCTGCCCGGCTCGCGGGCCATCGGCTTCGCCATGAACGTCGCGTACATCTTGTGGCGGAAAGCCGCCTCGCGCGCCGTCCGCTTGAACATGAACACCTGGTCCGCGAGCGACATCGCGTCGCCGTGGATCAGGTTGATCTCCATCTGCGCGGCGCCGTCCTCGTGGATCAGCGTGTCGATCTCGATTTCCTGCGCCTCGCAGAACGCGTAGATGTCGTCGAACAGCGGGTCGAACTCGTTGACCGCCGCGATGCTGTAGGACTGCCGTCCGACTTCGGCACGGCCCGAGCGGCCGACCGGCGGCTTCAAGGGGTAGTCCGCATCGATGTTCGGCTCGACTAGGTAGAACTCGAGCTCGGGCGCGACGATCGGCTTCCAGCCCTGCTGCGCATACAGGTCGAGCACGTGGCGCAGCACGTGCCGCGGCGCCATCGTGACCGGACGCCCGTCCGCGTAGAAGCTGTCGTGGATCACCTGCGCGGTCGGCTCCGCGGCCCACGGCACGACGCGCGTCGTCTCGGGGTCGGCCCGCAGCACGATGTCGATCTCGGACGGACTGATCGCGCGGTCGTCCTCCGGGTAGTCGCCGGTGACGGTCTGCAGGAAGATGCTCTCGGGCATCCGCATGCCCTCCTCTTCCGCGAACTTGACCGCGGGCATCACCTTGCCGCGCGCGATGCCGGCCATGTCCGGAACGACGGCCTCGACTTCGGAGATGCCGTGTTCCTTGAAAAACTGGCGTATGGGGGTGCTCATGATCAGCGTCCTTTGGCGTGTTCCCGCGCGGCGTTTCCGAAAGCGGCGAACATCGCCCGCGAGAAGGGGTTTTTCATCACCTGCCACTCGGGGTGCCACTGCACCGCGAGCGTGAATCCGGGCGCCGAGCGCACGTGGAAGGCCTCGATCAGGCCGTCCGGCGCGCGGGCGTCGACCTCGAGACCGTCGCCCAGCCGCTGGACGCCCTGGGCGTGCACGGAATTCACCGAAACCCGCTCGGTCCCGGCGATGCCGTGCAGCAGTCCGCCCCGCACCAGCTCGATCTCGTGGGCGGGACCGTACTGCACTTCGAGCGGCGCTTCCTTGTCCTCGCGGTGATCCGCGTGGCCGGGCACTTCCTGCACCTTCTGCCAGAGCGTACCGCCGTAGGCGACGTTCATCTCCTGGAAGCCGCGGCAGATGGCGAAGAGCGGCATCCCGGTGGCGACCACCCGCGGGATGAGCGGCAGCGTCGTCCCGTCGCGGTGCGGATCGTGCAGCGTGTCCGGATCGCTCGGCGGCCCGGCGTAGCGCCGGGGTTCGACGTTCGACGGGCTGCCGGTGAGCAGGATGCCGTCGACGCCGCGCAGCACGGCGTCGAGGTCGGCCGCCTCGCCGAGCGAGGGAATCAGCACCGGCACGGCGCCCGACGCCTCGGCGACGGCCGTGATGTACTTCTCGCCGACGCAGTGGAACGGATGCGGACCGAGGATGCGGCGATCCGCGGGAATGCCGATCAGGGGTTTCGTGCGAGCCACGTTTAAGATCCTAGACGGCTGCCCTGCAGCCGCTGGTTCGAAGCGGGATGGATTAAACCACAGTCCCCCCGCGAGAGTCGCCAAGCAGCGCAAAAAAATGCAACTGTTGCTTCAAAAACAACAAGTTACATATGGATTGCCCGAGCGGACCGAGCTTGCCGGCCGCGTCGGCGGCGGGCTATGCTCCGCCGACCAAGGCGGCTCGACCGTCACTAAATCCTAAACATCCGGGGTTCCCATGCCGCAGTTCGCGGACTACGAGCAGGCGCGCGCATGGCTCGCGCAGCACCCGCAGGTGCGCTACGTCGATCTCCTGCTGCCGGACCAGCTCGGCATCCCGCGCGGCAAGCGCGTCACCGCGGCCGAACTCGAAGGCGTGCACCGGCACGGCCTGCTGCTGCCGGCGTCGATGTTCGCGCTCGACGTGCTCGGCGGCACCGTGCAGGAGACGGGCCTCGGATTCGACGACGGCGACGCGGACCGCCTGTGCCTGCCGGTGCCGGGCTCGCTCGCGCCGGTGCCCTGGCTCGGCGAGCACGTCGCGCAGATGCAGGTCGCGATGTACGAGCACGACCGCGCGCCTTTCTTCGGCGATCCGCGGCACGTGCTCGAGCGCGTCGTTGCGAACTATGCGGAGCGCGGCCTCACGCCGGTGATGGCAGTCGAGCTCGAATTCTATTTCGTCGACCGTGAACGCACGCCCGAGGGCCACGCGCAGCCTCCCCGGCAGCCGCTCTCAGGACGGCGCGAGTCGAAGACGCAGATCAACTCGATGGCGGAGCTCGCGGAATATTCCGCGGTGATCACCGCGATCGACGACGCCGCGCAGGCACAGGGCCTGCCGACCGGCACGGTGCTCGCCGAGTACGGCCCAGGCCAGTTCGAGGTGAACCTGCACCACGTGGACGACGCGCTGCTCGCCTGCGACCACGCCATCCGCCTCAAACGTCTCGTCAAGGGCATTGCACTCGCGCACGGCCTCGAGGCGACCTTCATGCCGAAGCCGTACCGGGACCACGCCGGCAGCGGCGCGCACCTGCACGTGAGCGTCGTCGACCGCGAGGGCCGCAACATCTTCGCCGCCGAGGACGCCGCCGGATCGGCCGAGCTGAGGCACGCGATCGGCGGGCTCGCCGCGACGATGAGCGACTCGATCGCGATCTGCGCGCCCACCGCGAACTCCTACCGCCGCTACCAGCCGGAGGCGTACGTGCCGCTCAGCCCGAGCTGGTCCGTGAACAACCGCGGCGTCGCCTTTCGCGTGCCGCACGGACCTCCGGCGAGCCGCCGCGTCGAGCACCGGGTCGCCGGCGCCGATGCGAATCCCTACCTGCTCGCTGCCGTCGTGCTCGCGGGCATGCTGCGCGGGCTCGAGCAGCGGCTCGACCCGGGCCCGGTGCTGAACGGCAATGCCTACCGCGACTCGACGCCGAGCATCCCGCTCACCTGGGCCGAGGCGCTCGCCGTGTTCGAGCGCAGCGAGTTCGCCGGCGAGGCGTTCGGCGTACGATTCGTCGAGCACTATGCGCGCACGCGGCGCGGCGAGATGCGCGACTTCCTCTCGTACGTGTCCGCGCTCGAATACGACTGGTACCTGACGACGAGCTGACCCATGCAGCACATCCGCTCGTACTACGCAGCCTCCGCCCATCCGGCGCCCGTCCGCGGGCCGCTGCGCGGCGACGTCACGGCCGACGTCTGCGTCGTGGGCGGCGGCATCGCCGGCTGCTCGACCGCGCTCGACCTCGCCTCGCGCGGCTACGACGTCGTGCTGCTCGAGGGCAAGCGGGTCGCCTGGGGCGCCTCGGGCAGGAGCGGCGGGCAGGCGATCTTCGGATTCGCCGCGGGCCAGGACAAGCTGATCGCACAGGTAGGCCGCGAGGACGCGCGGCGGATGTTCGACGTGTCGGTCGAGGCCCTCGATCTCCTGAAGGAGAGGGTCGCGCACCACGCCATCGACTGCGACCTCCACTGGGGGCAGATGCACGTCGCGATCAAGCCGCGCCACGAGGCGGAGCTCAAGGGCTGGCGCGACGAACTCGCGCGGGACTACGGATACGACACGCTCCGCTGGCTCGACCGCAACGAGCTCCGCGGCATCCTCGCGACCGACCGCTACACCGGCGGCCTGTACGACACCCGCAGCGGCCACCTCCACCCGCTCAACTACACGCTCGGGCTCGCCGCGGCCGCCGAGGCGGCCGGCGCACGGATCCACGAGGACAGCCACGTGACGCGCCTCGAGCACGGCGGCACGGTGGTCGTCCACACGGGCGCCGGCACGGTGCGCGCGAAGCACGTGGCGCTCTGCTGCAATGCCTACGTCGACGAGCTCGCGCCGCGCCTCCGCGAGCGCATCATGCCGGTCGGCACTTACATCGTCGCGACCGAGCCGCTCGGCCGCGAGCGCATCGAGTCGCTGATGCGCGAGAACGTGGGCGTCACGGACGTGAACTGGGTGCTCGACTATTTCCGTCGCTCGGCGGACCACCGCCTGCTGTTCGGCGGCCGCGTCAGCTACTCGGGCCTCGACCCGCTCAACACCGAGCGCGCGACCCGCGCGCGGATGATCAAGGTCTTCCCGCAGCTCGCGGACGTGGACATCGAGTACGCGTGGGGCGGGTACGTCGACATCACGATGAGCCGGGCGCCGGACTTCGGCCGGCTCGCTCCTAACGTCTACTACCTGCAGGGGTTCTCGGGACACGGCATCGCGCTCACCGGCATGGCCGGGCGGCTCGTCGCCGACGCCATCTCGGGCCAGGCCGAGCGCTTCGACCTGTTCGGAAAACTCGAGCACCGCGTGTTCCCCGGCGGCCGCGCGTTCCGCACGCCGGCGCTGGTGCTCGCGATGCTCTGGTTCCGCATGAAGGACCTGATGTAGCCCGGGCACGGGCGCTACAGCTCGAGCGCGTACTCCCAGAAATCGTCCTCGCGCTTCCAGCCGAGCGACTCGTACAGCCGCTGCGCCGCGAGGTTGGTCTTCGCGGTCGCGAGCGTGAGCCCGGCCGCCCCCGCCGCGCGCGCTTCGTCCGCGGCGCGCACGAGCAGCGCGCGGCCGACGCCGAGCCGGCGCGCGCCCTCGACGACGTAGAGGTCGTAGAGCACGAACGTGCGCGCGGCCCTGAGCGATGCGAAGGTCGGATACATCTGCACGAAGCCGAGCGCCACGCCGGCCTCGTCGAGCGCGAGCAGCACCAGCGACTCGTCGCGCGACAGGCGCTCGGCAAGATAGCGCCGCGCCAGCGCCGGATCCGGGGGCAATGCGTAGAACTGCCGGTACGCGTCGAAGAGCGGCGCCACCGCATCGACGTCGGCGACACCGGCGCGTCGCACGGCGAGACCCACGGCCCCTTCCTCCGGGCTCAATTCGTGTCCCGCGCGTAGCGTGCCTCGACCGCAGGGTAGACCTGCCCGTCGGGCGCGACGTTGTACATCAGGAGTGCAAAGCGGTCCGGCCCCTCGACGTCGAGGACGATGCGCCAGCCCCAATCCGGGCCCTGCGGCACCGAATACCGGCCCATCGCCGCGTAACGGTGGCGGGCGTCGCTCTCGCCGTCGAGCAGCATGAAGCGCCCCCCGGTGTGGAACGTGTCGATCCAGGCCACGTCCTGCACCCCGGGCTCGTCGGCGTGACGGAGCACCATGAGGCCTGCGTGCGGCCGGCCGCCCTCGGCCCAGGTGTACTCCAGCGTGGCACAGGCGCCGTCGGCCGCAG
This sequence comes from Lysobacterales bacterium, assembly GCA_003819815.1. Taxonomy (GTDB): domain Bacteria; phylum Pseudomonadota; class Gammaproteobacteria; order Steroidobacterales; family Steroidobacteraceae; genus RPQJ01. The sequence continues at coordinate 23,870 of RPQJ01000020.1, forward strand.
CCGCGACGACTGCGCCGGTCGGCGATTCCCGCGGCGGATCGTCCGGCGACATCCACAGGCAGTTGACGCCGGTCCAGCGACCGGCGAGTACGGCGGGGCGGGGTCGCTTGCTCATGCCGATCGTCCTCTGGCCTAGGCTGCCGCTGCCGGCGGCCCCGCGACGCGGAGCGCGTCGACGATGTTGTCGCAGAAGTTCTCGCGCCCGATCCGCTCGACGACCCCGGCCTTCTCGAGCTTCGCGGCGACTCGCGGGTTCGCGCCCGTGATCATCACGCGCACGCCGCGCCGCTGCAGGTCCTCGATCGCCTCCTCGAGCGCCTGCACGCCGGTGATGTCCATGAACGGCACCCAGCGCAGCCGGATGATGAGCACCCTCGGATCGGTGTGCGTGTAGGCGAGCGCTCGCTCGAAGTTCTCGACGGCACCGAAGAAGAACGGTCCCTCGACCTTGTAGACGAGCACGTCGGGCGGCAGTGGGCCGGCGCCGCGCGCGGCGAGCTCCTCGTGGAGCTCCTGCGCATCGACGGCCTGCACCTCGACGCTGGAGGACATGCGCCTGAGGAAGTGCAGCGTCGCGAGGATCACGCCCATGTTGACCGCGACGACCAGGTCGACGAACACCGTGAGCACGAACGTGACCAGCAGGATCGCGACGTCGGCACGCGGGGCGCGGCGCACCATGTGGGCGAAGCGCCGCGCCTCGCTCATGTTCCAGGCGACGACGAACAGGATCGCGGCCAGCGCGGCGAGCGGCACGTTCACCGCGAGCGGCGCGAGGAACAGGATCACCGCGACCAGCGTGAGCGAGTGCACGATGCCCGAGAGCGGGCCCGTGCCGCCGTTGCGGACGTTGGTCGCCGTGCGCGCGATCGCGCCGGTGGCCGCGAACCCGCCGAAGAACGGCGCTGCGATGTTCGCGAGCCCCTGCCCGATCAGCTCCTGGTTCGAGTCGTGGCGCGTGCCGGCCATGCCGTCCGCCACGACCGCCGACAGCAGCGACTCGATCGCGCACAGCATGGCGATCGTGAACGCGGGGCCCATGAGCTCGATGACGCGCGGCGCCGTGACGGGCGGCAGCTCGAGCGTCGGCAGGCCCGAGGGGACGCCGCCGAACGCCGTGCCGATGGTCGCCACGCCCTCGAAGCCGAACGCGCTCTGCAGTGCGGTCGCGAGCAGCAGCGCCGCGAGCGGCCCCGGGATGCGGTTCACGAACGGCACGCGGCTCGCGTAGATCACCACGACGAGCGACGCGGCGGCGACGATCGTCGTCGCCGGGTGCAGCTGCGGCAGCACCGCGAGGAGCCCGGCCACCTGTTCGTGGAAGTGGGTGCCGGCGGGCGCGGGCAGCCCGAAGAAGTTCTTCCACTGCCCGACGAAGATGATGACGCCGATGCCGGCGGTGAACCCGACGATGACCGGCGCCGGGATGAACTTGATGATGCCGCCGAGCCGCGCCACGCCGAGCAGCAGCACCATGATGCCGGCCATCAGCGTCGCGATCTGCAGGCCTTCGATGCCGTGCGTCGCGGTGATGCCGGAGAGGATCACGATGAACGCGCCCGTCGGACCCGCGATCTGCAGGCGGCTGCCGCCGCAGGTCGAGACGACGAGCCCCGCGACGATGGCGGTGTAGATGCCCTGCTCGGGTTTCGCTCCGGAGGCGATCGCGAACGCCATCGCGAGGGGGAGCGCCACGACGCCGACCGTGATGCCGGAGACGACGTTCGGCAGCCAGTGGTGGCGGGCCAGGAGCCCCTGGCGGTGTGCCTCGACGATCGCAAGCATGGGAACGCGCTGCTCCGGGCGGGTGCCCGTGGATTGTCACGCGGCGGCGGCCCCGCCGTCATCCCGCGGTAAATGCGGACCGACCGTCGCCGTCAGCCGCCCGCGGCGTCGTCCTCGCCACCATAGCGCGCGCCGCTGGTGCACGTCTCGTGCACGACGACGGCCGCGAGCTGCGGCAATCCCGGGCGCAGCTCGCGCCAGATCCAGCGCGCGAGGTTCTCGCTGGTGGGGTTCTCGAGGCCGGGCACGTCGTTCAGGTAGTGGTGGTCGAGGCGGACGTGCAGCGGCTCGAACGCCGCCTTGACGTCCGCGAAGTCCATCACCCAGCCGAGCCGCGGATCGACCGCGCCGCGCACGTGGACCTCGATCCGGAAGGAGTGGCCGTGCACGCGCGCGCACTTGTGACCCGGCGGCACGTTCGGCAGGCGGTGGGCGGACTCGAGCGTGAAGACCTTGAAGATGTCCAAGCGGATGACCGTCGTCGGAGGTCGTGGATTATTAGCAGATCGCGGCGGTCCGGCCTACTCCGCCGCGCGGACGCGCAGCTCGTAGCAGCAGTGGATGCGCGGATTGCGGGCAAAGTCTTCCGGCAGCGTCGCACGCGTGATGTCGCGGACGTCGAACCCGTCCGCGAGCCCGGGGTCCAGGCGGAATTTCTGGTAGTTGTTCGAGAACACGATCACGCCGTCAGGCTCGAGGAGCCGGGCGACCCGGCGCAGCAGAGCCGCGTGGTCGCGCTGCACGTCGAAGTCGCGCTCCATGCGCTTCGAGCGCGAGTGCGTCGGCGGGTCGACGAACACGACGCCGTAACGGCGACCGGGCGACGCGGCCTGCTCCTCGAGCCACGACAGGCAGTCCGCCTGCACGTAGCCGTGCTGTGGCCCCGCGAGACCGTTGAGAGCGAGGTTGCGCCTCGCCCAGGCTAGATACGTGTGCGACATGTCCACCGTCGTGGAAGCGAGCGCGCCTGCGCCGGCAGCGTGGACCGTCGCCGTGCCCGTGTAGGCGAACAGGTTCAGGAACGTGCGGCCGGCCGCGAGTTCGCCGACGCGCCGCCGCGTGAGGCGGTGATCGAGGAAGAGGCCGGTGTCGAGGTAATCCGTGAAGTTGACGAGGAAGCGGTACCGTCCCTCGCGCACCGCGTGGAAGCTGGCCTCCTCGCCCTGCTTCTCGTACTGCTCGCCGCCGCGCTGGCGCCGGCGCACCCGGAGCACGATCCGCTCCTCCGGCAGCCCGAGCACGCCGGGCAGCGCAGCGAGCGCCTCGTCGCGGCGGCCGCGCGCCGCGTCCTGCGCGACGGTCGCGGGCGGCGCGTACTCCTGCACGTACGCCCAGCGTTCGTCGTTGCCGTACAGGTCGATCGCGAACGCGTACTCGGGCATGTCGGCGTCGTAGACGCGGAAGCACGCGACGTCCTCGCGCCGCGCCCACGACTCGAGCCGCGCCAGGTTCTTGCGGAGGCGATTCGCGAACATCGCGGACCCCGGGCGCTCGCCGGCTGCCGCAAGCCGCTTCCGGCGCGCCTCGGCCGGGTCGGGCTGCACGGCCTCGGGACCCAGATCGAACCGCAGCAGGCGGCACTCGATCGGTCCGTTGAAGAACGTGTGCGAGCGGTGCGCGCGAAGGCCTAGAGCCCGTCCGAGCGGCGGGTTCCCGGTGAACACGCCCGCATGCCAGCCCGGGAAGCACTCGAGCAGCTTGCGGCCGAGCTGGGCGTAGACGGGCTCGAGTCCCGCGGTCTCGTCGAGCCGGACGCCGTACGGCGGGTTCACGAGCACGAGCCCGGAGTCCGCCGTCGCCTTCTCGAGCGTACCGAGGTCGCGGCGCTCGAAGTGCAGGTGATCGCCCACGCCGCTGCGGCCGGAATTCGCGAGCGCGGCGCGGATCGCGGTCTGGTCGCGGTCCCAGCCGTGGAAGCGCCCGCGGCCCAGGGCGTCGATGCGGCGTCGCTCGAGGGCCGCTGCACGAACCTCGTCCCAAGCGGCGGGATCGTGGCCGAGCCAGCCCTCGAAGCCGAAGCGGCGACGCAGCAGTCCCGGCGCGAAGTCGGCCGCCATCAGGGCCGCCTCGATCACGAGCGTGCCCGAGCCGCACATCGGGTCCGCGAACGAGCCGCCTGCCGCGTGAATCGCGGGCCAGCCGCAGCGCAGCAGGAGGGCCGCGGCGAGGTTCTCCTTGAGCGGCGCCTCGACACCGGACTGACGGTAGCCGCGTCGATGCAGCGGCGCGCCGCCCAGGTCGATCGCGAGCGAGCCGCGATCCCGCATGACGCTCAGGTTGAGCCGGAGGTCGGGGGCATCGAGGTCGACCGACGGTCGCTGCCCGGTGCGCTCGCGCATGCGGTCCACGATGGCATCCTTGGCCTTCTGCGCGGCGTACTGGCTGTGGCGCAGCCACGCGGGCCCCTGCCCCACGACGTCGATCGCGAGCGTCCCCTCCGGGCGCAGGTGCGCTTCCCACTCGAACTCGCGGACTCCGGCATACAGCGTCTCGGGCGACTCGAGCGGGACGGTGCCGAGCGCGAGCAGGACGCGGCTCGCCGTACGCGACTCGAGGCAGGCGCGGTAGCCGTCCCGCAGGCTGCCGGCGAACGACACGCCGGCCGGGTGCTCGCGGGAGACGTCGAGTCCGAGGGCGCGCAACTCGCCGGCGAGCAGGTCGGGGACGTGGCGCGGGCAGGCCGCGAAATACTCGTGGCGCGCGCCGGTCAAGCCCGGCTCCGGGCGGCCGCGAGCAGCACGACCTCGCGCGGCGCCACGCGCTCGATGCACTTCACGAGGATGCGGTATGCGTCCGGGTCGAACTGCACGTCGCTCGACCGGTCGACCAGCGCCGCGACCTCGGCCTCGTCCGAAGCCGTGCCGAGGTGCCGCCAGCGATCGATCACGTGCAGCACAGTACCCTCGCCCGAGACCATCCGCTCCTTGAGCCCGATCGGGCCCGGAAACGGCCACGGCTTGAGTCTCAAGGTAGAGAGGGCGACGCGCAGCCGGGCGTCGTGCAGCGCGCGCGGCTCCTTGCCCACGCACGCGCCGCGACAGCGGCCGAGCTGGTGGCCGAAGCACGAGCCCGCGCCCGGCTCGAGCCCCATCGTCTTGAGGCAGAGGCACGCCTCGCGGGCCTTGCCCTCGAGCGCACGGGTTGCGTCGCGCGCCGTGCGGAACGGGCCGTACGATTCCTCGTCCCCCGTCGGGTCTGCGTCGGCGAGCGGCACGATCTCGACCGCAGGACCGTCCGGGCCGGGACAGAGCCGGATGCAGTGCAGGCCGGCCGACCCGCGCAGCTGGCGGTTCGCGCTGGGCCGAAGCTCCTTCACGAGCCGCGACTCGAGCAGCAGCGCGCCGAGCTCGCCGCCCGTCTCGCGCCACTCGACCGAGCGCACCTGGCGCGCGAGCTTGGCTTCCTTCGACGAGCGGTGCTCGGCGCCGAAATGCGCGAGCACGCGACTGCGAAGGTTGCGGCTCTTGCCGACGTAGAGCAACGCATCGCCTTCACCACGGAAGAGGTAGACGCCGGGGCCCTCGGGCAGGTCGTCCGCGAGGTCCTGCGGCAGGTGGGGCGGCAGTCGTGTCTCGTGGAGCACCGACTGCACCGAGTCCTGCAGCCGCTCGCTCCCGGCCGTGCGCTCGAACGCGGCGAGCAGCGCGGGCAGGACCTCCGCGTCGCCGAGCGCGCGGTGGCGCTGGCTGCACTCGAGCCCGTGGCGCTCGATCAGCGTGTCGAGGTTGTGCCTCGCATGCTCGGCGAAGAGCAGTCGCGACAGTCGCACCGTGCACAGCACGGGGGCGGAGAACTTCTCGCCGAGCCGGCGGAATTCGTTGCGGACGAAACCGTAGTCGAAACGGGCATTGTGGGCGACGAAGAGCCGCCCCTCGAGGCGGCGACGGACCTCGGTCCGCACGTCGTCGAAGGACGGCGCATCGACGACCATCTCGTTCGAGATGCCGGTGAACTGCTCGATCGTCGGCGGGATGCGCTGCCCCGGGTTCACGAGGCTGCTCCACCGCTCGACGACCGCGCCGTCGTCGAGCAGCACGATGCCGACCTCGATGACGCGGTGATGCACGGCCATGCCGCCCGTCGTCTCGAGGTCGACGCAGGCGACCGGCCCGCGCAGCGCAGGCGCCTCTATCCGCAGGTCCGGCGTGGCGAAGGGGTCCTTCAACGCGGGCCCGTGCCGTCCAGCGTCAGGATAGGCGCGTAGAGCTCGGGCCGGCGGTCGCGGAACACGCCCCAGGCGTGCCGGTACGCCCGCGCGGCATCGAGGTCGAGGGTTGCCGTCAGCACGGCCTCGTGGGTCCGGTCGGCCTCGGCGACCTTGGCGCCGGTATGGTCGGCGATGAACGAGGAGCCGTAGAACGTCATTTCGTACCTCTCACCCCGCTCGGTGCCGATGCGGTTCGAGGCGACGAGCGGCATCACGTTCGCGGCCGCGTGCCCCTGCATGCAGCGCTGCCAGTGCCCGCTCGAATCGACGCTCGCGTCGTGCGGCTCGGAGCCGATCGCCGTCGGGTACAGGAGCGCCTCGGCGCCCATGAGCGCCATGCAGCGCGCGGTCTCCGGGAACCACTGGTCCCAGCAGATGCCGACCCCGAACACGCCGTAGCGGGTGCGCCAGACGCGAAAGCCCGTGTCGCCGGGCGAGAAGTAGAACTTCTCGTGGTAGCCCGGACCCTCGGGGATGTGCGACTTGCGGTAGATGCCGAGCACCGCACCGTCGGCGTCGATCATCGCGAGCGAGTTGAAATAGGCATTGTTCGCGCGCTCGAAGAAGCTGAACGGCAGCACCACCTGCAGTTCACGGGCCAGGTCCTGGAACCGCGCGAGCACGGGGTTGCCCTCGACCGGCCGGGCGAGCGAGAAGTGGCTCGCAAGGTGGTCCTTGCAGAAATACGGCGTCTCGAACAGTTCCTGGACCAGTACGACCTGGGCACCCGCGCCGGCCGCCTGCCGCACGACACGCTCCGCGCTGTCCAGGTTGGCATCTGCCACCGGACTGCAGGCGAACTGGGTCGCAGCGAACGTGACCTTCATGGATGCACCTCGTTTACCGGGATCCGCGCGTGGGGGGCGAGCAGTCTAGCGGTCACGGTGTCTGCGACAACTGGCAGTCGCCAGAGATTATGTCCAGAATACGAGCGAGCCGGAACGCGCTGCAGGGGGGAGCGAGGACCTGCACTCCCAGAGCGATTCGCGATAATTTCAAGGAGATCAACGATGTCTAACAACTTACTCGAAAGTTTATCCGCCCTGATCACGCCGGACGTGATCGGTCGGGCGGCCTCCGCCCTCGGCGACTCCGAACCCGCCGTGTCGAAAGGCATGGGTGCGGTATTCCCTGTGCTGCTCGGCAGCATCGCGAACCGCGCGGACGATCCGGGCTTCGCCTCGACGCTCTTCAACCTGGTCCGCGACCCGGCCAACGACGGCAGCCTGCTCGGCAACATCCCGGGCCTACTCGCGCCCGGCGCGGCGTCCTCGCCGATGATGGCTCTCGGCGGCAAGCTGCTTTCCTCGCTGTTCGGCAGCAACGTCGGCGCGCTCGGCAACTCGCTCGCGAACTACGCGGGCGTGCGTCCGGCCTCGGCGAACTCGATGCTGACCTTCGCCGCTCCGCTTGTGCTCTCGCTGCTCGGCAAGGCCGTGCGCAGCGGCAACCTCAACCTTTCCTCGCTCGTGAGCATGCTGACGGGCCAGCGCGGCGCCTACGCCGCCGCGATCCCGGGCCCGCTCTCGCGGCTCGAAAGCTATTTCGCGGCGCCGGTCCGCGAACCTGCGCGCGAGACGTATGCCGTCCCGCCGCCGCCGGAGAAGAAGTCTTCGATCGGCCGCTGGCTGATCCCGCTCATCGCCGCGCTCGTCGCGCTGTGGCTGCTGTCGCGCTGCATGGGCCCGAAGGAAGAGACGGCCGTCCAGACGCTGCCGGCCCCCACGGTCGAGCCTGCTCCCCTGCCGGCTCCGGTCGAGCCGCCTCCGGCCCCGATGGCCGAGCCGGCCGCGACGGAGATCCCGCTCGCCAACCTGTACTTCGAGGTGGACAAGTTCGACGTGCCGGTCGCGCGCGAGGGCTCGCTCGATGCCGTGATCGAGTACCTGAAGGCGAATCCCACGGCCGTTGCGAGCCTCTCGGGCTACCACGATCCGACGGGTGACAAGGCCTACAACGAAGACCTCGCGAAGCGTCGCGCGCAGGCCGTCAAGGACGTCATGGTGGCGGCCGGCGTGCCCGATTCGCAGATCGACATGGTCAAGCCGGTCGAGTCCACGGGCACGGGCGACCTGGCCGAGGCCCGCCGAGTGGAGGTCGCGATCCGCCGGTAACCGGCAGATCGTATGAGCGAACGCACGGGGCCCCTCGCGGGCCCCGTGTCTTTTGGGAAGCACGAACGTGCTGCGGCTCAGCCGAGCAGCGCCGCCACGTGACGGGCGATCATGAGTTCCTCGTCCGTCGGCACGACGTAGGCCGCGACGCGACCGCCAGCCACGCCGATGCAGCGCTCGTGACGCGCGTTGGCGTGATCGTCGAGTGCGAGGCCGAGCCACGCGGCGCCGTCGGCGATCCGCGCCCGGATCTCCGCCTGGTTCTCGCCGATGCCGGCCGTGTAGACGACCGCATCGAGCCCGCCGAGCGCGGCCGCGAGCGAGCCCAGCTCGCGCACGGCACGGTAGACGAAGACCTCGACCGCGAGCCGCGCCTCGGGCCGGTCGCTCGCGAGCAGCTCGCGCATGTCGCTCGAAAGGCCCGAAAGGCCGAGCAGCCCGGACTCGTGGTACAGGAGGTGCTCGACGTCGCGGACGCCGAGCTTCATCTCGTCGAAGAGGAAGAGCAGCACGCCGGGGTCGAGCGACCCGGTGCGGGTGCCCATGGGGAGTCCCTCCAGCGCCGTGAAGCCCATGGTCGTGGCGACGCTGCGCCCGCCGCGCAGCGCGCACATGCTGGCCCCATTGCCGAGGTGGAGGACGATCGTCCGGCCCATCGCCGCGCGCGCGTCGATGGCGGGCATCACCGAGGCGACGTATTCGTACGAAAGGCCGTGGAAACCGTAACGGCGGACGCCCGCCTCGGCGTAGCGCCGCGGCAGCGCATAGAGCTGCGCGACCTCGGGCACCGTGCGGTGGAAGGCAGTATCGAAGCACGCGACCTCGGGCACGCCGGGGAGGCGCTCGAGCATGCGGCGGATGGTGTTCAGGTTGTGCGGCTGGTGCAGCGGTGCGAGCGGCACGAAGCGCTCGAGCCGCTCGAGCACGGCCGCGTCGACACGCGTCGGCGCCATGAACTCGAGGCCGCCGTGCACGACGCGGTGGCCGACGCCGGCGATCGGGCGGTCGTGCAGCTCGGCACGAAGGACGTCGACGAGCACTTCGAGCGCCCGCCCGTGGTCGGCGTCGTCGAGCGCCAGGTCCGCCACGGTTTCGGCGCCGCGGCGCGCCACGAGGCGCGGCGACTGGCCGATGCCGGAGACCTGCCCGCGCAGCTCGCGCTCGAGGCAGGCGCCGTCCGCGCGGAACGTCGAGAACTTGAGGCTCGACGAGCCCGCGTTCAGCACGACGATCGTGTCGCCTTCCCTCACGAGACGGCCTTGGGCGCCAGCTTGCGGCGCGCGTGCGCGAGCAGTTTCGCGACGGCGGCCGAGCCCATCCGCATGCGCACGTTGTCGGCGCGGCTCGTGAGCACCACCGGCACGCGGGTGCCGAGCACGACGCCGGCGCTGTCCGCGCCCGCGAAGTACTGCAGCTGCTTGGCGAGCATGTTGCCGGACTCGATGTTCGGCACCATCAGGATGTCGGCGCGGCCCGCGACGGGCGAGCGGATGCCCTTCGTCCGCGCCGCGTGCTCGCTGATCGCGTTGTCGAACGCGAGCGGCCCGTCGAGCACGCCGCCCTCGATCTGGCCGCGGTCCGCCATCTTGCAGAGCGCGGCGGCGTCGAGCGTCGAGCGTATGTTCGGGTTCACCATCTCGACCGCCGAGAGGATCGCCACCTTCGGCTGCGCGATGCCGAGCACCTGCGCGAGGTCGATGGCGTTGCGGACGATGTCCGCCTTCTCGGCGAGCGTCGGCTCGATGTTGATGGCCGCGTCCGTCACGAGCAGCATCCGGTCGTACGCCGGCACGTCCATCACGAACACGTGGCTCACGCGCCGCTCAGTGCGCAACCCCGCCTGGCTCGCCACGACGGCCCCGAGCACCTCGTCGGTGTGCAGGCTGCCCTTCATCAGCATCTCGACTTCGCCGGCGCGCGCGAGCGCCACTGCGGTGGCCGCCGAGGCGTGGCTGTGCTCGGTGGGCACGATGCGCAGCCCCGCGATGTCGGCGCCGTTCGCCTCCGCGACCGCGCGGATCCGGGCCTCGGGGCCGACCAGGACGGGCACGATCAGCCGGCGACGCGCGGCCTCGAGCGCCCCGAGCAGCGAATCGCGGTCGCAGGGATGCGCGACCGCACAAGTCACGGGCTCGAGCGGCTCGCACTGCCGGAGCAGCCTCGCGAACACGTCGTTGCGCCGCAGGATGATCTCGGGCGTGGCGATGTCGGAGTATGCGACGTGCCGGCGCGGCGCCTCGACGATGACCGTGCCCGACACGAGCCGGCGCTCGCCGACCCGCGCCACGCACTCGAACTCCACGAGCCCGGTGTCCGGGTGTTTCGCGCGCACGGTCACCGTGGCGGTGAGCTGCTCGCCCACCCGGACTTCGCCGGAGTAGTCGAGCCGGGTCGCGACGATGCGCGTGCCCGGCCCGGGCAGCCGGCGCTCGAGCATGCCGGAGATCACGGAGCTCACGGCCACTGCGTCGACCGCGACCAGCTCGCCCGGGGAATCCTCGCCGTCCTCGACGTGGAACGGTTCGACGTCGCCCGACACCAGCACCAGCGCCTCGATCTCGGTCTGGGTGAGCGCGCGCTCCGCGCTCGCCGTGGCGCCGACCTCGAGATCGTCGAAAACGACGTTGCGGTAGGCCGTCACGAGAGATCGATCCAGGTCGTCTTGAGCTCGGTGTACTTGTCGAAGGCGTGCAGCGACTTGTCGCGGCCCGTCCCGGACTGCTTGTAGCCGCCGAACGGCACGGTGATGTCGTCGGCGTCGTAGCAGTTCACATAGACCATGCCGGCGCGCAGCGCGCGCGCGATGCGGTGGGCCTTCTTCACGTCGCGCGTCCAGACCGCTGCGGCCAGCCCGTAGTCGACGCCGTTGCCGACGCGGACCGCCTCTTCGGCGTCCTTGACCGTGACCGCGGCAAGCACCGGCCCGAAGATCTCCTCGCGCTCGATCTTCATGCCCGGGCGTACGTCGGCGAAGACCGTCGGCTCGACGTAATAGCCGCCCGTCTCCTCGCGCGCGCGGCGCCCGCCCGCGAGCAGCGCGGCGCCTTCGCTGCGGCCGGCCTCGATGTAGCCGAGCACCGTCTTCATCTGGACGTCGTCGACGATGGCCCCTAGGCGCGTCGCGGGGTCGAGCGGGTCGCCGGGCTGCAGCGCGCGGGTCGCGGCGACCACCTTCTCGAGCACCGCGTCCCGCACGGGTTCCTCGATCACGAGCCGCGACGCCGCGGTACACATCTCGCCCTGGTTGAAGAAGATCGCCGAGGCCGCGGTCGCCGCGGCGCGGTCGAGGTCCGGGCAGTCGGCGAGGATGATGTTCGGCGACTTGCCGCCGCACTCGAGCCACACGCGCTTCATGTTCGACTGGCCAGAGTACTGCAGCATCAGCTTGCCGGTCCGCGTCGAGCCCGTGAAACCGATGCAGTCGACGTCCATGTGCAGCGCGAGCGACTGGCCCGCCGTGTGGCCGTAGCCGGGCAGCACGTTGAAGACCCCGTCCGGGATGCCGGCCTCGGCCGCGAGCGCCGCGATTCGGATCGCCGTGAGCGGGGACTTCTCGGACGGCTTCAGGATGAACGAGTTGCCGGCCGCGAGCGCCGGGCCGATCTTCCATGCCGCCATGATGAGCGGGAAGTTCCACGGCACGATGGCGGCCACGACGCCGATCGGCTCGCGGGTGATCATCGCGAGCGCGTCGTGGCTCGTCGGCGCGATCTCGTCGTAGATCTTGTCGACCGCCTCCGCATACCAGTGGATGCAGCGCGCCGTGGCCGGGATGTCCACGGCGAGGCTGTCGGCGATCGGCTTGCCCATGTCGAGCGTCTCGAGCAGCGCGAGCTCGTCGCGGTGGGCGAGGATCAGCTCCGCGAAGCGCTGCAGGACGCGCTTGCGCTCGCGCGGCGCCTGCCGGGACCAGACGCCGGCGTCGAATGCGCGACGCGCGGCGGCGACGGCGAGGTCGACGTCGGCGGCGTCGGTCGACGCGATCGCGGCGAGCGGCCGGCCATCGATCGGGCTGACGCATTCGAAGGTGGCGCCGGAAACGGCGGGCCGGTAGCGGCCATCGATGAAGGCCTGGCCGTTCAGCTGCAGCGCGCGCGCGCGGGCGCGCCAGTCGATCGTGGGATTGGACATCGTGCGGGCCTCAGAAGGTCGGCGGCGTGCTCGCGGAGATGATCTCGCAGGGCTCGGTGCCGGTGTTGCGGAAGCGGTGCGGAATGGCGCTGGTGAAGTAGTAGGCGTCGCCGGGGCCGAGCGCGCGCGTCTCGCCGCCGACGGTGAGCTCGATGCGCCCGCGCACGATCACGCCTCCCTCCTCGCCCGCGTGCTTCAGCATGTCGGCGCCGGTGTCGGCGCCGACCGCGTAGCGCTCGTGCATCACGGACATCGCCCGGTTCGGCCGCCGTGCGGCGACGAGCTTCAGGGAGACCGAGCGGTCGCCGAGGTCGGTGAGCTCGTCGCCCTGGTAGAACACCTGCGGGCTCGCCGACAGGTCGAGCGTGAAGAACTCGGCGAGCGACATCGGGATGCCCTCGAGCACCTTCTTGAGCGAGCTCACGGAAGGGCTCACGCGATTCTGCTCGATCAGCGAGATCAGGCCGTTCGTGACTCCGGCGCGCTTCGCGAGTTCGCGCTGCGAGAGTCCGTACAGGGTGCGCACGGCGCGCAGGTGCGCGCCCACGTCGAGGGCGGAGGCAGCCACGGGGTGTTCAATATCCTGCACAGGAGGAGCGTAAGTCACGGAAGTTTCAGCCTCGTTTGAGGCAAGTGTCAATTTTTCTTATCATCCGGTCTTCCCACCCAGCCAGCGGCCTACCCATGCCAGCCCAGCCCCAGTTCGACCGCGCGGAACTCGAAGCGTTCTGGATGCCGTTCACGGCGAACAGGCAGTTCAAGGCCCGGCCCCGCATGCTCGCCCGGGCCTCCGGGATGCACTACTGGACGCCGGACGGCCGGGCGGTGCTCGACGGCGTCGCGGGGCTCTGGTGCGTGAACGCGGGGCACGGCCGCAAGGAGATCACCGAGGCCGTCAGCCGGCAGATCGCCGAGATGGAGTACGCGCCGCCGTTCCAGATGGGCCACGCACCCGCGTTCGAACTCGCCAACGCCGTCGTCGAGTGGCTGCCCGACGGGCTCGACCACGTGTTCTTCACCAACTCGGGCTCCGAGTCGGTCGACACCGCGCTCAAGATCGCGCTCGCCTATCATCGCGCCCGCGGCGAGGGCACGCGCACCCGGCTCATCGGACGCGAGCGCGGCTACCACGGCGTGGGCTTCGGCGGGATCTCGGTCGGCGGCATGGTCAACAACCGCAAGTGGTTCGGCACGCAGCTGCCGGGCGTCGACCACCTGCCCCACACGCACAATCTCTCGCAGAACGCCTACTCGCGCGGCGAGCCTGCGTGGGGCGCGCATCTCGCCGACGAGCTCGAGCGGCTCGTGGCGCTGCACGACGCGAGCACGATCGCCGCGGTCATCGTCGAGCCGGTCGCAGGCTCGACGGGCGTGCTGATCCCGCCGACGGGCTACCTGCAGCGCCTGCGCGAGCTCTGCACGAAGCACGGCATCCTGCTCATCTTCGACGAAGTGATCACCGGTTTCGGACGGCTCGGCTCGCCCTTCGGCTCGCAGCACTTCGGCGTCACGCCGGACCTGATCACGATGGCGAAGGGCCTCACGAACGGCGCCATACCGATGGGCGCCGTGGCGGCGAGCAAGGGCATCTACGACACCTTCATGCAGGGGCCGGAGAACGCCATCGAGCTGTTCCACGGCTACACCTACTCCGCGCACCCGGTGGCGTGCGCGGCCGGTCTCGCGACGCAGCAGATCTACAAGCGCGACGGGCTGTTCACGCGGGCCCGCGAGATCGCGGACTACTGGGCCGACGCGGTGCACTCGCTCAAGGGCCTGCCGCACGTGATCGACTTGAGGAACCTGGGCCTCATCGGCGCGGTCGAGCTCGAGCCGATCGCGGGCAAGCCGGGCGCGCGCGCGTTCGACGCCTTCGTGCGTGCGTTCGAGGCGGGCATCCTGATCCGCGTGACGGGCGACATCATCGCGCTGTCGCCGCCGCTCATCATCGAGCGCACGCACGTCGACGAGCTGTTCGGGAAGCTGGCCGACGTGCTCAGGGCGACGCCGTAGCCCGCGGACCTGCGCCGGAGGCGGCGGCCTCCAAAAGAAAGCGCCCGGCCCCCTCGCGGGGACCGGGCGCAGCTCTTTCAGAGCATCAGCTTTCGAGCTGGCGGCGACTTACTCGGCGCCCCACGGGAAGGTCGTGGAGACGGAGAAGATCGCGCGACCCTGGGTATTGAACACGTCGTCGGACGAGAAGGCTGCGTCGCCCCTGTCGAGGTCGGTGGCGACCCACGCGAGCCCGAGGTCGAAGTTGCCGAGCGTATAGGACACGCCGATCGAGTAGTCGAAGAACTCGGTGTCGTCGAACACGTCGCCGTAGTTGTAGCCCACGTGCAGGTTCAGGCCGAAGTCCGCCGGCAGCTCGAAGGTGCCGTTGGCCTCGGTGTACCAGCCGTCCTCGTCCGAGCCGCCGTAGTCGTTCGTGTACCACTGCTTGAGCTCGAGCCACTGCCAGGACACGCCGGCGTAGATCTCGGGATAGTCGGAGATCTCGCAGTCGCGGGGGTCGGCGGGCGGAGCAACGCGGCAACGGCTGCGGTTCTCGCTCGAATCCGGGTACAGGTACCAGACGATGCCGAGGTCGTAGCCGAAGCCCTCGGAGAACTCGCCGGCGAAGCCACCGTACAGGTCGAGCTCGATGTTGCCGTCGAAGCCGTCGCCGTAGTCGATGTTGCTCGCCCAGGCACCGGCGTAGAAGCCGCTCTCCGATGCCCAGTCGATGCTGCCCTGCAGCGCGGGGTCACTTGCGCTCAGGCTGACACCGCGGAAGTTGTAGTCGCTGACCGCCGTGACCGTGCCGGTGATCTCGGCGCTCGCAAGCGCAGTCGAACCCATCAGGACGACCGCCGCCAAGCCTTGAATCAGTCTCATGCTGCACCCCTCAGTTGCAAGAAAGCCACAAAGTTATTGCGGCCAACACGGGCATTGTATCAGATGCGATACGCAGGGGGCCGTGCGGCTGCACACCTCGGAGGCCGCTGCAGGATTCATGCCAGCCCAAAGTTGCGGAAAAGGCACCCCGCGCGCCCGCGCTGCACTCCGGCGGCGCAACCGCGCGCAGTCGCTGCACCGAGATGGGGAGCCGACTCAGGCGGCCGGCGGTTCGTAGATCGCGTAGAACTTGCGGGCGGGCTCGAGCACCTCCCAGAGCCCGTCGAATCCCGCGGGCATGACGAAGCAGTCGCCCGGCCCGAACGTCCACGAACGGCCGTGGTCGTCGGAGATGCGCACCCGGCCCTCGGTCAGCACGCACAGCTCGTTCTCGGTGTAGCGGACCCGCCAGGCCCCCGCGCTGCTGCGCCAGATGCCGCCGTGGAACCGCCCGCCGGCGTCGCTGTAGAGGTTACGCACGAACTGCGCCGGCATCGGGCTGTCCGCCGCGAGCCGCGAGGGATCGAGCTCCAGGACCTCCTCCTTGCCGCCGAACTCGTCGATGCGGACGACCTCTGGACCCGTGCTCATGCTCCCTCTCCTCGCGCGAACTGGAGGCGAGCGAGGTTAGCACGCGCCTGCTCGAGCAGATCCCGCACCTCGTCGTCGCTCGTCTGTCCGAAGTCGCGATAGCACTGGCCGACCGCGTGGAACGCCTCGGGCACGTCGAGGCACACGACCTGGTCCGCGACGGCGGCGATGCGCTCCCGCGCGCCCTGCGAGGCGACCGGCACGGCGGCAACGATCCGCGCGGCGCCGAGCGCACGCAGCGAGCGCACGGCCGCCTCCATCGTCGCACCGGTCGCCAGGCCGTCGTCGACCAGGATCACCGTGCGGCCGCGCACGTCCGGTGCGGGCCGCCCGCCGCGGTACTCGCGCTCACGCCGCTCGAGCTCGGCCTGCTCCTCGCGGCGTACGCGCTCGAACGTCTCGGGGGACGGCAGCCAGGCCACGACTTCCTCGTTGACGACGAGCGCGCCGCCGCTCGCGATCGCGCCCATCGCAAGCTCGGGCTGGAACGGCACGCCGAGCTTCCGGACGACCAGCACGTCGAGCGGCAACCCGAGCGAGCGCGCGACTTCGCACGCCACCGGCACACCGCCGCGCGGCAGGGCGAGCACCAGTGCGTCCCGCGGCCACCCCAGCGGCGCGAGCGCCTCGGCCAGCGCCCGGCCGGCGTCCGCACGATCGGCGAACCTGAGTCGCATCGCGGCCTCCGTCCGTTCGTCTCATCGTCGTGCGCGCGCGTCCGCCGTGTCATGCGCGCATGTACCTAAGTGCTATCCTGCCCTGCACGGACGCGCGGCCCATGAAGGAACAGGACGGCCCGATGCGCACGCCAGCCACCGACGCGACAGAGTTCGACGCCCGGGTCGAATTCCTCCGCAGGCGGCTGGGCCCGGGCGACGAGGCGATCGAGACCCATCACGCGTGGGTATTTCTCGCCGGCGACCGGGCCTGGAAGCTCCGCAAGCCGATCCGCCGCGACACGATGGACTACTCGACGCTCGAGGCGCGGGAGCGCAACGCTCGTGCCGAAGTGCGCCTGAACCGCCGCCTCGCGCCCGGTATGTACCTCGGCGTGCGGCGGCTCGTCCTCGACGCCTCGGGTCGACTTGCCGTGGGCGGCGCAGGCCGGGTCGTCGACTGGCTGGTCGAGATGCGACGGCTCGATCGCAGCCTCGCGCTCGACGAATGCCTCGCGAACGGCCGCTGTGAGGAACGCGCGCTCGAGCAGGTCGTGGCGCACCTGGCCCGGTTCTATGCGACGCAGCCCCCGGCGATCACCGACGGCCGCCATCTCGTGCACCGTCTGCTTGGACTCGTCACGGCCAACCGTGAGCCGCTCGCAACGGTCGACGCCGAGGCAGCGACGCGGCTGCACTCACTGCAGATGCGCGTGCTGCGCGAACGTCCGCATCTGTTCGAGGCCCGTGCCGCGCAGGGCTGCATCGTCGAGGCCCACGGCGACCTGCGACCGGAACACGTCATCCT
>RPQJ01000021.1 GCA_003819815.1 Lysobacterales bacterium
CTCGGGCGACGCGCAGATGATGGACATCGTCCATGAGATGCGGACCCGCATCGTCGCGAGCCCGTCTTTCACGGGCGAGCGCGTCCTCGGCGCGATCCTGTTCGAGGCCACGATGGACCGCGACATGCAAGGGCGGCCGACTGCCGAGTACCTCTGGGAAGTCAAGAAGGTCGTCCCGTTCCTGAAGGTCGACAAGGGCCTCGCCGACGAGAAGGACGGCGTGCAGCTCATGAAGCCGATGCCGGACCTCGACAAGCTGCTCGCCCGCGCCAAGGCCAAGGGCATCTTCGGCACCAAGATGCGCTCGGTCATCAAGCAGGCGAACCCGGCGGGCATCAAGGCCGTGGTCGACCAGCAGTTCGAGGTTGGCAGGCAGATCATCGCCGCCGGCCTCGTGCCGATCATCGAGCCCGAGGTCGACATCAAGTGCCCGGACAAGGCGAAGGCCGAAGACCTGCTGCACGCCGAGGTCAAGGCCCAGCTAGACAAGCTGCCCGAAGGCCAGCTCGTGATGCTGAAGCTCACGCTGCCCGAGCGGGACAACCTCTACGCCGACTTCGTCAAGCACCCGCGCGTGCTCAAGGTCGTTGCCCTGTCGGGCGGTTACTCGCGCGACGAGGCGAACAAGCGCCTCGCCCGGCAGAACGGCATGGTTGCGAGCTTCTCTCGCGCGCTCACCGAGGGCCTCTCGGCCCAGCAGTCGGACGGCGAGTTCGACAAGGCGCTCGACCAGGCGATCGAGAGCATCTACCAGGCCTCGAAGACCTGACCCGGACCGCGCCCGTCGTCGGACGGCGGGCGCGGATCTCCCGATGTACGTCGTCATGGTCGCCGCGGAGTGCGCGCCGGTCGCGAAGGTCGGTGGCCTCGCGGACGTCGTCTACGGCCTGAGCCGCGAACTCGAGCTGCGCGGCCACGCCGTCGAGATCGTGCTGCCGAAGTACGACTGCCTGCGCGAGGAGCACGTCTGGGAGCTCGCGCCGACGTTCGAGGATCTCTGGGTGCCCTGGGACGGCGGCGCGATCCGCTGCACCGTGTGGTTCGGCTTCGTGCACGGCCGCAAGTGCTATTTCATCGAGCCGCATTCCCGGCAGGCGTACTTCGACCGCGGCACGTACTACGGCTTCTGGGACGACCCTGAACGCTTCGCCTTCTTCAGCAAGGCCGCACTCGAGTTCCTGCTCAAGGCCGGCAAGCACCCCGACGTCATCCACACTCACGACTGGCAGACCGGGCTCGTGCCGGTGATGCTCTACGAGATCTACTCGGCCGCCGGTCTCTCCCACCCGCGGGTGTGCCACACGATCCACAACTTCCGCCACCAGGGCATCGCCGGCCACGACTTGCTGCGGCAGACCGGGCTCGGCCGCCCCGAGTACTACACCGCGCCCGACCGCATGGGCGACGGCGACGATCACCACGCGATCAACCTGATGCGGGGGGCGATCGTGTATTCGAACTTCGTCACGACCGTCTCGCCTCACCACGCGTGGGAAGTCCGCCACACCGACCAGGGTTTCGGCCTCGGGCCGGTGCTGCATCGCCACCAGGCCAAGTTCGGCGGCGTCCTGAACGGCCTCGACTACGAGATGTGGAACCCGGCCACGGACCCGCTGATCGCCGGGCGCTACGACGCGGCGAGCTTCGAGCTCAAGGCGGCGAACACCGAGGCGCTGCGCCGGCGCATGCTCCTGCGCGCCGGCCCGCGTCCGCTCGTCGCCTACGTCGGCCGCCTGGACGCGCAGAAGGGACTGCATCTCATCAAGCACGCGCTCCACTACGCGCTGCACCACGAGGCGCAGTTCGTGCTCCTCGGCTCGGGCTCCGAGCACGGCATCAACGAGGACTTCTGGCACCTGAAGCGCCGCTTCAACGACGACCCGGACTGCCACCTCGAAATCGGCTACGACGAGGAACTCGCCCACCTGATCTACGCGGCCGCCGACCTGCTCGTGATGCCGAGCCTGTACGAGCCCTGCGGACTCTCGCAGATGATCGCGCTGCGCTACGGCACGGTGCCGGTCGTGCGCTCGGTCGGCGGCCTGCGTGACACCGTTTTCGACTGGGACCACTCGGAGCGCCCGCGCGTCGAGCGCAACGGCTTCGTGTTCGAGCACGCGGATGCCGCCGGGCTCGACTCGGCGCTGAGTCGCGCACTCGGGCTCTGGCGCAACGAGCCCGCGCTGTTCCGGGAGCTCGCGCTGCAGGGCATGGCGTGCGACTACTCCTGGAACCATCCCGGGCAGCACTACCTCGCCATCTACGAGTTCATCCGCGACAAGTAGGCTTGCGATGCCCTTCCTGCCCGAGACCGTCGACGGGCTGCCGAACCTGAGCGGCAGCGACGGGCTGATCGACCACGTGATCGCGGAGGCACGCGGCGGGGCTGCATTGCTCGATTCGAGCCCTTTCGAGTGGGACCGCATCCGCAGCGCCTGTGCGGTCGCGCTGCACATGCACCAGCCACTCGTGCCCGCAGGCGGCGGTGACCTGCGCACCGCTCCTCTCATCGGCAACCTGCAGTTCATGCTCGAGCACCCGCACGTGGGCGACAACCACGACGCGCCGGCTTTCCTGGGATGCTATGCGCGCATGGGCGAGATCGTGCCCGGCCTTCTGGAGGAGGGCCTGGAGCCCCGCGTGATGCTCGACTATTCCGGCACCCTCTTCCTCGGGCTGCGTATCCAGGGTGCACACGAGACGATCGACCTCCTCCGGCGTATCACGCTCGAACCCCGCTACCGACGCGCAGTCGAGTGGCTCGGTGCATCGTGGGGGCACGCCGTCGCGCCCTCGACTCCGCCGGCCGACTTCCGCCTGCACGTGCGGGCCTGGCAGCACCATTTCGCGGCGCTCTTCGGCCTCGAGGCGCTCGCTCGGGTCCGCGGATTCTCGCCGGCGGAGATGGCCCTGCCGAACCACCCGGACGTCGCCTACGAGTTCGTCCGCACGCTGCGCGACTGCGGCTACGAGTGGGTGCTCGTCCAGGAACACACCGTCGAGGATCCCGCGACCGGACGCCCTCCGCAGCGTCCGCACGTGCCGCACCGCCTCGTCTGCCGCAGTTCGAGCGGCGCCACGGCGAGCATCGTGGCTCTCGTCAAGACGCAGGGCTCGGACGGCAAGCTCGTTGCCCAGATGCAGCCCTGGTACGAGGCGCGGTCGCTCGAGCGCACCACGCTCGGCGGCCGGTCCATGCCACCGCTCGTCACGCAGATCTCGGACGGCGAGAACGGCGGCGTGATGATGAACGAGTTTCCACCGAAGTACGTCGAGGTCGTTCGCGCCGCGACGCGCAGCGACGTGCCGCTCGTGAACGGCTCCGAATACCTCGACCACCTGAGGTCCGTGGGCGTGACGGACACCGACTTGCCGGTGCTGCAGCCGCTCTACCAGGGCAGGATCTGGTCGAGGATGCAGCCCGGGGACGGGCCGGCACGGCTCGCCGCGGTGATCGCGGAGTTGCACGCAGAGGACAGTCGCTTCCACGTCGAGGGCGGCAGCTGGACCGGCGACCGCAGCTGGGTCCGCAGCTACGCGAGCGTGCTCGGGCCCATGGAGGCCGCGAGCGCACGGTTCCACGAGCACGTCGCGAGCACGGGTCTGGCGCCCGACGAGCCGCGGTACCGGGCGGCCCTCCATGCCCTGCTCGCCTCGCAGACGAGCTGCTACCGCTACTGGGGCGAGGGTGCGTGGACCGACTACGGCCGCGAACTCTGCCGCCGGGTACACGTTGCCCTCGGCCAGGAGACCTGACGCCGTCTTTCAGGACCGGTCTCGCGAGGGAACGCGGTACAGCCAGAGGGCCAGCCCGGCCCCGAAGACGGCGAGCACCGCCTGCAGCCAGGCCGCGCGCACGAAGAAAACGATCGAGGTTGCGAGCGTCAGCGACATCGTGACGATCGCCACGATCTTGGTGCGGTACGGGATGCTGCGGTGGGCGTGCCACTCGTGGATCATCGGCCCGAACAGGCGGTGCGCCAGGAGCCAGTCGTGGAAGGACCGGTGGCTTCGCGCGAAACACGCGGCCGCGAGCAGCACCAGCGGCGTCGTGGGCAGCAGCGGCAGGAAGATGCCGGCCACGCCGAGCGCGAGCGCCACGAATCCTGCGCACAGGAGGAGCGCTCGCGTGACCGGCGAGATCGTCGCCGATTCCCGTCCCTCAGCGGACGGCAACGAGTTCGGCCTCGCCGTTGCGGAACGAGACCCGCTCGCCGACCCGACAGCCGAGGAGCTGCGCGGCAAGCGGCGATACGTACGAGATGAGTCCGCGACCCGGATCGGACTCGTCCTCGCCGACGATGCGGAACTCGACCTGGGTGCCCTCGTCCGTCCCGAGCATTACGCGCGAGCCGAAGCGCACGACGTCGGACGCGCCGGTCGCGGCCACGACTTCCGCGGTCGCACGACGCTGGAACCAGTAACGCCGGTCGCGCTCGACGCGAGCGAGAGAACTACGGTCGCCCGAGGCCCGGGCCTCCGTCGCTTCTGCGTCGAGCCGCGCGAGGTGCGCGTCGATCTGCGCGAGGCCTTCGGGCGTCACGAAATTCCGGTGAGGGCTCACGACCCGCTCGGGCAGGTCGTCGAGCTCCTGGCCTTCCGATTCCTTGACGAACGCACGACTCACGACGGGCTCCTCCGAGCCGATGATGCCCGCCGGGGCGTCGACATGCCAACGAGGCGTCGGACGACGTCCCCGGTTCGCGTCGGGCGCAATCGCATTACGGTAAGAGGAACTGGTGCGGGGCGTTGCGCTGGCGTAAAAGAAATTCGAGTCCCTCGTGTCGATGCCGGCTGGCGGTCGGCGACACGAGGCCGGAGCGGGCGGAGCGCGTTGGATCCTCCTCCTGGCGGAGGTCCGCCCCTTCAGCCGGCGCCAGGATTGCGCCGGAGCCCTGCCGAAGCCAGCAAGGCCGAGCACGGCGTTCCCGCGCTCGGCCTTTTTCGCGGGTCACAACAGCGGCGACTGGGATGCCGTTGCGAGCGACGGGGCGAAAACGGCACGCGCAGCTTCGGCATCCGCAGGCGTGAGCGGGTGTGCCAGCCGCGTCGTCGGATCGACGCAGGAGCGGGCAAGGACCACTGCATCAATTCCCGCGAGCCCGCGGTAGCGCTGCGTTCGCGCCCCGATCCCGTCGGCCCTTGCGGCGCGAGCGCACATCGCGAGGAATTCGGCGTGGCCATAGGCGTAGCAGGGCGATTCGCCCCGCTCCGCCACGATTTCGCCGACCGGGGCCCGACCCATGAGCAGGTGGCCGCCTTCGAGCAGCGCCGGCAGCCACCGATGGAAGAACAGCGTCAGCAGCGCGCCGCAGTGGATGCCGTCCGCATCCGGATCCATGAGTAGCACGACGCGTTCGTAGCGCAGCGAGCGGAGATCGAACGCGGCTCCCCAGCCCACGCCCAGCGCGTCGATCAGCCGCCGATAAAACGGATACGTGGCGACCTTTCCGGCGGTTGCCTTGAGCGGATTGAGCGGCTTGCCCTGCATCGGCAGCACGGCCTGGAGCCGCGGGTCGCGGACTGCCGTCACCGCGAGCGCAGCGGATTCGCCCTCTACGACGAACAGTTCGGCGCCGGACCCGGGTCCGTGCTCCCGACAGTCGACCAGTCCCGGAGGCTCGCGGTAGGGAGTCACCGACGGCCGAAGGGCAGCCGCAACGGCACGTCGCGCCGCTTGAAGAGCGGGATCAGCACCATGCCTGCGATGAAGCCGCCGATGTGGGCACCGAACGCCACGCCGCCCTCGCCCCCGCGGGCGAAAAGGCTGCTCGCGAACTGCAGCACGAACCAGAGCACGAGCACGATCCCGGCCGGCATCCGCACCGTCTGCAGCACGAACCCGAGCGGGATGCCCACCAGCACGCGCGCGTGCGGGTACATCAGGAGATAGGCGCCGAGCACGCCGGAGATCGCGCCGCTCGCGCCGATCATCGGGATGTTCGAACCGGGATCGGGCAGCGCCTGCGCGAACACCGCCGCGACGCCGCAGAGCAGGTAGAAGACGACGAAGCGCACGCGGCCCATGCTGTCCTCGACGTTGTCGCCGAAGATCCAGAGATAGAGCATGTTGCCGAGCAGGTGCATGAACCCGCCGTGCATGAACATCGACGTGAAGATCGTGAGCGTCGGCGCGACGACGGCGAGTTCCGCGGGCAGCGCCTCGCGCCCGAACAGCACCGCCGGGATGACGCCGAGCGCGTAGACGGCGGCCTGCCCGGCTTCAGGGCCGAGCGACATCTGCCAGAGGAACACGAGCACGCAGAGCACCACCAGCACGCGGGTCACGACCGGCGTCCGCGCCGGCGTGTTGTCGTCGCGCAGGGGGATCATGACCGCAGCAGCAGGTCAGTCGTCTTCGATGTGGACCAGCACGAGGGCACCGCAGCGCGGGCACTTCGACGTGTCGATCGGCTCGACCTCGAACCAGCGCCGGCCGCACTCGCACCGCACCTGGAGGATCCAGCGTGCATAGGCCTGCGCAATGCGCCCCTCCACCACTTCGATGCCGTCCGGCATCCTCGTGATCCGCGGGACGCCATCGGGGCGCAGCGTGTCCTCGAGATCGCCCGTCCGGACGGGCGGCTCGGGCTCGTCGTCCAGAAAGCGCAGCAGCTGCTCCGTCCCGATGAGGTCCGGCGCATCCTTCGGCGTCTCGCGGCTGGCCATGGTCGCTCCCTCGGTCGGGGGTCTACCCCGGCGTCTTCCCCGTATCAGTGTGCTTGAGCGCAGCGCAGCGCTCAAGGCTCCCTGCGACTATAATCGATTGGATGCGGGGCGAGGTGCCCCGTCCAGGAGTGAAAACAATGAAGTTCCGTATCCTCGGCGCGATGGCCGCTGCCTGCGTTGCCCTCGCCCTGCCCGCTCACGCCGACAAGTCGGCCGGAAACGTCGTCGACGACAATACGATCAACGCCTCGGTCAAGATGAAGCTCGTCGAAGCCAAGGAAGTACCGTCGACGCAGGTCAACGTGGAGACCTACAAGGGCGTCGTGCTGCTGAGCGGCTTCGTCGAGACGCCGGCCCAGAAGGACGCCGCCGGCGCCGCCGCCAAGGGCGTGGACGGCGTCAAGAAGGTGCACAACTCCGTCGCCCTGCACCCCAAGACCTCGATGGGCACCAAGCTCGACGACACCACGATCACCGCCAAGGTGAAGGCCGCACTGATGGACGACGCGGACGTGAAGAGTGGCCAGATCAACGTCGAGACCAGGGGCGGCATCGTGCAGCTCGCGGGCTTCGTGAAGGGCGAAGGCATGCAGAAGCGTGCCCTCGAGATCGCCAAGGGCGTCAAGGGCGTTACGAAGGTCGAGGACGCGATGTACGTCAAGCCTGAGTAATCGCAGGCCACTCGGCGATCATGTGAACGCGCCCTGTGCGTACGTCGCACAGGGCGCGTTTCTTTTGGGTGCCGTCCGTCCAGGTCTTCACCGCCACGCGGGCCGGCAGCTGGACGGGTGAGAGGAACTGCGTGTCGATGCGCGCGCCCGCGGGCACGTCGGCAAGCGGACGTTGCGCGAGACTGCGCGCGAGCGACCACATGCCGTGAGCGATCGAGCCCCGCAGGCCGAAATAGCGCGCCGCGCGGTCGCTCAGGTGGATCGGGTTGTAGTCCGCCGAGACCCGGGCGTACGCCCATGCAGTCTCGAGCGACACGACCAGTTCACCTAGCAGCTCGCTGTCCCTGGGCGCGCGCGGCGGCCGCGGCGGACGCCCGCCCGTCCGCTCCGCCGGCTCCGGCCAGCGCGACAGGAACACGCAGGTCTCCCGCCAGAGAGGCCCGTCCCCGGCGCGAAGCTCCGTCGCCATGTCGAAGCAGAGCCCGGCGTCCGTGCGTCGATAGTTCCGCGCGGCGACCGCGATGTCGACCGTCGCGCCCGCCTCGAGGCTTCCAGGCGCCTCGATGACGTTCGAAAGATGGATGAGGCCCATGGGCCGCAGCGGAAACGCCGGGTGCGCGAAGATCCGCAGGTGCAGGGGCATCGCGAGCACGTGCGGGTACGTGATCGGGACGCCTGCCCCGCGCTCGAAGCCGCACATCGTGGCGTAACGGGCGGCCGCCTGGCCGTCGATCCGCTGGCCCGGCAAGGTCGCGACGAACTCCGGCGGCTCGGCGACCTGAGTGACGGGTGGCCGGCGTCTCAGCAGCACGCCCGGGTAGCTCGCCCAGACCGCCGGCGGCCGGGCGAGGCGGATGTGCACCGGCGCCGTCACGAAGTCAGGGCGCCACCTTGTCGATGACGATTGCTACGTCCGCCGCGGCGCCCTTCGAGTGGCGCGCCTCGCCCAGGAGGTCACCCGACGCGGGAACCGCCGTGCCGCCGAAAGCCACCCGTGCCACGACCTGAACCTCGTCGACCGCGGAGAGATTGCGGCCCTCGACCATCGAGTTCGCATCGCTCAGGATGACTGTCGTGGGCAGCTCGTCGGTCGAGAGCCTGACCGCAGCGAGCGGCGGACCCGGAATGCCCGCCTCGCGGGCACTGACGAACACCGCGGTGCCGGGTTTAAGTTTCGTAAGCAAATCCGGGGCCACGGACACCGCGACGCGCACGGTCCGCCCGGCGGGTTCCGCCGCAACGGCGCCGCCGCCACCGCCACCGCCCATTCCGCCCATGCCGCCCACCGGGCCCGCCCCGGCCGGCGCCGCGGCGACCATCGCGGGGGGCGCCTCGCCCGGAACCTCGACCCCGAGCTGCTGCAGCTGGTTCACGAGGATCCGTCGGATCTCCTCCGGCGGATTGGCCTCGAGCAGCCGGCCCCATCGGGCCTTCGCGGTTTCCACGTCGTCGGCGCGCAGTGCGAGCAGCCCTGCGTACCAAAGCGCCTTCTGGTTCGAGGCGTCGGCCTCCAGCGCGCCGTCCAGGATCGACTTCGCCCTCGGCATCCGACCCGCGTCGCCCGCAAGCACGACGGCCTCCGCCAGGTCGAGCTCGATCCCGAGGTCCTTGGCCCCCGCGATCGAGCTCGCACGCTCGTACGCCTCGATCGCCTCGGCCGGGCGCCCCGTCATCAGGTAGCTGCGGCCGAGCATGCGCCAGCCCTCGAGATCGGCCGGGTTCTTGCGCAGGCGTTCCGCCAGGGCCGCGGTCGCCTCGTCCATGGAGCCCCCGTCCTCGCCGTGGCCGGCCCCGGCGAGTGCCGCCGCGGTGCCTTCCCACGGCCAGTTGCTCACGAGGCCGTACAGCGCCGAGGCCGCGAGCGGCAGCGTGACCATCACCGCAACCGCGGCCGGCACCGAGCGCGGTCGCTCGGGCTGGCCCGGCATGGTCGCGGGATCCCGCCGCAGCAAGGGGACGAGCACGAGCACGAGCGCCGCCACGATCATGACGGCGCAGAGGATCAGGAAAGTAGTCACGATGAGCCGGCCTCCGGGCCTGCGGTGTCGATGTCGGCTTCCTTGGAGCGCCGCCGCACGACGCGGACCACTGCGATCGCGCCGATCGCGAGCAGGATCACGGGCGCGCCCCAGAGCAGGAAGTTGGTTGCGGTCATGCGCGGCCGGTACAGCACGAAGTCGCCGTAGCGCTCGATCATGAATTCGCGGATCTCGTCGTCCGTCCTGCCGGCCGCGATGAGCTCGCGCACTTCGCGGCGCAGGTCGGTCGCGAGCGTCGCGTTCGAGTCGGCGATGGTCTGGTTCTGGCAGACGAGACAGCGCAGCTCGCGGTTGATCCGCTCGTAGCGCTGCTGCAGCGCCGGATCGTCGAACGCGGGCTGAGTGTCGATCGCGTGTACCGCCGGAGCGACGGCCAGGAAGCCGATGAGCAGGCACGCATGCAGCAGTCTAGTGATCACGATTTCGACCCCGCCGTGGCCCGCGACGACTCGATGCGCGGCAGGAATTCCGTGTTCCACACCTCCATCGTCATGGGCGCGATGTGCTTGTACAGGACCGTTCCGTCGGATCCGATCAGGAACGTCTCGGGTGCGCCGTAGACGCCCCAGTCGATCGCCACCTGCCCCTCGCGATCCTCGGCGACGACCGAATACGGATTGCCGAGATCGCGGAGCCACTGCTGCGCCGCCGCGTTGTCGTCCTTCCAGTTGAGGCCGACGATCGGCACCGCACGCTGCTGAGCGATCGCGAGCAGGACGTCGTGCTCCTGCCGGCACCCGGCGCACCAGGTACCCCAGACGTTGAGCACCCACGGCTGCCCTTTCAGTTCCTTCGAGGCCACGGGGTAGCTCGCATCCTGCAGGCTCGGCAGCGAGAACTCCGGCGCGGGCTTGCCGATGAGCGGCGACGGCACGTAGCGGGGATCGCGAAAGAGCCCGATGAACAGGAAGGCGCCCAGCGCGACGAAGAGCAGCAGCGGAATCAGCGATTTCTTCATGGACTCGCCCCGTCAGCGCGCCGGTGCGACGCCGGAGGCGCGCACGCCCTCTTCCGCCGTCACGCGCCGGGTTCGGTAGCGACGATCCGATACCGCGATGAGCCCGCCGAGGGCCATGATCAGCGCGCCGAGCCAGATGTACCGCACCATGGGCTTGAACTGCACCCGCATGCTCCAGGCGCCGGCGCCAAGGTCGTCGCCCATCGCGACGAAGAGGTCGCGGTGCCAGTTCACGTGGATGCCCGACTCGGTCATCGGCATGGTCTGCACGCGGTACGTGCGCTTCTGCGGGTGCAGCGTCGTCACGAGCTCGCCGCCGCGGGTCACGACGACCTCCGACTCGATTGCATCCCAGTTCGGCCCCTGGACGGGACGCGTGCTCATGAACTCGAACCGGTAGCCCTGCAGCTCGATGGCGTCGCCGGGCTTGAGCGCGTAGTCCTTCTCGATCCGGTACGTCTGCGTGACGGTCACGCCGATCGCGAACACGCCGACGCCGATGTGCGCCACCACCATGCCGACCACGCCGCGCGACAGCGACTGCTGGTTGCGCATGCGCTTCCACGGCTCGTAGAGCGCCGAGAAGATGATGAAGAGCCCCGCCGTCAGGCCGATCACCGTGGTCACGTGGAACGAACCGTAGGCGAGCGGCGGAATCGCGAGCCCGAGGACGAGAGCGATCGAGAACAGCACCATGATCGGCCGCTTCATGTCCTCGAGCCGGCCCTTCTTCCAGGCCGAGTGCATGCCCACCCCGAGCAGGAACAGGAGCGGGATCGACGGGATCAGGAACACCGCGTTGAAGTACGGCGGCCCGACCGAGATCTTCCCCATGTTGAGCGCGTCGAGGAACAGCGGATACAGCGTGCCGATCAGGATCAGCGCGGCCGCGACGAGCAGCAGCGCGTTGTTCGCGAGCAGGAACGACTCCCGCGAGATCGTCTCGAAACCGCCCTGGTTGCGCAGCATCGGCGCACGCCAGGCATAGAGCGCAAGCGCGCCGCCGGCGCACAGCGCGAGGAAGCCGAGGATGAAGAGGCCGCGGCTCGGGTCGCTCGCGAACGCGTGCACCGACACGAGCACGCCCGAGCGCACGAGGAACGTGCCGAGCAGCGACAGCGAGAAGGTGATGATCGCGAGCAGCAGCGTCCAGCTCTTGAAGAGCCCGCGCTTCTCGGTGACCGCGAGCGAGTGGATCAGCGCGGTGCCGACGAGCCACGGCATGAACGACGCGTTCTCGACGGGGTCCCAGAACCACCAGCCGCCCCAGCCGAGCTCGTAGTAGGCCCACCAGCTGCCGAGCGCGATGCCGACCGTCAGGAACATCCAGGCCATCGTGGTCCACGGCCGGGCCCAGCGCGCCCACTTCTCGTCGAGCTTGCCCTCGAGCAGCGCGGCGACGGCGAAGGCGAAGGCGACCGAGAAACCGACGTAGCCGATGTAGAGCATCGGCGGGTGGATCACGAGCGCGGGATCCTGAAGCAGCGGGTTCAGGTCGCGGCCGTCGATGGCGGCGGGCACCAGCCGCGTGAACGGGCTCGAGGTGAGCAGGATGAAGAGCTGGAACCCGATGCTCACGAAGCCGAGCACGCCGATCACCCGGGCAGCGTAGGTCTCGGGAAGGCTGCGGCTGAAGATGCCCACGAGCACCGACCAGGTCGACAGCGCGAGCGCCCAGAGCAGCAGCGAGCCCTCGTGCGCGCCCCAGACCGCTGCGATGCGGTAGAGGACCGGCAGCTCGGAATTGGAGTTGTTCGCGACGTACTGGACCGTGAAGTCGTTCTTGTAGAACGCCCACGCGAGCACGACGAACGACAGCGCGACGAACACCCACTGCCCGACGACCGCCGGCCGCGCGGCCGCCATCCAGCGGTGGTTGCCGTAGTGGGCGCCGGCGAGCCCGAACCACGTCTGCGCGGTGGCGAGCAGCATTGAGATGACGAGCGCGAACAGCCCGAGTTCGATGACCATTTTGTCTCCCTAACCGATGCCGGGCTCAGGTGCTGCCCTGGTTCGCGGCCGTGGCCGCGTCCGCGTGGGGCTTCAGGCTGTCCTTGACCTCCGGCGGCATGTAGTTCTCGTCGTGCTTGGCGAGCACTTCCTCGGCGACGAAAACGCCGTTGTCGCCGAGACGGCCGCGGGCAATGATGCCCTGCCCCTCGCGGAACAGGTCCGGCAGGACGCCCGTGTAGCTCACGCCCACCGTGTTGGCGAAATCGGTCAGCGTGAAGCGGACCTCGAGGCTGCCCGGCGCGCGTTCGACGCTGCCGTTCTGCACGAGGCCGCCGACCCGGAACGAGCGGGCGCTCGGCGCCTCGCCGGCGTGGATCTGCGACGGGCTGTAGTAGTAGAGGAGGTTCTTCTGGAAGGCCTGCAGCGCGAACGCGGTGGCGATACCGACGCCGGCCAGGATGGCGGCGACCGTGACCATGCGCTTCTGACGAGGGGTCATGGAGTCTCCTTATCGGTTCGAGTCCGGCGCCGCGCGCTCTCCTGCTCGGTGGCCTCGCGACGCCGCGCCCCCACCCAGTTGAGTACCAGCACCAACGCAGTTAGACCGTACGCGGACCAGACATATCCCGCGTATCCACCCATTTGAAAAAAATCTTGTAAGTTCATGACATTCAAGCAGTTTTAGTCAGCCAGGTCGCATTCCGCTCGCGCTGGAGGATCTCGCCCCGCAGCCGACGGGACAGCGCCCAGCCGTAATAGAGCTGGAATCCGACGATCATGATGAAGAGCGGAATCAGCATTTCGATGTGGATCGAGGGCTTGTCGATCTTCGTCACGCTCGCCGGCTGGTGCAGCGTCGTCCACCACTCGACCGAGTAGTGGATGATCGGCACGTTGATGACCCCCACGATCGCGAGCACCGCGCTCGCCCGGTCGGCCCGCTGCGGGTCGTCGAACGACGACCGGAGCGCCATGTAGCCGAGGTACAGGAACAGCAGGATGAGCTCCGACGTGAGCCGGGCGTCCCAGACCCACCACGTGCCCCACATCGGCTTGCCCCAGATCGAGCCCGTCGCGAGCGCGAGGAACGTGAACGACGCCCCGATCGGAGCGCTCGCGGCCGCCGCCGCGTGCGCGAGCTTGATGCGCCAGATGAGCCCCACCGCCGCCGCGACCGCCATCACGACGTAGATGAACATGGACATCCATGCGCTCGGCGCGTGGACGTAGAGGATCCGGAACGCGTCGCCCTGCTGGTAGTCCGCGGGCGCCTTGACCAGGCCCCACCAGGTCGCGAGCAGGATCAGGCCGAGGGCCGGCCAGCCTAACCACGGCGCGAGCCTGCCGAGCAGGCGGTAGGCGTGGGGCGGAGAGGCGAACTTATGAAACCAGGTCCACATGGCATCCCTTGTTCGTTGGTCAGGTGCGTTCAGCTTTCGACGCTGATCCGGATCGCGGCGGACATCGCCACCGGCCCGAGGCTCAGCGAGAGGAAGAAGATCGCCGCGAGCAGCTGTAGTGGCCCCGACGGGGATTCCCCGTCCATCACGAGGCCCACCGCACGCGACCCGAAGATGAGCAGCGGCATCGCGAGCGGCAGTACCAGCAGCGAGAGGAGCACACTGCCGCGCCGCACGCCCACCGTGAGGGCCGCCCCGATCCCGCCGAGGACGCTGAGTGTAGCGGTGCCGAGCAGCAGCGACAGCATCAGCGTGCCCCAGGCGGCGAAAGGCAACCCGAGAGCCGTGCCGACGATCGGCGACATGACGACGAGCGGCAGCCCGGTGAGCACCCAGTGCGAAGCGACCTTGGCGAGCAGCAGCCATCCGAGCGGCTGGCCGGTCATGACCCACTGCTCCATCGTGCCGTCCTCGACGTCCGAGCGGAACAGCGCCTCGAGCGCGAGCAGCGAGGCGAGCAGCGCCGCGACCCAGACGACTCCGCCCGAGATCGTGCGGAGCTGGTTCAGGTCCGGCGTCGTGGCCAGCGGGAAGAGCGTCGTCACGACCACGTAGAAGATGAGCGGCTGGGCGACCTCGTCCCAGCGGCGCCAGGCGAGCGTAAGGTCGCGCCGGAACACGAGGCCGGCCGCCGCGCCGACGGAAGCGCGGCCGGTCACTGGAGTTCCAGCCGGCGCAGCATCGGCGCGTCGTCGAGCAGGCGCTGGTGGGCCGCCGCGAGCGCGAGCCCGCCCCGCTCCACGTGCTCGCGGATCAGGTCCTCGACCAGCGCGATGCCGGCCGTGTCGAGGTTCGTGACCGGCTCGTCGAGGATCCAGAGCGCGGCCCCGGAGAGCAGCAACCGAGCGAGCGCGAGGCGCCGCTTCTGGCCGGCCGACAGCGACCGTGCCGGCAGGTCCCCGCGCGACAGGATGCCGACCCGGTCGAGCGCGGCGTCGACGTCGGAGTCCGATAGCGCCTGCCGCAGGCCCGCCAGGAACCGGAGGTTCTCGCGGGCGGTGAGGTCTGCCTTCAGCGAGTTCAGGTGGCCGAGGTAGGCCATCTCGGCGTGGAATTCGTCGCTTGCGCCCTGCACGGGACGGTCCCGCCAGCTCACTTCGCCGCTTTCGGCCGGCAGCAGGCCGCAGACCACCCTGAGCAGGGTCGTCTTGCCCACGCCGTTCGGCCCGGTGATCTTGAGGAACTCGCCCGACCGGACGTCGAAGCTCACGTCCCTCAGGATGTGCCGGTCGCCGCGCCAGGCGTTTATTTCTCGTGCTGCGAGCCGAGCCCCGTCGGGCAACATCGATCCTCCGCCTCAGGTCGTCGCCTGGAGCGCAGAGGCGCGGCGACTAAGTGGCGGCGGAGTCTAGCAAATGAGTCTCACTTGTTGCCTGTGGGTTGCCGCAGGGAACTTTCGGTCCGGGGCTCGAGTACCACGAGTTCGGCCCCCTCCTCGACCCGGTCGCCCGGGCTCACGACGACGGAGGCGACCCGCGCCGGCCAGGGGGCCGTGAGGCTGTGCTCCATCTTCATCGCCTCGAGCACGGCCAGCACCGCGCCGCCCTCGACGGAATCCCCTGCCCGGACCCGCACGTCGAGCACGACACCCGGCATCGGCGAACGGACGTGTCCCTCGCGCTCGGCCGGGACGTGCACCTCCGCGCCCACGTCCTCGGCGAACTCGAAGCGCAGGCAGTGCCGCCGGACCGTGAATCCGTGGTCCGCGGGCTCGTACCTCGCCGCGAACCGGCGCCCGTCGATGCGCCCCGTGATGCGCTCGTCCGCCACCTCGACGTCCTGCAGCAGGTGCGTGCGCCCGTCGAGCTCGACGGCCAGGTCACTGCCTGCCGGCGTGAGCCTGAGCCAGCGGCGCTCCTCGTCGAGCCGCAGGGGCAGCCGCAGCGTCGCCGGGGCGTTGACCCGGAAGCCGCCGCCGTCACCCCAGGCCGTCACGGGCGCCATGCCCCGCGGCTTCGAGCGACCGCCTGTGGCGAGGCCGAGCGCCGCGGCGACCAGCCACGCCTCCGTGCGCTCTGCCGGCGTGCCGCCGACGGGCTGCAAGGCCTGCTCGAGCAGCCGCGTGCTCACGTCGCCTGCCCGCACGGCCTCGTCGCCCAGGATTTCCCAGAGGAATCGCGTGTTGGTGCGGACGCCGTCGATCGCGGTCGCGGCCAGCGCCTCGCGCAGGCGGTCGATGGCCGCGAGCCGGTCGCTGCCCCACGCGATCACCTTCGCGAGCATCGGGTCGTAGTGGATCGAGACCTCGTCGCCCGTGCGCACGCCCGTGTCGACGCGCACGTGCGGCAGTTCCGTGGGCCAGCGCACGCGTTCGAGCCGGCCCGTGGACGGCAGGAAGCCGCGTTCCGGGTCCTCGGCGTAGAGCCGCGCCTCGACCGCGTGGCCGCGACGCGGCACCTGCTCCTGGGCGAGCGGCAGCGGTTCGCCGCTCGCGATCCGGAGCTGCCACTCGACCAGGTCGAGGCCGGTGACCAGCTCGGTGACCGGGTGCTCGACCTGGAGGCGCGTGTTCATCTCGAGGAAGTAGAACTCGCGGCCGTCGTACAGGAACTCGACGGTGCCGGCACCGACGTAGTCGACCGCCCGGGCTGCCGCGACGGCTGCCGTGCCCATGCGGACGCGAGTCGCCTCGTCGAGCCGCGGCGCCGGAGCCTCCTCGATGACCTTCTGGTGGCGCCGCTGGAGCGAGCAGTCGCGCTCGTAGAGATGCACCGCCCCGCCGTGGGTGTCGCCGAACACCTGGATCTCGACGTGCCGTCCTTTCTCGACGAATCGCTCGAGCAGCAGCCGCGCGTCGCCGAAGGCCTTGAGCGCCTCGCGGCGTGCGCCCGCGAGAGCCTCGGCCAGCTCCGCAGCCGAGCGGACGATGCGCATCCCCTTGCCGCCGCCCCCGGCCGTGGGCTTCACGAGCAGCGGGAAACCGAGGCGCCGGGCCTCGGTGGCCAGCGACTCGTCGGACTGGTCCTCGCCGTCGTAGCCCGGCAGCACCGGAACCCCCGCCGCAGCCATGAGCTGCCGGGCGCCGCTCTTCGAGCCCATGCGCTCGATGGCGTCCGCCGGCGGACCGACGAACACGACGCCGGCCTCGGCGCAGGCCCGGGCGAACGCGGCGTTCTCCGACAGGAACCCGTAGCCCGGGTGGATCGCTGCGGCGCCGCTCTCGCGCGCCGCCGCGAGGATGCGCGCGACGTCGAGGTAGCTCGAGCGCGCTTCGGCCGGGCCGATCTCGATCGACTGGTCGGCGAGTCGCGTGTGCAGGGCACCGCGGTCCGCGCTCGAATGTACGGCGACGGTGCGCAGGCCGAGCCGGCGCGCGGTGCGGATGATGCGGCAGGCGATCTCGCCGCGGTTCGCGATCAGGACGCTCTCGAGCATGGCGCGCCTCACATCCGGAAGATGCCGTAGGGCGCCTCGCCCTCGTCCGGCCGGCAGGTGGTCGCGGCGAGCGCGAGCTTGAGCACGCCGCGCGTGTCGACGGGATCGATCACCCCGTCGTCCCACAGCCGCGCGCTCGCGTAGTACGGGTGGCCCTGCGTCTCGTACTGCTCGCGGATCGGGGCACGGAACGCTTCCTCGTCGGCTGCGCTCCATTCCTCGCCGCGGCGCTGCAGCCCGTCGCGCTTCACGATCGCGAGCACCGTCGCGGCCTGCTCGCCGCCCATGACCGAGATCCGGGCATTGGGCCAGGTCCACAGGAAGCGCCCCCCGTAGGCCCGGCCGCACATCGCGTAGTTCCCGGCGCCGAACGAGCCGCCGATGATCACGGTGAGCTTCGGCACGGAGGCGCAGGCGACGGCAGTCACCATCTTGGCGCCGTCGCGCGCGATGCCGCCGGCCTCGTACTTGCGCCCCACCATGAAGCCCGTGATGTTCTGCAGGAACAGCAGCGGGATCCGGCGGCGGTTGCAGAGCTCCACGAAGTGCGCGCCCTTGAGGGCGGACTCCGAGAACAGCACGCCGTTGTTCGCGACGATCCCGACCTCGTAGCCGCCGAGTCGCGCGAAGCCGCACACGAGCGTCGCGCCGTAGAGTGCCTTGAACTCGTCGAGCTCGGAGCCGTCGACGAGCCGCGCGATCACCTCGCGGACGTCGTAGGGGTGGCGCGTGTCGCGCGGGACGATGCCGTAGAGCTCGCTCGTGTCGTGACGCGGCGGCCGCTCGGGCACGGCGGGCGGGCGGGAGCCGGTGCGGTTCAGGTGCGCGACGAGGCGCCGCGCCGTCCACAGCGCGTGCGCGTCGTTGTCCGCGAGGTGGTCGACGACGCCCGACTGTCGTGCGTGCACGTCGCCGCCCCCGAGCGTCTCGGCGTCGACGCGCTCGCCGGTCGCGGCCTGCACGAGCGGCGGGCCGCCGAGGAAGATGGTGCCCTGCTCGCGCACGATGATCGCCTCGTCGCACATCGCCGGCACGTACGCGCCGCCCGCCGTGCAGGAGCCCATCACCACGGCGAGCTGCGGGATGCCGCGCGCCGACATCTGGGCCTGGTTGTAGAAGATGCGCCCGAAATGCTCCCGGTCGGGGAACACCTCGTCCTGGCGCGGCAGGAAGGCGCCGCCCGAGTCGACGAGGTACACGCACGGCAGCCGGTTCTCGAGCGCGATCTCCTGCGCCCGCAGGTGCTTGCGCACCGTGATCGGGTAATACGTGCCGCCCTTCACGGTCGCGTCGTTGCCGACGATCACGCACTCGAGCCCGCTGACGCGCCCGATGCCCGCGACGATGCCGCCCGACGGGATCCAGTCGCCGTAGAGCTCGTGGCCCGCGAGCTGGGCGATCTCGAGGAACGGAGAGCCCGGGTCGAGCAGCCGGTCGATGCGGTCGCGCACGAACATCTTGCCGCGGCCTTCGTGCTGCTCGCGGGCTGCGGTCGAGCCGCCAGCCGCGATGCGGCCGACGAGCGAGCGCAGGTCGCCGGCGAGCCGCCGGTTGACCTCGGCGTTCGCGAGGAAGTCCGCGTGGGCGACGTCGACGCGGGATTGGATCAGGCTCACGGGACCTCCTGCGGAATCAGCGGCGCCGTGCGGCCGCGAGGATGCGCTCGGCCTGGCGCACGTGGGGCTTGTCGAGCATCACGCCGTCGAGCGCGACGGCCCCGCGGCCCGGCGCCTCTCGGAAGGCCGCGAGCACGCGTTCGGCCCAGCGGACTTCGTCCTCGCCGGGCGTGAAGGCGGCGTGTATCGGACCGATCTGGGCCGGGTGGATCGCGAGCTTCGCGACGAAGCCCTGGCGTCGCGAGGCACGCGCCCGGCGCTCGATGGCGGCCGCGTCGCGGATCTCCGTGTCGACGGTGTCGACCGCAGCGACGCCCGCGGCCGCGGACACGAGCAGCACGGCGGAGCGTGCAAGCTGATACGTGAACTCGAACTCCCCGTCCGGCGTGCGGTTCGCGAGCGCCCCGAGGTCGGCGGCGAGGTCTTCCGCTCCCCAGGTGAGCCCCACGACGCGGGCCGGGAGCCTCGTGAACGTCGGTGCCGCAAGCACCGCGCCCGCGCTCTCGGTGACGAGCGGCAGCAGCAGGACTCGCCCGCGCTCGAGGCCGAGCCGCGCCTCGAGGATCTCGAGCCAGTGATCGACGCGCCGCACGTCGTCGCCGTCGCGCGCCTTCGGAAGCACGATCCCGTCGGGCCGGCCCTCGATCACGGCGGCGAGGTCCCGTGCGGCCTCCTCGCCTTCGACCGGGTTGATGCGGACCCAGGCCGGCACGGCGCGGTCGCCCGAGGCGAGCCACTTCGTGATCTCGTCGCGTGCATGAGGCCGGCGCTCCGGCACCACCGCGTCCTCGAGGTCGAGGATGATCGCGTCGGCGCCGCTCGCCTGCGCCTTCGCGAAACGGTCCGGGCGGTCGCCCGGCACGAAGAGCATTGAGCGCATCATGCGTGCGCCCTGCGCTTCATGAGCGCCGTGCGACGGCAGTTCGCGACTTCCTCGCCGCGCTGGTTGAAGCACCGATGCACGAAGATCACGATGCCCGCGTCGGGGCGAGAACGGCTCTCGCGCATCTCGTGCACGACGGTCTCGGTGCGCAGCGTGTCGCCCGGGTAGACGGGCCTCGGGAACCGGACCTCGTCCCAGCCGAGGTTCGCGATCGTCGTGCCGAGCGTCGTGTCCGCGACCGAGACGCCGACCATCAGGCTCAGCGTGAAGCAGCTGTTCACGATCCGGCTGCCGAACTCCGTGCCCTTCATGTACTCCTCGTCGAGGTGCAGCGCGGCCGGGTTGTGGGTGAGCGCGCTGAAGAGCAGGTTGTCCGACTCGGTGACCGTGCGCCGGAGCACGTGCTCGAAGCGCATCCCGACGGCGAACTCTTCGTAGTACAGGCCTCCCATCGCCACGGCGCGACCCTCAGGCGGTCGCCGCGTAGAGCTCGCGGCCGATCAGCATGCGGCGGATCTCGCTGGTGCCGGCGCCGATCTCGTAGAGCTTGGCGTCGCGCAGGATCCGGCCGGCCGGGTAGTCGTTGATGTAGCCGTTGCCGCCGAGCGCCTGGATCGCATCGAGCGCGATGCGCGTCGCGGCCTCGGACGCGTAGAGGATGCACCCGGCCGCGTCGACGCGCGTCGTCTGGCCCCGGTCGCACGCGGCGGCGACGGCGTAGACGTAGGCGCGGCAGGCGCTCGTCGTCGTGTACATGTCCGCGATCTTGCCCTGCATGAGCTGGAACGTCCCGATCGGCTGGCCGAACTGCTTGCGGTCGTGGACGTACGGCAGCACGAGGTCGAGGCTCGCCCGCATGAGCCCGAGAGGCCCGCCCGACAGCACGACGCGCTCGTAGTCGAGCCCGCTCATCAGCACCTTCGCGCCACCGCCCACCGGGCCGAGCACGTTCTCGGCCGGCACCTCGCAGTCGACGAAAACGAGCTCGCCGGTGTCCGAGCCGCGCATGCCGAGCTTGTCGAGCTTCTGCGCGGTGGAGAACCCCGGGAAGCCGCGCTCGATCAGGAACGCCGTGACGCCCGGCGTGCCGGCGGTGGCATCGACTCTCGCGTACACCACGAGCACGTCGGCGGTCGGGCCGTTCGTGATCCACATCTTGTTGCCGTTCAGCACCCACCGGTCGCCGCGGCGCGTCGCGACCGTACGCATGCCCATCACGTCCGAGCCGGCGCCCGCCTCGCTCATCGCGAGCGCACCCAGGTGTTCGCCGCTCACGAGTTTCGGCAGGTAGCGGCGCCGCTGTTCGTCGGTGCCCCAGCGGCGGAGCTGGTTCACGCAGAGGTTCGAATGCGCGCCGTACGAGAGGGCGACGGAGCCCGAGGCGCGGCTCAGTTCCTCCATCGCGACGGCGTGCGCGAGGTAGCCGAGCCCCGTGCCGCCCCACTCCGGCTCGACGGTGAGGCCGAGCAGCCCGAGCTCGCCGAGTCGCGGCCACAGGTCGCGCGGGAACGCGTTCTCCCGGTCGATCGATTCCGCGCGCGGCGCGATCTCAGCCGCGGCGAACGCGGCGACGGTTTCTCGCAGCAGGTCGAGTTCCTCGCCGAGGCCGAAGTTGAAATCGCGCACGGTTGCCTCCGGGTGCGGCTTGCGGCTGTGGGGTGGCCACGATATTGTCCGACAATCGGAGGATTCGTCAATGCCTGGGACCCCGCGCCGCGCGACGGCCAAACCCCTCTTCGAGACGCTGGTGCCGCAGCCGGCCTATGGCCGCGTCGCCGCCGCGATCGAGCAGAAGATCCTCGGTCGGAGCCTGCGTCCGGGCGACGCGCTGCCGACCGAAACGGAACTCGCCGGGCAGTTCGGCGTCAACCGCTCGACGGTGCGCGA
This sequence comes from Lysobacterales bacterium, assembly GCA_003819815.1. Taxonomy (GTDB): domain Bacteria; phylum Pseudomonadota; class Gammaproteobacteria; order Steroidobacterales; family Steroidobacteraceae; genus RPQJ01. The sequence continues at coordinate 21,512 of RPQJ01000021.1, forward strand.
AGCGCTGCGCAGGCTCGAGAGCGCGGGCCTCGTCGGTCGCGAGGGAGGCTCCAAGCGCCTGCGGGTCACGCGGCCCGGGCGCGCGGAGACCGCCTCCCGCGTGAGCCGCGCGCTCGCGCTCGACGACGTGACCTTCATCGAACTGTGGGAAGCGATGCTTGCGATCGCGCCGCGGACTGCGGCGCTGGCCGCCACGCGTGCGGGCTCACCCGAGCTCGCCTCGCTCGAGGCGGCGATCGCCGCGGTGGAGCGTGCCCGCGGCTCGGAAGCCGCCGTCCAGGGCGTCGTCCAGTTCTTCGACGGGCTCGCACAGGCGAGCGGCAACCGCGTGTTGATGCTCGCGATGCGGCCGGTCACCGGCCTGCTATCCCCCTCGCTGCGCCGGATGATCGACCGCACGCCGCAGGGCCGGACGCGCATCGTCGTCGCACAGCGCTGCATCCTCGAGGCGTTGCGCAAGGGCGACGCAGCCGAGGCCGAGTCCTGGATGACCCGCCACGTGCAGGACTTCCGGCGCGGCTACGAGGTGGCCGGCATCTCCCTAGACACGCGCGTCGTGGGCTCCTGACGCGGGTCGAGGCTCACCGTTCCGGGGGGTCGCCCGGGCTGCAGAGACGGCTCACGATCGTCGCGGCCATGGATCCCGGTTCCGCAGGCCTGAAGCCGAGCGACTGCCGGTCGCCGGCGATCGCAGGGACCTCCTCGCCGGTGCTCGTGAGGTAGGTTCGAGACTCGAGCGCGAAGGACCGGTCCGCGCAATCGACCACGAGGCGGTCGACCGCGGCGTACGCGGGCGAATCGGACACGTCGACCGTCCTGGGAACGGCGTACTCCGTGCGCACGTACGCCTTGACGCGCCCGCCTTCGCGCACCAGCCGGGACGCGTCGATCGAATAGCGGTTCTGGTCGCCGTCGACTGCGAGCGCCTCCCAGTCCGCGCTCCATGCGACGCACGGACAGCACGCGCACAGCACGACGATCGCAAGTCCACGGTGTACGAATGCGCCTGCCACGTTATGTCGTCTCCGCCGACACTCGCCTCGTTGGCATCGTCGACGCACAAGTCTAGACTGAGCCGCGGCACGATCCAATTCGACGACACGAGGCCACCGCCGGCTTCACCGTGGGGACGGTGGGAGACACGGCACACCGCAGCGAGGTCTGGGAATGACCCTCAGGGAATGCGCATACTGTACCGTGCTGGCACTCGCCGGACTTGGCACCGTGCCGGCCGCACTTGCAGCCGACGCCACGACTGCGAGCGACGATTCGCGGTCGATGCTGCTCGCCCAGGCGCGCGACACGTCCGCGGCTCCCACCGTGTCCGACGCTGCCGCGGCTGACCCCGTGACGGGCACGCTAGACACGACGGTGCGCGAGGCCCCCGCCCCCGAGCCGATGCATCCGCTGCTGCTGACGCTGCTGACGCTGCTCATGCTCGGCCTTGCGATCGGCGGACTGACGTTCACGCTGCGCGCGATGCGCGCCGACAAGGCCGCTCGTCGCCGGGGCCACGCACGTCGCACGCGGCACGACGCGTCGGCAGCCACGCACTGACCGCACCCGTCCGCGCCCGCCGCCAACCAACCCGCTAAACTGCTGCCGGAGCCCCGGTGGCGGAACCGGTAGACGCAGCGGACTTAAAATCCGCTGGCCGCAAGGCCGTACAGGTTCGAGTCCTGTCCGGGGCACCACCCAACGAGCGCGGACAGCGGCGATCGTCGAAGACGCGCGGTTTCCGGTCCACTCCGAGCGACGGGATTTTTTACATATCGTGGTGCCGCTGGTCGCGTCTCCTCGTGCGCGATCACGCAACTCCCTGTTTCGATTCGCTCGGATGGCGTCTGGCAGGAGGCTTGCATCGCAATCGAGCCGGACCGGTCGGTCCTGCCGGACTGCACAACCACAACGAGGGAAGCCGCATGAAATCCAAGATCCTGAGCCTGCTTGCCGGGGGCTTGCTGGCCGCGCCGCTGGCCGCGAATGCAGTCACCTGGTACGCAGCGGGGACGTTCGACGATGGCGGCACCCTCAGTGGCTCGTTCGTGCAGACGTCGGATGAATGTTCGGGAGAGTCGTTGTCAGACGTCGAGCTGTCGACCTCCGCAGGCTCGGTCATGCCCGGCAACGATTACGGGTTCGATGACGCGGTCGTGGAGAGCATGTGCGCGTCGGACGGCGGATTTGCGAGCCTGCAGCTCACGGATTTCCTGGACTCGTATCTGGACCTGTACCTCGCGACTCCCCTGACCCTCGGCGCGTCGGAAGTGACCATCGAATCCGGTCAGGAGTCGTTCTTCACCGATGTTGACGCCAGAACGCGGACCCTGGTTTCCGGATACCTGTACACGATGCCAACGGCGGTCCCGGAACCCGGCACGCTCGCTTTGTTCGGTCTAGCGCTGGCAGGTCTCGGCCTGGGCCGACGACGCGTCTCGTAAGCGAGACGCCTGCCGCACGACGACCCCCGGCCTGATGCCGGGGATCGTCCTGGTCATGAGACCAGGACGAAGACTGCGGGATCCCGTGCTTTAAGCAGTCAGCGCCCTTCGATTTCGCGGATCAACTGGCCCGTGGTCCCGCCTCGCGCGGACGGCGTATCAGCCACGCTCCGCGTGGTACCCGGCGGATTGAGCGACAGTCGCGGGGAGGCGGCTGATGGCTGGGCGGGCGGTCCGCAGTAGCGTCATGTTCGGCCCTCCAGGGCGCTCGACGACCGGCGACGATGGAGGGCCGGCAGGCCGACGGCTGTCAGCCGCCGGCAAATGGTCGATCAGGACGGATGCCTGCGAGGCTGCCCGCGCCGGGGCGCTTCAGCCGAGCTTCTCCTGCACCTTCGCGCGCAGCGCCGCGATTTCGCCCTGACGCCCCTTGTCTGCCGACTCGCGGCCCGGCCGCGGTGCGGCGTGGGCCGCGCGGTCGAGCCGCTGCAGCGCCTCCTGGTAACGGTCCCGCTCGAACAGGAATTCGGCGTAGAAGAAGTTCGGGTCGATGCCGTCCGGGTTCATCTCCAGAGCCTTCTTGAGCAGTTTCTCGGCCTTATCCTCGTCGCCGAAGCCCACCGGGAACCCGGGCACCTTGTAGTAGAGCGTGCCGAGGCTCGTGTAGGCCGAGCCGTCGAGCGCCTTCGGGTCGAGCTTCAGCGCGGCTTCGAGGTTGCCCTTCGCCTCCTTGCACAGTGACAGCGCGCCGAGCCCTCCCTTGGCGCCGGCGTAGCTGCTCTCGATGATGCCTTCCCAGATGAGCGCCTCGGGGCGCCCCGGGTGGTCGTGCGTGAACTTCTCGGCACGCTTCTCGAGCGCGTCGAATGCATGTACGCGGGCATCGCCCGCGGGCGTCTCGTAGTTCGCCTTCGCCCAGGCCTGCTGTATCGAGAGCAGCTCGGCATCGAACTCCGGACTGGCCCCGGCCGCGAACGCAGACGGGGCAACGAGGCATGCGCCGAGCAGCGCGATCTGACGCAATATCTTCATGTGAACCTCCTGGCAAATCATGCAGAGCGCTCGGCCGCGGCGCTCTGCGCGTGCCGGCGTATGACCGGAAGCTGCTTGCGCAGCGAGCCGTCGACGACTCGAGGCAGCAGCGCGTTGATGCGCACGAAGAGCTTTTCGGGCCAGCCCATGACCGACTCGGACCGCCCGCCCTCGAGCAGGTCCCGCACCGCGCGCGCGACGAGGTCCGGCGCATCCATCGCCACGCCGAGTTCGGCGTTCATGCGCTCGACGGCCGAGCCGTTCATCGCCGTCCGGGTGGCGCGCGGCGCGAGGTAGTGCACGTTGACGCGCGTGCCGGCGACTTCGCGCCTCAGCGCCTCTGTATAGCCGCGCAGCGCGAACTTGCTCGCGGAATAAGCGGCGAATCCGGGGTACGCGAGGCTTCCGAAGACGGAACCCACGTTGAGCACCGCCGCCTCCGGTAGGGACAGGAAGTGCCCGAGCAGGCGACGCATGAGCTGCATCGGCGCGATCGCGTTGATCGCGAACAGCCGCTCGATGCCGGCATCGGTCTGCTGGTCGACGAATGCGAACTCCCCGAGTCCGGCATTGTTGATGAGCACGTTGCAGCCCCACGCCTCCGCGCGGGCCGCGACCTGCTCGCGCCCGGCGTCATTCGCCATGTCGGCCGCGCACGCCTGCACTCGCTCGCCGCTTCCACCCAGCGTCTCCGCCAGCCGCTGCAGGCCGGCCTCGTCGCGACCCACCAGGAGGACCGCGGCACCGTGTTCGACGAGCTCGTGCGCGATCGCGCTGCCGATCCCGCCGCTCGCGCCAGTGAGCAGGGCGCGCATGGAGGCGCACTTCATGCCGAGCGCCTCAGCGAGGCCGACTCGAGCCGCACGGTTTCGGCTGGCTCCAGGCCGCGGAACATCTGCCCGTAGAGCCAGAAGATGCCCTTCGCGCAGCGGATCACGGCCTCGCGGTCCTCGGCGTCTGACAGCCGGCCGAGGATGCCCTCGAGGTCGCCGACGTGCTGCTGGTCGAGCTGGCCGTGGCTGCGCAGGTAGCTGAAGGCGCGGTTCGGCAGACCGAGGGTCGCCTGGATGCGGTCCGCGGCGTTGAGCGCGAGCGCGACGCTCGTGCCTTCGAGCACGTACACCATGCCAAAGAACCCCACCGGGTTGCGGCGCATGACGGTGTCGTACGCATACGCGACCATGGCCTCGGTGGCGATAGAGGGCTGCGAGGCCGCCGCCGCCAAGCGGTCGCCGCCCGCGTGCGCGATGTCCTCTAGCACCCACTGCTCGTGACCCGCTTCCTCCTCGAGGTAGTGCAGGATCCCGGCGCGGAGGTCCTCGTGCCGCTCGGGCAACCGGGCGCCCACGGCCATGAGGAGCGGCACGGTGTGCCGCACGTGGTGGTAGGCCTGCGTCAGGAACTCGACGTAGAGCTCGCGCGTGACGTCACCGCGCAGGGCCCGCTGGACGGCCGGAGCGGCGAGCAGGTACTCGCGGTCTGCGACGGTCTCGACTTTCAGTTGCTCGTACAGATGCATGCAGTTTCCATCCCGGGATCAGGAGGCGATCGCCTCGTCGTAAAGCTGGTTGATCGTGGCGTCGCACCGGGCGTGGATCGTCGCGCGCCGGAGGCGACCGTTGGCCGTCAGGGTGCCATCCACGTACGTGTAGGGCCGCGGCGCCCGCGCCCAGCGTCGCACCTGCGCGTAGCTCGGCAGCACGGCGTTCGCGTCCTCGACCGCGCGTGCAACCGTGGCGTCGTCGACGTCGGCCGGCGCCGCCCCGACGAGAGCGATGACGTACGGCCTTGCCTCGCCGAATGCGAGCACCGGCCGGCCGCCGAGACGCTGCGACACCTCGGCTTCGATCCACTCGGGCGACACGTTGCGCCCGAGGCTCGTGATGAAGCGGTTGCCCGCCCGGCCGTGCAACTGCAGGTAGCCGTCGGCATCGAAGGCACCGAGATCACCCGTCGCGATCTCGCCTGCCGGCGCGCGCTCCGCATCGCCGAGATAGCCGAGCATCGCGTTGCCGGCGACGTGGACCTGGCCCGATCCGTCGAGCCGCACGCGGACGTGCGGCAGTGGCCGGCCGACGGTGCCGGCGCGCCGGGCGCCGGGCGTGTTCAGGCAGACCACCGACGCGCATTCGCTGAGCCCGTACCCTTCGTAGGCCGGAACGCCAACGGCGTCGGCACGAGCGAGCAGTGCCGGCGACACGCGGGCGCCACCGACTGCGGCGAAGCGCAGCGAGTGGGGAACCGTCCAGCCGCGCTCCGCGGCCGCGACGAGTACCTGCAGTAGTTCGGGCACGAGGATCAGGCTGTTCGGCGCGTGCCCGCCGACGGCTCCGAGCAGCCTCGCGACGTCGAGACCGGCATAGCTCATGCCGGTGTCGCGGCAGGACGGAATGATGCACGTCGCACCCTGCAGCAACGGTGCGTAGAGGCCGGCGACGTTCTCGAGCAGCGTCGCGAGCGGCAGCAGGCACAGGTGGCGCTCGATCGAGAGGTCCCGAGTCGCGGCGACGAGCGACGACGCCACCCGCTCGAGTGCGGGTCCCGAGAGGCAGGCGCCCTTCGGCGTCGACGTGCTGCCCGACGTGTACGTCACCTTGCGAGTGCCGGGCGGCAGGACCGGGCGGGCGTCCGGCGCGAGGCGGCGGCGGAAGCGCGTGAGCCCCGACGCGGGCGCCGTCCCGTCGCACTCCCAGCCGGGCAGCAGGCGTCGTGCCCGGTCCGGATCGTCGGTCAGCAGCACCTCGACGCCGGCGTCGTCGAGCGCGTGCAGGTGCTGCGGGCCGGTGAAGGACTCCGGCAGCGGGACCGAAGGCACCTCGCCCAAGTGCAGGGCGAGATCGGCCAGCGCCCATGCCACGCTGTTGTCCGCGAGCACTGCGTGTCGCGCTCCGGCCGTGCGATGCAGCCAGGCCATCTCCACATCGAGCGACGACCGCAGCGTCCCATAGTGGATGCGGGCCCGGCCGTCCGACAGCGCAGTCGCGGACGGGTCGGCGTCGCGTATCGCCCGCGCGAGCGCGCTAATGACCGTCGCCCCGATGGATGAAGCCGGAGAGACGGTCGGCATCGCGCAGGTACCCGGCGTAGACGCGGGGATCGGTCTCGTAATAGCGGCCCCATTCGTCGCTCGCGGCGGCCACGCTCGCGCCATCGGCGCGGGCGAGTTCGACGAGTGGAGCCCCGAAGCCGGCGAGGATCTGCTGCAACGTACCGGTCGCCGTGAACACGATCCACTCGTAGCCCTGCGACATCAGGTAGGCCGGGACGTGCGCCACCATGCGCACCGCAGCCCGGCAGCTCGCGCCGGCGAGGTTCCCTACCTCGGCAATCTCGCGGCGCAATACGAACTCCCTGCCCCGCGACCGCAGCGCTTCGGCCAGCGCCTGTTCAATCGGACGGGCCAGATACTGCTCCAGATAGAGCCGCTCCTCGTGCGCGCCGCGGACGCCGGTCACGCCCCGCAGTGCGCCGCCCCGATCGCGGAACGCGAGCAGCGTCGGCATGAAGCTCCGCACTACGGCGCCGTGCTTGCGTGCGAATGCATCCCGCACGTAGTGCTCGAGTTCCACACGGCCGCGACCGCCCGCCCTCACGGGCTCGAGCCTCAGCCCGTGGCCGAGCGCTGGCAGGCCGGTGCCTGCCCGTTCGTGGCGCGGCACGGTTGCAGTGCCGATCGTCGTGGTGGATTCGTTCAAAGCGGGTCCTCGCCTGGCGCCCGCCGGTTCGATGCGGACCGCGGTAAGACGCCGGCCGGACCCGAAATCAATCGCACAAAAGGTGTCCACAAAAGGTGTCAGACATATTTTCGCCGTGATTCCGGAAAACATGTCTGACACCTTTTGCGTCGTAACTCTCTTCTTTTCAATCTCTTACGATACTTTCCTGCATGTCTTTCCGTATCCCGCGGCCGCCTCGCGATTGATTTGACCGCCGGGCTCCGTCCTACTCGCATGACGCGATGGACCGACCGATGACAGAAGACCGCGAACTCGTGGCCGCGATGCTCGCGGGCGACGAGCGTGCGTTCACGGTCTTCTTCGACACCTATTTCCCGCGCGTCTACCGCTTTGCCCTGCCCCGCCTGGGTCGCAACCCCGACATCGCCAAGGACGTCGTGCAGGCAACGCTGATCAAGGCGCTGCGCGGGCTCGGCGACTGGCGCGGCGAGGCGGCGCTGTTCACGTGGCTATGCCAGATCTGCCGCCACCAGATCGCCGACCACGTCCGCTCCGAGCGCCGGCACGCATCGAAGGTCGTGCTGATCGACGACAGCGACGAGGTCCGGGCAGCGCTCGAGTCGATCGAGGCCCCCCCGGGCGACGACCCTTTCCGGGGCGCGGACCGGGCGGAGCTGCGGCGGCTGGTGCACGCGGTGCTCGACCGCCTGCCGAACCGCTACGGCGAGGCGCTCGAGTGGAAGTACGTCGAGGGGCATTCGGTCGAGGAAATCGGCGCACGCCTCGGCATCGGACCGACGGCGGCGCAGTCGCTGCTGGCGCGGGCCCGCAGTGCGTTTCGGGAAGGGATCGAGGCCGTGTTCGGTGCGTCGGCCAGCGACGTGCTCGCGAGTCTCGGGGCGTGAGGGGGGTACCACGATGAGCCAGACACATTCGGGCAGGGATCCGGACGGCGCGGCGGATCGCGACCTGGAGGCCCTGTTGCGCGCCGCCGGGCCGCGACCCCAGCCGCCGGACGGATTGGCGGCGCAGGTGCGTGCGGCGGTCGAAGCCGAGTGGCGTGCGAGCGTCCCGGTCCGGAAGGCGGCGACGGCACGGCCCCGACGTGAGGCACGGCCGGCGACACCCTGGCTCATGGCCGCGTCGGTCGCTGCCGTGGCGACCGGGGTCTGGTTCTTCGCTCCACGGCTCGCGCAGGGTCCGGTGGCGGTCGCGACCGTGGCCCGCGTTGCGGGGAGCGTCGAGTATCGAAGCGGTGAACAGGGCGCCTGGGCGCCGCTGCCCGTGGCGGCGACTCTGCAGTCGGGTGACGAGATCCGCACGTCACGCGCGGGCCAGGTGGCGGTCCGCCGAGCCGACGGGCTCGAGATCCGACTCGACTCCGGCACGACGCTCGCGTTCGACGACGGCGAGACCGCGACGCTCGCGGCGGGCCGCGCATACGTCGACAGCGGGGCGCAGCCGGCTGCGACCGACGATTTCACGCTCGCGACGCCGCTCGGCCGCGTGCGTCATCTCGGCACGCAGTACCTGGCAGCCGTTGCACCCGGAGAGCTGCAGGTCGCCGTGCGCGAGGGCAGCGTCGCGGTCGAAGGCCGCGGCGCATCGGTCGTCGCGCGCGCAGGTGAATCGCTCGTCGTCGAGCCGGACGGCAAGGTCACGCGCGGACAGGTCGCGTCCCACGGCGCAGCGTGGTCGTGGGCCCAGGCGATCGCGCCCGAGTTCGCGATCGATGGCCGGACGCTCGACGAGTTCCTGCTCTGGGCTGCGCGCGAGACGGGACGGCAGCTCGTCTACGCCTCTCCCGAAGCGGCGCGGCTGGCCGAGACGACGCAGCTCCGGGGATCGGTGAGCGGCCTGACGCCGGAAGCCGCGGTCGCGGGCGTGCTTGCGACGACACCCGCCCTGCAGCATCGCGTGGCGGGCGCACAGCTGCGCATCGAACCGGCTGTCGACTGAGTCTCGCCACTCGGGTCCGACGATAGGCGGGCCCGACCGTCTCGGCTACCATCGCGGCGATCCCGGCTCTCTCGGGTCGGGACGCCGTATGCATCGTCGCTCGTATTTGGCCCTGCTGTGCGCATCGCTGCTGTACTCCGTACCGGCCGCGGCAGCACCTTACGTCGGGCAGCCACTCGATGCCGTCCTGCGATCGCTCGCGGCCGCGGGCGGCTTCCAGCTCGTCTATACGACCGAGCAGGTTCCAGCGGGCGCGATGGTGCAGCGCGAACCCACCGCAGGTGCACCGCTCGAAGTCACCGCCGCGCTGCTCGCGACCCTCGGACTCGAGCTGCGGCCCATCGACGGCAGCACGTATGCCGTCGTGCGGCGCGGCGTGTCTCATGACTCCGTGGCGAAGGCGGATCCACCCCCGGAGGCCGCGCGGGCCGTGCCGCTCGACGAGATCGTCGTCACCGCGAGCCGCTACTCGCTTGCGAGCGACGCGCCGGAGGTCCACGTCTTCCTGACGCGCGGCGACGTCGAGGCCCTGCCGCGGCTCGCCGAGGACCCGCTCAAGGCCGTGCATCGCCTGCCCGGGGCCGCGAGCAACGGACTGCAGGGGCTCGCACAGATACGCGGCGGCGCGCCCGACGAGACGCTGATCCTGCTCGACGGCCTCCCGCTCTACCAGCCGTTCCACCTGCGCCTGCTGCAGAGTCCGGCGAGCGTGCTCGACGAACGCATCGTCGGCAGCCTGGACGTGTACGCGGGCGGATTCACGGCGGAGTTCGGCGATCGCATGAGCGCCATCATCGACGCCCGCACGCTGCGGCCCGAACCGGACGAGTACTACGAACTCGGCGTGAGCCTGATGCACTCGAACGGCCTGGCGTCCCGGCGGTTCGCGGACGGCCGGGGCCAGTGGCTTGCGTCCTTCCGCCGCAGCAACCTCGACGAAATCGCCGACGTGCTCGAGTCGGACCTCGGCGAACCGACGTACATCGACGGGTTCGCGCGCGTCGACTACGCGTGGTCGCCGTCGACCCGGGGCAGCCTGCACACGCTGCTCGCGAGCAGCAGCGCCGAGGTCACGAACTCCGCGGGCACCGAGGAAAGCGAGGCCAGCTACTCGAACACGTACCTCTGGGCGACGCTCGAGCACGAGTGGTCGCCGGAGTTCACGACCCGGGCCCTGCTGTCGTTCACCGACGTCGGCGCCGAGCGCGATGCGACGGTCGACGAGCCCGGGCAGCGGCTCGGACGCGCCGACGATCGTCGCGACTACGACGTGCTCGGGGTCAAGCTCGACGCGACGCACGTGGCGGGCCGCTGGATGCAGCGCGCCGGGTTCGAGGTGCGCTCGATGAACGCCGAATACGACTACTTCGGCGAGGTCGCCTTCGCGCCCGGGTATCCGTTTCCCGGCGCGGAAAGCTTCCGGCGCGAGATCTCGCTCGAGCCGTCCGGCGAGCACTACGCGCTCTACTACACGCTCCGCGCGCGCCTGGCCGACGAGCTGACGGCCGAGTTCGGCCTGCGGTGGGACGAGCAGACCTACGGTCGACGCTCGGACGACCAGTTTGCGCCCCGCTTCAACCTCGCCTGGCGCGTCGACGACCGGACGCGCCTCCGCGCGAGCTGGGGCCGCTTCCAGCAATCGCAGGGCATCGAGGAACTGCCGGTCGAGGACGGCGTCGATTCGTTCTTCCCCGCGCAGCATGCGGACCACGCCATCCTCGGCGTCGAGCGCGACGTGTGCGGGGCGTGCGTGCTGCGGCTCGAGGCGTATCGCAAGGACTACGGCCGCCCGAACACGCGCTACGAGAATCTCTACGACCCGCTGTCGCTCGCGCCCGAACTGCGGTGGGACCGTGTAGCGATCACGCCCTCCTCGGCCCTCGCCGAGGGCGTCGAGGCGCTCTTTTCGGTGCGCGGGGCATCGCGGTGGAACGGCTGGGTGTCCTATGCGTGGTCACGCGTGACGGACCGCGTGGCGGGCGACGACGTCCGCCGCAGCTGGGACCAGACCCACACCTGGAACGCCGGGCTCGGCTGGACCGAGGCGCCCTGGCAGGCCACGCTCGTCGCCCAGTACCACACCGGCTGGCCCGTGACGCCGATCGGGCTCGACGCGGCGGGCAACGTCGTCGTCGGCGAGCGCAATGCCGATCGCTACGCCGACTACGCGTCCGTCGATGCGCGAATCAGCCGCGAATGGGCGCTGCCGCGGGGCACCCTCACTGCGCACGTCGAGCTCACGAATGCGTTCGACCGCCGCAATCCGTGCTGCACGGACCTCGAATACGTGATCGACGCCGACGGGCAGGCTCGGCTCGACCAGGAACTCCGGCACTGGCTGCCGCTGGTGCCCTCGGTCGGGGTGCTCTGGAAGTTCTGATCAGTCCCGGGCTACGGCGCCTGCAGCCAGGACGCGTATTCCTCCGCATCGGCCCGCCGGGCCTGCGCCTGGTCGACCGGCGGCGCGCCCGGCCCTAGACGCATCTGCCGCGGCGATTCGGCCCACGCCAGGACGTCACGATAGTCGGAGAGCGCGGCACGTACGCAATCCTCGAGCCTCGCGAAGTCCCCGCCCGCGAGCTTGACGCAGGCCAGCGCGATCCGGCCGCCCTCGCCAATGATCAAGACGGGCGCAAGCGCCTTCGCGGCCGCCGCACGTGCCTCGTCGGCGGGATAAAGCGTCGCGAGCTTGCGATGCAGCACGACACGATTTTCGGAAGTCATCGGCGGGGTTCACGACGTCCGAAACGTCTGCCGGACTGATCGAGCATAACTTACCAACGGTCATACAGGTACCGCCAGGTCGACCGCCAAGACGCCCAGCGTCGCGACCCAATCCTTCCCGATCCCATCGGTCGAAGCGTCGACGTTGACGCACGTCAGGTGCCCGCCCATGCCCATCACGACGAAGTCGTGCCCGCGGGCGCTGTCCAGCAGCTGCAAGTAGATGGTCGCGATCCACTCCTCCGCGACCCGGGGCTGCGTTGGGACGCGACCGCCCGCCCAGTGGTTATCGTCGCCCTGCATAGGCGGACCTCGCCCTCGGCTCATCTCCGAACATCGGACGAGGTGTCGGTGGAGCCACGCCATCCCGTTGTTGTCGTGCCGGCTCGGATAGGCTATTGATATTGAGCGCACAAGCGCCTGTCGCACGTTCGAGCACTCCAGGAACCCAGCGGTCGCTTTGGCGGGACGCTTTGGGTGGCCGGGCGGCGACGCGGGATGCTTTCGATTTTGCGGAGTGCCAAGAATGGCCAGGACCGTCGAGCAGGCATGTCAGGACTTTCTCAGTCACGAGAAGTATCGTTCGGGCTGCAACCTGTTTGTCATTGCCGTCGTCCAGGAGTTCGTCTCCGGTGCGGTGCATGCTGCGGACAACGCGGACGCGATCATCAAGAAGATGCACGGGGCGCCATTCGTCTGGATCGGCACGAACCCGGACGAAGCCACGAAGCAGGCCGCCGCGGGAAACGTCGTTCTCGGCGGGCTCACGAAAGCTCAGATGACGTACACAACGAAGTCCGGCCAGCACAGGGTGGCCACGATGGGCCACGTCGTCGTCGTGGTAGAAGGTGGACCCTCGCGGGCCGGCGAGGTCACGCTTGCGAGCAAGGTGAAGCAAGCCGTGAGAGGCGGATACCCCTACTGTTACCAGGGTGCCGCGGCGTCGGCTTATCGTTTCGAGGATCGAACCCAGGTCGACGCGGTGTTTCCCGGTCCGTTGCTCGACAAAGTGATCTATGCATACCTTCCCATCGCATCGGCCAGATAGGCGAGTCGTCGCGGCATTGGTCGTACTGGCTTGCGGAATCACCGCCTGCGCGACCGACTGCGAATTTCGCGAACTGTCCCGGACTTCCGATGAGCACCCCTACGTGTTTGCCTCCGATCAGTCTCCATGGACCGTCACGGTTGACCAGATTGGTGGCCGGGTCGCCGTTCGAGACTCCGGCTCGACGTACGAATGCAGCCTGGAGGCTCCCTCCATCCTGCGCGTGTACGCAGGCGCAGACGAAATCGCCCTGCGTTCCATCGAGGTGGCGAGCGACGATGTCTTCTTCGTTGCTGCCCGTTCGTGCCAGGCGAGCCGCGCAGCGATACACCTTGGAGTTTCGGCAAGCCAGTCGACGCCCGACGAGCGACTGCGCGAGCTGGGCATCTGCTCTGCCCGACCGACCGATTAGCGCGAAGGTTCCGCCGGGAGCACGGACCGCTGGGCGGGGTGTGGAGGCTAGGGTCGGAATCGAACCGGCGTACACGGCTTTGCAGGCCGCTGCATGACCACTCTGCCACCTAGCCGCGATGGCGCAATCCACCCACCAGAAAAACGTAACCCCGGGAGGGCCCGGGGTCAGGTTTGAATCTGGAGCGGGTAACGAGGCTCGAACTCGTGACCTCGACCTTGGCAAGGTCGCGCTCTACCAACTGAGCTACACCCGCTCGGGCACCACGGGAGGCTCTCCCGTAGACCGCGAATTTTGGGCGAGGGCCTGGGAGTCTGTCAACCCCGCGGGTCCGTCGAGGCGTCCTTGCGGGCCGGCGCAGGCGGGATCGGCGCGACCGGATGCCCGTCGCCGCGCAGGTCCGGCCAGGCGGCCCGCAGGTAGGCCACCATCGACCACAGCGTGAGTACGCTCGCGATGACGAGCAGCGCCACGCCGATGTCGTAGATCGGCAGGCCCAGGAGGTCGTAGCGGTACATCATCAGGCTCAGGCCGGTGAGCTGCAGGATCGTCTTCCACTTGCCGAGCGACGACACGGCGACCTTGCCGCGCGAGCCGACGTGGGCCATCCACTCGCGCAACGCCGACACGGTGATCTCGCGTCCGATGATGATCATCCCGCAGACGACGATGAACCACCGCGTGTCGTGCGCGATCAGCAGCACCAGCGCCGTGGCGACCATGAGCTTGTCGGCGACGGGGTCCAGGAACGCACCAAGCGGCGTCGTGATGCCGTACTTGCGCGCAAGGTAGCCGTCGAGCGAGTCGGTGATGGCGGCGGCGATGAACACGAACGCCGCGAGCGGCTCGGACCACGGGTTCGACGTCCAGTAGAACAGCACGACCACGAGCGGGACCGCGACGATGCGCGCGCCCGTGAGGAGGTTCGGCAGGCTCTGCAGGTTCACGTGGGCTAGGACCCCGGGTTCATCCGTTCGAATATCCGCTCCGCGAGGGGACGGCTGACGCCGCGCACCTTCGCGAGGTCCTCGATCGACGCCTGCCTCACCCCCTGCAGGCCGCCGTAAGCCGTCAGCAACGCCCGGCGCTTCGCGGGCCCGAGCCCCGGGATCTCCTCGAGCAGCGACTCGAGCCGGGACCGTGCCCTCGCCTTGCGGTGTCCCGCAATCGCAAAGCGATGCGCCTCGTCGCGCACCCGCTGGATCAGCCGCAGCGCCGGTGAATCCGGGGCCAGTATAAGCGGGGCATTCCGACCGTCCAAGAAAAGCCGCTCCTGCCCCGCGCGCCGATCGACGCCCTTCGCGACGCCCACCGTCAGCGGCCCCTCGGTGCCGAGCGCCACGAACGCCTCGCGCGCCGCGTGCAGCTGGCCCGGCCCGCCGTCGATGAACAGCACGTCCGGCATGGTGCCTTCGCCCCGCGCGATGCGCGTGTAGTGTCGCCCGACCGCCTGGCGCAGTCCGGCGTAGTCGTCGCCGGGCGTGAGGTCCTTCAGGTTGAAGCGCCGGTAGTCCGACTTGATCGGGCCCTCGGGACCGAGCACGACGCACGAGGCGATCGCCGACTCGCCCATCGTGTGGCTCACGTCGAAGCACTCGATGCGCTGCGGCGTGCGATCGAGGCCGAGCTCGCGGCCGAGCGCCGTGAACTGCTCGTCGAGCCCCGCGCGGCTCGCGGCCTTCATGCGCAGGCCCAGCTCGGCGTTCGTGCGTGCCATCTCGAGCCATCGCGCACGGGTGCCGCGCACGTTCGGCCGGATCGGCACGGCGTGCCCTGCCCGCTCGGCGAGGGCGGCCGAGAGCAGTTCACGGTCCTCGACGTCGTGGCTCACCAGGATCTCGTCCGGCGCCTCGCGCGCCAGGTAGTACTGCGACAGGAAACCCGCAAGCGCCTCCCACTCGCCGCCGAGGCCGCCCTTCGGGAAGAAGTTCGTGCTGCCGAGATTGCGCCCGCCGCGGACGTAGACGACCGCGACGCAGTACTCCAGGCCGGTGCCCGCGATCGCGACCGCATCGATGTCCCGTCCGTCGATGCGCGTGACGGCCTGGCTCGCCTGGATCTGCTTCAGCATCGCGATCTGGTCGCGGTAGCGCGCCGCCGTCTCGAACTCGAGCCGCCCCGAAGCCGCCTCCATGCGACGCCCGAGGTCCTCGATCAGTTCGTTGTTGCGTCCCTCGAGGATGTGGACCGCGTCCGCGACGTCCTGCGCGTACGCCTCCGGGGAGATCGCGCGCACGCATGGCGCCGAGCAGCGCCCGATCTGGTGCTGCAGGCAGGGCCGCGAGCGATTAGCGAAGTACGGATCCTCGCAGGGCCGGATCTTGAAGAGCTTCTGAAGCAGCTGCAGCGTCTCGCGCGCGGCGACGGAGTTCGGGTACGGCCCGAAGTAGCGTCCCGCCTCCTTGCCCGCGCCGCGGTAGTACGCGAGCCGCGGGTACTCGTGCGAGGTCACGTGGATGTACGGGAAGCTCTTGTCGTCCTTGAGCAGGATGTTGTAGCGCGGCCGGTGGCGCTTGATCAGGTTGAACTCGAGCAGCAGCGCCTCGGTCTCGGACGCCGTCACCGTCACCTCAACCCGCGCCACCTGCGCGAGCATCGCCTGCGTCTTGTCCGCGTGCGCACGCCCGTGGAAGTAGCTAGACACCCGGTTCTTCAGGTTCCGCGCCTTGCCGACGTAGAGGATCGTGTCTTCCGCCGCGAGCATGCGGTAGACGCCCGGTCGGGCGGGCAGCGCGGCGAGGAAGGTGGGAAAGTCGAAGGACACGGGCGGAGGTGAATGGTGAATAGTGAGCAGACGCGTAGTGTAAGAGGTGCGCCGCGGCGTTGCGTCAGGCGGCAAGACTGACCGGGAAGCGCAACGAACCGAGGTTCCCGGGCCGCCAGGCGATTCCCGTCCGACCACCCCCTATTCACTTCCCCCTATTCACTTCCCCGGCGCGCGCCAGCGCGGTCGCGCGAGCGACCACGCGGCGGAACATCTCCTCCGTCAGCCGTCCGGTGTTCATGTTGTAGCGGCTCGAGTGGTAGGTGTTCACGAGGATCCGGCCGCCGGGCAGCGCGTGCTCGGCGCCGTGGCCGAATTTCGCGTACGAGGGCTTGAGGCTGCAGGCACGCAGCACCGCCGTGTGCGCGATTGCGCCGAGCGAGAGAATCACCGTGCCGGCGGGACGGCCGTCGAGTTCGGCCGTCAGGTACCGGTTGCAGGTCGCGATTTCGGCGGGAGTGGGTTTGTTCGCAGGCGGCACGCACTTGACCGAGTTCGTGATGCGCGCGCCGCGGAGCTGCAGCCCGTCGTCGGCCGAGACGGATTCCGGTGCGGTCGACCAGCCGAACTCGTGGAGCGCACGGTAGAGCCAGATGCCCGCGTAGTCGCCGGTGAAGGGCCGCCCGGTCGCGTTCGCGCCATGGAAGCCGGGCGCGAGCCCGACGATGAAGAGCCGCGGGTCGGGGTCGCCGAAAGGCGGCACGGGCGCGCAGTGGTAGTCGGGATGGCGAGCCTTGCCCGCGTCGCGGAACGCGGCGAGCCGCGGGCAGAGGCGGCAGTCCGGCTCGAACTCAATCATCCATGTGCCGGATGACCGCGTCGCCGAAGCCCGACGTGCCGACGAGCGTCGCCCCGGGTACGAGTTCGTCGAGCTCTTCCTTCACGGACTGCAGGCCCGTCGCGTGCCCCTTCTTCGGCGCGCGGATGGCCTTCCTGAGCCGCGCGAGGTCGAACGTGAGCTCCTTGTTCGCGATCGTGTTCACGACGCCCTTCATCACGAGATCCGCGGCCTCGGTCCAGCGCAGGTAGCGGAGCATCATCTCGGCCGAGAGGATCAGCGAACCGGGGTTCACGCGATCCTTGCCGGCGAAGCCGGGCGCCGTGCCGTGCGTGGCCTCGAACACCGCGACGCCCTCGCCGATGTTGCCGCCCGGCGCGATGCCGATGCCGCCCACCTGGGCCGCGAGCGCGTCCGAGATATAGTCGCCGTTCAGGTTCAGCGTGGCGATGACGTCGAAATCCTCGGGCCGCAGTAGGATCTGCTGCAGGAAGTTGTCGGCGATCATGTCCTTGACGACGATCTCGCGCCCGGTCACCGGGTTCCGGAACGCGAGCCACGGGCCGCCGCCCATCTCGAGCGCGCCGAACTCGTCCTTCGCGAGCTGGTAGCCCCAGTTTCGGAACGCGCCCTCCGTGTACTTCATGATGTTGCCCTTGTGGACCAGCGTGACCGAGTTGCGGTCGTTGTCCACGCAGTACTGGATCGCCTTTCGGATCAGCCGTTGCGACCCCTCCTTCGACACGGGCTTGATGCCGAGCCCCGAGCTCGACGGGAAGCGGATGCCCTTCGCGCCGAGCTCGGTCTGCAGGAAGTGGATCAGCTTCTGCACTTCCTGCGAGCCGGCCGGGTACTCGATGCCCGCGTAGATGTCCTCGGTGTTCTCGCGGAAGATCACCATGTCGACGTAGCTCGAGTCCACCATCGGGGTGACGACGCCGGGGAAGTAGCGGATCGGCCGCACGCAGGCGTAGAGGTCGAGCACCTGGCGCATCGCGACGTTGAGCGAGCGGATGCCGCCGCCGATCGGCGTCGCGAGCGGGCCCTTGATCGAGACCACGTACTTCGCGAGCGCGTGCTGCGTCTCCTCCGGAAACCATGCGCCGGGGCCGTAGACTTCGAGCGACCGCTCGCCGGCGTAGATCTCCATCCACTCGATGCGCCGGCGGCCCCCGTACGCCTTCGCGACCGCGGCGTCGACCACCCTGCGCATCACCGGCGTCACGTCGACGCCGATGCCGTCGCCCTCGATGTACGGCACGATCGGGCGGTCGGGCACCTCGATCGAGCCGTCGCGGTTGACCGTGATGGGCTGGCCGTCCGTCGGGACGACGATCTGCTCGTACTTCATCGCGCGGTTTCCGTGCTGGGAATGGCTCGGGCGCAGGCGCCCGGACGGGGCGGCAGGATATCAGAGGCCTCGGCCGCCCCGGAAAAG
>RPQJ01000022.1 GCA_003819815.1 Lysobacterales bacterium
CCTGGACATGCGGCAGGACCTCGGGGGCGCGGAACGCGCATACCGCGAGTCGCTCGCGATCAACCGCCAGCTCCTCGGCGACGAGCATCCGACGATCGCGACCAACCTGAACAACCTGGCCTTCACGGTCTACGCGCGGGGAAACCACGCCGAGGGCATCGACCTGCTGCGACAGGCACTCGAAATGCGTCGCCGCGTGCTCGGGCCCGAGCACCCCGCCGTCGCCGGAAACGCGACGAGCCTCGCCTACTGGCTCGTCGACGAAGGTGCGCTGGACCAGGCGTCGCGGCTCGTCGAGGAAGGCCTCGCGATCCGCACCAAGGTCCTCGGGCCCGATCACCCGCAGGTCGCGGGCACGCTCACGGTGAAGGCGAGCCTGCGCCTCGCGCAGCGCCGCTACGAGGACGCGAGGCAGCTCGCAGTCGAGGCGCGCAGCATCCTTCTCGCCGCGGACCTGCCCGACGACTCGTGGCAGGTCGCCGCCGCGAAGGCCACGGAGGGTGCCGCGCTCACCGGCCTGAGACGCTACGCCGACGCCGAGCCGCTGCTGACGAGCAGTCTGCCGTCGCTCGCCGGGTCACCGATCCCGGGACTCGAGCAGAAGGGCCGGAGCCGGCTCGTCGATCTCTACGTCGCCTGGGGGGAGCCTGCGAAGGCGGAGCGTTACCGGTAGCGGACGCCAGGCGCTTCAGCGCGCGGCGGTCGCGACGAGCCGCGCGTAGAACGTCACCAGCCGCTCGAGGTTCTCGAGCTTCAGGTGCTCGTCGGTGCCGTGGATCATCTCGAACTCGCGCATGCTCGCGTGGATCGGCTGGTAGCGATAGACGTCGCCTGCGAGGTCCGCGAACGAGCGGCTGTCCGTCGTCGCCGTGACGAGGCCGGGCGCCACCGGCACGCTGCCGCGCTCGGATGCGAGCGTCGCGATCAGTCGGAACGCGTCCGAGCCAGTCGACGACACGCGGGACGGTTCGTAGGGCGGCCGCTGCCAGTCGATCTCGACCGCGAGGCCGCCGGTGGCGGCCCGCGCGTGATCGAGCACCGCCGCCGCGCTGTGCCCGGGGGCGATCCGGTAGTTGATCCAGGCGGCCGCATCCTGCGGCAGCACGTTCTCCTGCGGGCTGCCGCGCAGCATCGTCGGTGCGATCGTCGTGTGGAGCGTCGCCGCCCCGCCGGGCGTCGATGCGAGTTGTCGCACGAGAAGTGGCTCGAACAGCCAGTCGTTCGCGACCGCCACGCGCACCGGCAGCGGCGCATGCGGGGCGAGAGCGCGCAGCATGTCCGCCGCCGGTCCGTCGAAGCGCATCGGGAACGGCTGCGACGTGATCGCCAGTACCGCGCGGGCCATCACTTCGACGCCGGTCTCCGGCGGAGGAGCGGAGGAGTGCCCGCCGGTCGCAGGGGCCGTGATGCGCAGCGTGCCGTAACCTTTCTCCGCGACGCCCACCAGCGCGACGGGCCGCCCGAGCAGCGGGAAGTCCGTCACGGTCGCGAGGCCCTCGTCGAGCACGAACTCGAGCTGGGTCCCACGCGAGCGCAGCAGCTGCGCCGCGGCTGCCGCACCGGTGCCGCCCGTTTCCTCGTCGTGGCCGCTCACGACGATCACGGTGCGTGCGGGCCGGAACCCATGGCTCGCCAGCGCCTCGAGCGCCTCGAAGATCGCGACCAGCGAGCCCTTGTCGTCGATCGTTCCGCGGCCCCAGACCGCGCCGTCCGCGACCGTCCCGGAGAACGGCGGATGCGACCACTGCGAGTCGGTGCCGCCCGTCACCGGCACGACGTCGTGGTGCGCAAGGAGCAGCATCGCGGGCCGCGACGCATCGCTGCCGGCCCAGGTGTAGACGAGCGTGCGACCCGCCACGACCTCCTTCTGCATCACGGCGTGCGCCGCCGGGTAGGCGGAGGCGAGCCACTCGTGAAAGCGATCGAATTCCGGCGCGTACGCTTCGTCGGATGCGCGGATCGTGCGGAATCGAACGGCCTCGCCGACTCGACGCGCCGCTCCGTCCAGATCGAATGCAGGCGCCGGCGCAACGGCCTCGGCGTCGAGGAGCGTCACCGGCGAGTCGAGCGCGAGGGTGCGCACCGCGATCGTGCCCGCGAGGGCGGCGAGCGAGAGCGCCAGCACGAGAAGGATCCTGCGGAGGAGTCGCATCGACGCACCTTGCACGGCGACCGGAATGCATGGAGGCTACGCTGCGATGAGGGGGAAGGCGAGTCGGCGGGAACCGTCCGCGGGGAGACCCCGCAGCGCGCTCGCAGGCGCGATGTTCCTCATGGCGACGAGCGCGATCGGGCCGGGGTTCATCACGCAGACGACGCAATTCACGGCCCAGCTCGGCGCGGCCTTCGCCTTCGCGATCCTGGCCTCCGTGCTCGTCGACGTCGCGGTGCAGCTGAACGTCTGGCGCGTGATCGGAGTCTCCGGGCTGCGGGCCCAGGATCTGGCCGACCGGATGTGGAGCGGACTCGGCGCGGTGCTCGCCGGCATCGTCGTTCTCGGCGGCCTCGTGTTCAACGTCGGCAACGTCGCGGGCGCAGGGCTCGGCCTCGAGGCGCTGCTCGGCCTGCCGGCGCGCTGGGGTGGAGCGCTGTCGGCAGTACTCGCCGTCGGCGTCTTTCTCTCCCGGCGCGCAGGGGTCGCGATGGACCGCATCGTCGTCGTGCTCGGCGCGCTCATGATCGTGCTGACGACGTACGTCGCGCTCGTGTCGGACCCGCCGGTCGGGGACGCGCTCCGGAACTCCGTGCTTCCCGAACGGATCGACCTGCTCGCGATCACGACCCTGATCGGGGGCACCGTCGGCGGCTACATCACCTACGCCGGGGCGCACCGACTGGTGGATGCCGGGGTGCAGGGCGTCGATCGCGTGGGAGAGATCTCGCGGGCCGCCGTGACCGGCGTGCTGCTGACCGGCGCGATGCGCGTGCTGCTGTTCCTGGCCGTGCTCGGCGTCGTGTCGGCAGGTCACGCGCTCGATCCCGCGCATCCGGCGGCTTCCGCGTTCGAGGCCGCGGCGGGCGAAGTCGGCCGGCGCGTGTACGGGCTGGTGCTGTGGGCGGCCGCGATCACCTCCGTGATCGGTGCTTCCTACACGTCGGTTTCCTTCTTCGCGAGGGCCGGCGCGAGCGATGGTCCGCGCCGCAGCGCGGGCGTTGTCGCCTTCATTGCGGTGTCGGCCGCGATCTACCTCGCGATCGGTACGGCCCCGGTCTCGCTCCTCGTCTTCGCCGGCGCGTTCAACGGCATCCTGCTGCCGGCCGGACTTGCGGTGATGCTGTGGATCGCCGTGGGACGGCCGGACCTGCTGGGCGGATACCGCTACCCCCGCGGCCTGATCGTGATGGGCGTCGCCGGCTGGCTCGTCACTCTGTATCTTGGCGCCCGCTCGATTGCGGGGCTTGCGGCGCTGCTGCGGTGAACGCCCGGGAGAGCGTCGGAAAAATTGACGATCGCGAACGAGCGCGGCATCGGGGGCGAGGCAGCGCGCTCGTTTCCTCGCGTCGCTGGCAGGAATGTCCGACACTGGTGCGACAATTGCATCCGGCCTCGATCGTTCGTCCATGCTGATCGCCGCACGCAGCCTTCCGAGGGAGACCACCAGAATGTCCACGAATCTCCGTTCGAGCATCCCGAATCGAACGCCGGTGCGACTGGCGACGGCAGCGGTCGCGATCCTTGCCGCAGGCCATGCGCACGGGCAGGCCGCGCCCGAGCTCGCGTCCCTGACGTTGCAGAAGTCGCTGATTGCAGGCTGCCTGCCCGTGAAATCCACGATCGCGCTCACAGCGCCCGCGCCCGCGGGCGGGCTGAAGGTGACGCTGAGCGAGACGCTCGCGGCGGCCACGGTCGCCACGACGGTGACGGTGCCGGAGGGCGCGACCTCGAAGGTGTTCTACGTGAAGACGCAGCGCGTGTACGCGGAGGAGACGGGCACCGTGAGCGCGACGCTCGCCGGGACGACGCTGACGCAGGGCCTCACGCTGCACCCGATCGGCATGTTCTGGGTGCGGCTGACGCCGTACGCGACGCACGGCGGCACGCCGGTCGAGATGACGGCCAAGCTCGACTGCAAGATCGTCGGCGAGCCGGTGCTGATCGAGTTCTCGAGTTCCGATCCGTCGGTGGCCGGCACGACCGTGCCGAGCATCCTCGCGACCGAGGGCATGTGGTACGTGCCCGTGCCCGTCTACACGAATCCGGTGAGCTCGACGAAGAAGGTGGTGCTGACCGCGACGGCGAACGGCTATTCGAAGTCGCGCACGCAGACGGTGTGGCCGCCGAAGTAGGCGGCGCGGGCGGCGGCCCGCCGGGCGGGAACCGGGACAGGCCTTCGGAGAATGGCGCTCCCAGAGGGATTCGAACCCTCGTACCAGCCTTGAGAGGGCTGTGTCCTGGGCCTCTAGACGATGGGAGCGTGCCTGGACGGACGGACTAACGAGTCCGCGTGAGGGCGCGTATTATACGCAGCCCTTTGCATTGGTCCAGCGGAAGACGACGCATTGCGCCCGTTCGAAGAAGACATCCCTGCGGGGCACCCGCCTCCCGTCGTCGTCCCCCGCGCCGAGCACACGATCTCGCGCGCGAACATCTCGCCGAACGCGCTCAGGGTGCTCTACCGCCTGAAAGACGCGGGCTACCAGGCCTTCCTGGTCGGCGGGGCGGTGCGGGACCTGCTGCTAGGCCTCGGGCCGAAGGATTTCGACATCGCGACCGACGCGCACCCCGAGCAGGTCCGCAAGCTCTTCCGCAACTGCCGCCTGATCGGCCGGCGCTTCCACCTGGCCCACGTGCGCTTCGGCATGGAGATCGTCGAGGTCGCGACCTTCCGCGCGGCCCACACGGAAATGGACGAGGACCACGGCGTAGACGAGTCCGGCCACCGCGTGCTCGACGAGCACGGCCGCATCCTGCGCGACAACCTCTACGGCACGATCGAGGAAGACGTGTGGCGGCGCGACTTCACCGCGAACGCCCTCTACTACAACATCGTCGACTACTCGATCTGGGACTACGTGGGCGGCGTGCCCGACGCGCGCGACCGCGTGCTGCGCCTCATCGGGGACCCGATGACGCGCTACCGCGAAGACCCCGTCCGCATGCTGCGGGCGGCGCGATTCGCCGGCAAGCTCGGCTTCACGCTGCACCCTGACACCGAGGCGCCGATCCACGATCTCGCCTGGATGCTCGACTCGGTCCCGCCCGCGCGGCTCTACGACGAGACGGCCAAGCTCCTGCTCACGGGCTCCGCGGAAGTGTCGTTCGACCTCCTTGGGCAGCTCGACCTCCTGCCGCACCTGATGCCGGACGTCGCAGCTGCCGTGCGCGAGGCGCCGGACTCGCCCGGCGTGCGCCTGTTGCGGCTCGGCCTCGAGAATACCGACCAGCGCATTGCGGCGGACCAGTCGGTCACGCCGATGTTTCTCTTCGCGGTCCTGCTCTGGCCGGCGATCCTGCGCGCGGCCGGCACGCCGAACGGCCCGCTGACCGACGACGTGACCGCGCTGTCGGCCGTTTGCGATGCCGTCGTTTCCCGGCAGATGCGCCGCATCGCGGTCCCGAAGCGCTTCACGCTGCCGATGCGCGACCTGGTGCTGCTGCAGCCGCGCTTCGAGCGACGCTCGGGTCGACGCGCACTGCGACTGCTCGAGCACCCGCGGTTCCGGGCAGCCTACGATTTCCTGCTGCTGCGGGCGGCTTCGGGCGAGATCGACCCGGAGGTCGCGGAGTGGTGGACGCGCCTGCAGGCCATGCCGGAGCAGGAGCGGATAGCGGAAGTCGAGAGCCGGCCGGTCGAGGAGGGCGCGGCGCCGCCGCGCAGCCGTTCGCGTCGTCGCCGGCGTCGACGCCCTGCGGCCGGCTGAAGCGCGCTCGTCGTGGCCGTGGCCCGCCTGTCGCCCGCCTACGTCGCGCTCGGGAGTAATCTCGACGACCCGCGCTCGAGGGTGCTCGAAGCGCTCGATGCCCTCGAGCATCGAGTGCGCGCCACGAGGCTCGTGCTGCGTTCGTCGCTTTATGTCACCTCCCCGGTCGGGCCCGTCGAGCAGCCGGACTTCGTCAACGCCGTGGCGGGACTGCTGACCGGACTCGATCCTGCGTCGCTGCTCGCCGAACTCAAGGAACTCGAGCGAAGCCTCGGCCGTGCGCCGTCCAGCGTGCGCTGGGGCCCGCGACGGATCGACCTCGACCTGCTCGTGCATGGCCCATCGCGTCTCGCGTCGCCGGGACTCCTGCTGCCGCACCCGGGCATCGCCGGGCGGGCGTTCGTCCTCGAGCCGCTCGCGGAGATCGCGCCGGATCTCGAGGTGCCGGGTGTCGGCGTCGTCCGCGACCTGCTCGCGCGCGTGGATCGCAGCAGCGTCGCAAGGATCGCCGCATGAGCGTCGCGGTCGACACGATCCTGCAGACGCCGCATCGGTACGTCGTGGTCGAGGGGCCCATCGGCGTCGGCAAGACGAGCCTCGCGCGCCGGCTCGCGAAGAGCTTCGGCAGCGAACTCGTGCTCGAGCAGGGCGACGAGAACCCGTTCCTCGAGCGCTTCTACCGCAACCCGCGGGCTGCAGCTTTCCAGACGCAGCTCTATTTCCTGTTCCAGCGCGCGCGCCAGATCCAGGACCTGCGCCAGGCGGATCTCTTCGAGCGGGTGAGGGTGGCGGACTACCTGCTCGACAAGGATCGCCTGTTCGCGCGGCTCACGCTCGACGACGAGGAGTACGCGCTCTACGAGCAGGTCTACTCGCGGCTCGCGATCGATGCGCCGGTGCCGGACCTCGTGGTCTACCTGCAGGCGCCCGTCGACGTGCTGCTCGAGCGCGTCGCGCGCCGCGGCATCGCCTACGAGCAGGCCATCGAGCGGCGCTACCTCGAGCGCCTGGTGGAGTCGTATTCGCGGTTCTTCCTCGAGTACGACGCCGCGCCGGTGCTCATGGTCAACGCGACGGAGATCGACCTCGTGGGCAGCGAGGCGGACTACGCCGGGCTCCTGGCCGAGGTGGTCCGGGCACGCAGGGGCCGGCACTATTTCAATCCCATGAAGAGCCTCGTGTAGCCCCGGCGTTGATGTTTCGGGGCCGGTCCGTCATTCTTGCGCCCTGGTCCGGGACGGCGCCGATGTACACACAACTCCAACTGCGGGACTCAGCCCGCCCGCCGGTCAACGTCTCGACCTTGCGCCGCATGAAGGAGCAGGGCGAGAAGATCGCCAGCATCACCTGCTACGACGCGAGCTTCGCCGCGCTGGTCGACGCGGCCGACGTCGACGTCGTGCTCGTCGGCGACTCGCTCGGCATGGTGATCCAGGGGTACGACACGACCGTGCCGGTCACGCTCGACAACGTCATCTATCACTGCAAGGCGGTCGCCCGTGGGCTCGTGCGGCCGTTCCTGATGGCCGACATGCCGTTCATGACCTACACCTCCCGCGAGCAGGCACTGCAGAACGCGGTACGACTGATGCAGGAGGGCGGCGCGAAGATGGTGAAGCTCGAGGGCGGCGCGGGCCAGGTCGAGATCGTCGAATTCCTCGCGAAGCACGACATCCCGCTCTGCGCGCACCTCGGGCTCAAGCCGCAGTCGGTGCACAAGACGGGCGGCTTCCGGGTGCAGGGCCGCGAGGACGCCGCCGCCGAGCAGATGGCGCGTGATGCCGAGGCGCTGCAGGACGCCGGCGCCGACATCGTGCTGCTCGAGTGCATACCGGCCGCGCTCGGGGCCGCGATCACCCGCCGCCTGCACGTGCCCGTGATCGGCATCGGCGCCGGACCGGACACCGACGGCCAGATCCTCGTTCTCTACGACGTGCTCGACATCACGCCGGGGCGCAAGCCGCGGTTCGTACGCAACTACATGGCGGGGCACGACAGCCCACTCGCCGGCATCCGGGCGTACGTCGAGGCGGTGAAGTCCCGTGCTTATCCCGCGCCGGAACACTGCTTCTGACGCGCCCGCGATGCGGACGATCGAGAGCATCGCCGAGCTGCGAGAGCGGGTGCGCGAATGGCGCCTCGCGCGGGAGAGCATCGCGTTCGTGCCGACGATGGGCAACCTGCACGCGGGCCACGCGAGCCTCATAGGGGCCGCGCACCACCACGGGCGGCGCGTGGTCGCGAGCGTGTTCGTGAACCCGCTGCAGTTCGGCCCGAACGAGGACTACGCCGCCTATCCCCGCACGCCCGACGAGGACGCCGCGCTGCTCGCAGGGCAGGGCGTGGACGTGCTGTTCCTGCCCACGGTCGACGAGATGTACCCGAAGGGCACGGCCGGCAGCACGATCATCGACGTGCCGGAACTCTCGGGCATTCTCTGCGGCGCCGTCCGGCCCGGGCATTTCCAGGGCGTGGCGACGGTCGTCGTCAAGCTCCTGAATCTCGTGCAGCCCGACACCGCGATTTTCGGCGAGAAGGACTACCAGCAGCTCACCATCATCCGGCGCTCCGTCGAGGATCTCTGCCTGCCGGTGAAGATCGTGGGCGCACCGACGGTGCGCGCCGACGACGGGCTTGCGCTGAGCTCGCGCAATCGCTACCTGAGCGCCGAGGAGCGCGCGATCGCGCCCACGGTCTACCGCACGCTCGATCACGCGCGCCGGCGGCTCGAAGGCGGCGACACCGACGTCGCGGACATCGAGCGCGAGGGCATGGAGACGCTTCGCGCGGCCGGGTTCCGGCCCGACTACTTCGCGGTGCGGCTCGCCGGGACGCTCGAGCTTCCGCGCGGGCAGGACATGGACTGCGTCGTGCTCGCCGCGGCGCGCCTCGGGCGCGCCCGGCTCATCGACAACCTGCAGTGCCGCGCCACGGGAGTGCTTCCGGCGCCGCGCTGAATCACGACGCCGGCGCTTCCCGCTCCGCCGAGTCGCGGCGGGCACCGAGTTCCGCCAGCGCCCACTGCACCGCTTCCCTCACGACCTCGCTCGGGTGCCATGCCCGGGCCGCGAGCGCCTCGCGCACCTCCGGCGAGTCGGGGCCGTTGCCGAGCGCGATCGCCACGTTGCGCAGCCAGCGGACGTGGCCGATGCGACGGATCGCACTGCCATTGGTGCGCTCGAGAAACGTGGCCTCGCTCCATGCGAGGAGCTCGGCGAGCCGCGGCGCGTCGAGGCCGTGCCGTGGATGGAAGTCCGGCTCGGTGGTCGTCCGCGCGTAGCGGTTCCAGGGACACACCAGTTGGCAGTCGTCGCAGCCGTAGATGCGGTTGCCGATCGCGCGGCGGAACTCCTGCGGGATCGAGCCCTCGAGCTCGATCGTCAGGTACGAGATGCAACGTCGCGCGTCGAGCTCGTAGGGCGCGACGATGGCTCGCGTGGGGCACACGTCGATGCAGGCCGTGCAGCTGCCGCAGTGCGGCGTCACGGGCACGTCGGCCGGCAGCGGGAGGTCGGTGTAGATCTCTCCGAGGAAGAACCACGAGCCGTCCTGCCGGTCGAGCAGGTTCGTGTGCTTGCCGATCCAGCCGAGGCCCGCATCGCGGGCGAGCGGCTTCTCGAGCACGGGACCGCTGTCCGTGAAGGCGCGGTAGCCCGCGCTGCCCACGGCGTCGGCGAGCCGGTCGGCGAGGCGCGCGAGCCGGGGCCGCACGAGCCGGTGATAGTCGCGCCCCAGGGCGTACCGCGAGACGTAGCCCAGCGATGCGTCCGCGAGCACGGCGTTCGGATCGGCCCCCGGTGGCCAGTAGTCGATGCGCGCCGAGATCACGCGCACGGTGCCCGGCAGCAGCTCCGCAGGACGCGCGCGCCGCGTCCCGTGGCGCTCCATGTAGTGCAGTTCCCCGTGACGCCCGAGCGCAAGCCACTCGAGCAGGTGGCGCTCGTCGTCCGGCAGGTCGACGGCGGCGATGCCGACTTTCTGGAAACCGAGTTCGAGGCCCCACGCCTTGACCTGGGCGGCGAGCGCCGTGAGATCCATCGGCATTACGGATCCGGGGGTAACGTCGAGGGCGGCCAGTATAATGCGCGAATGCACGTGCCTTCCGTCGCGCTGTACACGGCCGCAGAGGTGCGCGCGCTCGATCGTCGCGCCATCGCCGAGCTCGGCATTCCGGGCTACGAACTGATGACGCGTGCCGGACATGCCGCGCTCGACGCGCTGCGCCGCGCCTGGCCCGAGGCGCGTTCGCTCGCGGTGCTCTGCGGCCCCGGCAACAACGGCGGCGACGGCTACGTGATCGCGCGGGCCGGCCGCGCGCTCGGCTACACGGTGCGCGCGGTGTCGCTCGGCGACGTCGCCGCGCTCCGCGGGGATGCGCGTCGCGCATACGAGGACTACGCGGCGGCCGGCGGAAAGCTGCAACCCTGGTCGCCCGACGTCCTCGATGCCGACGTCGTCGTGGACGCGCTCTTCGGCACCGGGCTCGCGCGCGCACCGGACGGCATCGCCGCCGGGATGATCCGGTGCATCAACGGCGCCGGGCGCCCGGTGGTCGCCGTCGACATTCCGTCCGGCCTGCACTCCGACACCGGCGAGGTGCTCGGGGACGCAGTCCGGGCCGACCTCACGGTGACCTTCATCGGGCGCAAGGTCGGTGCTCACCTCGGCTGCGGTCCCGATCACGTCGGCCGCGTCGTCTTCGACGATCTCGGCGTTCCGGCCGCGACCTACGAAGGTTCGCAACCGGCGGCGCGGCTCGTGAGCGACGAAGACCTCGCGCGCGTGCTGCCGAGGCGCGTGCGCACTGCGCACAAGGGCGACCATGGGCACGTGCTGGTCGTCGGTGGCGGTCCCGGCATGCCTGGGGCAGCGCGCCTCGCGGGCGAGGCCGCGTTGCGCGCCGGGGCCGGCCTCGTCACCGTCGCGGTGCATCCGGAGAATCTCGCGGCGCTGGCGGCCCGGCCCGAACTGATGGCCGTCGCGGCGACGACGCCCGCTCGGCTGGCCGCGCCGCTCGCGCGTGCGACCGTCGTCGCGCTGGGCCCGGGGCTCGGCCGCGGGTCGTGGAGCCGCGAGATGTTCGAATCGGCCATCGCCGCGGGCCAGCCCACGATCGTTGACGCCGATGCGCTCAACCTGCTCGCCGAGTTCCCGCGCCGCCGCGACGACTGGGTCCTGACGCCGCACCCGGGCGAGGCAGGGCGCCTGCTCGGCATCGCGACCGAATCAGTGCAGGCCGACCGGCTCGGCGCGGCCCGTGCGATCGTCGAGCGCTACGGTGGCACGGTCGTGCTGAAGGGCGCAGGTTCGATCGTGCATTCCGCGGGTGCAATCCCATGGATCTGCGATCGCGGCAATCCGGGCATGGCGGCTGCGGGCATGGGCGACGTGCTGACCGGAGTCGTCGCGGGACTTGCCGCGCAGTGCCGCAACCTGTCGCTCGCTGCCGCCGTAGGCGTCCATGTCCACGCGAGTGCGGGAGACAGGGCAGCGCACGCGGGCGAGCGGGGGCTGCTTGCGGGAGACTTGCTCGAGCACGTACGCGCGTGCGTGAACCGTACGTGCGACTGACGCTCGCCGGCGCCGACGAAACGCGTCTCTTCGGCGCGCGCCTCGGCGCCGCGCTGCGGGATCACGCGGGGAGCGAGGCGCTCATGGTGCACCTGAGCGGCGATCTGGGTGCCGGCAAGACCACGCTCGTCGCCGGGGTGCTGGCCGCGCTCGGCCACGAGGGCGCGGTGCGAAGCCCGACGTACGCGCTCGTCGAGCCTTACCGCCTCGCCGGCCGCGACGTGACCCACTGCGACCTCTACCGGCTGCGACACCCGGACGAGCTCGAGGATCTCGGGCTCGCCGACATGCGGACGCCGCGCAGCGTGTTGCTCGTCGAATGGCCGGAGCGCGCGGCCGGCCGCCTCGGCACGGCCGACCTCGGACTCTCGCTCGAATACGCGGGCGACACGGCGCGTCTCGTGACCGTTGCGCCAGCGACGGCGGCAGGCGCTTCGATCGCGTCGGGCCTGGGCCTAGATGCGGCGTGATGAATCGTCCGTATGTACATAATTTCATTGAATTATCGACATGATTCGCGGTAGATTACGTCGAATGCGCGCCCGACTTTTCCATGCTTGGATCCTGCCGCTGTTCATCGCCGCGCCGTGGAGTGTCCACGTTTCGGTTGCCGCGACCACCGAGGTCGAGGACGTGCGGCTGTGGTCGGGTCCGGAAGGGACTCGATTCGTCATCGAGATGTCGACGCCCGCGCGTTACGAGGTGTTCACGCTCGACGATCCGGCACGAGTCGTCGTCGATCTCGACCGCACGCGACTCGCGATGCGGCAGCCCTTGCCCGCGGGGCAGGGACCGGTGCGCAGCGTCCGGTCGGGGCCGCAGGCGGGCGGCGGGCTGCGGATCGTCCTCGATCTCACCCGGGCGCAGGCCGTCAAGGCGTTCACCGTCCCCGCGGACGATACGGAAGGCCACCGTCTGGTCGTCGAGCTGCCGGCCGCGGGCGCGCCCGTGCCGCCGGCGCGCGGGTTGTCGGTCGGCGCGCCGCCTGCGCAGGCACCGCCTGCTGCGTCGCCGCCATCGGGTCCGCTTTCAAGTCAGGTACTGGCCGCTTCGTCGCAGGCCGTGGCGCGCGAGGCGGTCGCCGTGGCGAATCCCGTCAAGACCGTTGCGGCCGGCGCGGCGGCCCGTGGGCGCGATCTCGTGATCGCGATCGACGCCGGCCATGGCGGCCAGGATCCGGGCGCGATCGGGCGGGGCGGCACCCGGGAGAAGGACGTCACGCTCGCGATCGCGCGCAAGCTCGCACGCTCGATCGATGCCGAGGATGGCATGCGCGCCGTGCTGATCCGCGAGGGAGACTACTTCGTGAGCCTGCGCAACCGCGTCCGCAAGGCGCGCGAGCAGCGGGCCGACATGTTCGTGTCGGTGCACGCCGATTCCGTGCTGAACCGGGGCGTGAACGGCTCGTCGGTCTACGTGCTCTCGCTGCGCGGCGCGAGCGACGAGGCGGCCCGCTGGCTCGCCGAGCGCGAGAACGCAGCCGACCTCATGGGCGGCGTCTCGCTCGACGACAAGAACGACGTGCTTGCCTCCGTGCTGCTCGACGTCACGCAGAAGGAGGCGGTCAGCAACAGCGTGGACGCCGCCTCGAGCGTGCTCGACGCGATGCGCCGCGTGGGCGACGTGCACCGCCCGCGGGTGCAGCACGCGGGCTTTGCCGTGC
The DNA here is from genome assembly GCA_003819815.1 of Lysobacterales bacterium. Taxonomy (GTDB): domain Bacteria; phylum Pseudomonadota; class Gammaproteobacteria; order Steroidobacterales; family Steroidobacteraceae; genus RPQJ01. Next base: position 13,097 of record RPQJ01000022.1, read on the forward strand.
TCAAGTCGCCCGACATCCCGTCGATGCTCGTCGAGACGGCGTTCATCTCGAACGCTTCCGACGAACGCAGGCTCCGGGACGCCGCGCACCAGCAGCGGCTCGCGGGCGCGATCTTCGAGGGCATCCGCAACTACTTCTACGAAAAGCCGCCCCCGGGCACGCGGCTCGCCGCGATCGTCGCAGCGCGCGACGGCGCGGCCGCCGCGCCGAGGACGCTCGCCGAGCGCTGACCCGGGGCGCTTGCTATCCTCGCGCACCCGAGCGCGAGGCTGCGGCCGCATGTCCATCCGGGTCCTTCCCGATCAACTGATCCACCAGATCGCTGCCGGCGAGGTCGTCGAGCGGCCCGCGTCGGTCGTCAAGGAACTGGTCGAGAACAGCCTCGACTCCGGTGCTCGCAGCATCGAGATCGAGGTCGAGCAGGGTGGCGCCGCGCTCGTGCGGGTGCGCGACGACGGCTGCGGCATCCCGTCGGACGAACTGCTGCTCGCGCTCACCCGCCACGCGACCAGCAAGATCGGGTGCATCGAGGATCTCGAGGCGGTGCGCACGCTCGGGTTCCGCGGCGAGGCGCTGCCGAGCATCGCCTCGGTCTCGCGGATGCGCGTGGTCTCGCGGCCGGTCGACGTGGCCACGGCCTCGGAAGTCCGCTGCGTGGACGGCGAGCTCGCCGGGCCGGCGCCGCAGCCGCATCCGCCCGGCACGACCGTCGAGGTGCGGGACCTGTTCTTCAACGTCCCGGCGCGGCGCAAGTTCCTGCGCTCCGAGCGCACGGAGCTGGGCCAGGTCGAGCGACTCGTCGAGCGGCTCGCGCTCAGCCGCTACGACGTCGGCTTCCGGCTGCTCTCCGCGCGGCGCACGCTCGCGGATCATCCGCCGGCGACCGACGAGCGGGCCCGCGATGCGCGGGTCGCCGCGGTCCTGGGCAACGACTTCCTGCGCCACGCGCTCAAGCTCGACCACGAGGCGTCCGGCCTGCGGCTCCACGGCTGGTTCTGCCAGCCGACGTACGCCCGGAGCCAGCCCGACCAGCAATACTTCTTCCTCAACGGCCGTCCCGTGCGGGACAAGCTGGCGGCGAGCGCCGTGCGGCTCGCATACCGCGACGTGCTGTACCACGGTCGCCACCCGGCCTACGTGCTCTACCTCGAGATGAACCCGTCGCGGGTCGACGTCAACGCGCATCCGCAGAAGCTCGAGGTGCGATTCCGGGAGCCGGGGCTCGTGCACGACTTCCTTTTCCGCACGCTCGAGCGCGCGCTCGCCGACACGCGGCCGACCCAGCCTGCCGCGGCCTCGATGCCGGCGGCGACGTTCGATCTCGCGCCGCGCGGAGCCGCGGGCGACACGCCCGGCACCTCGGCGCTCGAGTTCTACGGTGCAATGTCGGAGGGCGTTCGTGACGACGACCGCGCGGCGGGCGCGGTGCAGCCATCCACGGCCGACGCGAGCGCATCGCCGGCCGCTCCGGGCGCCGCTTCCGCGCACCCGCTCGGCTACGCAATCGCGCAGCTCCACGGCATCTACATCCTCGCACAAGCGCCCGGCGGCCTCGTGCTGGTCGACATGCACGCGGCCCACGAGCGCACGACCTACGAGCGGTTGAAGGCGGCGTTCGACTCGGGCCGCCTCGCGAGCCAGCCGCTGCTCGTGCCGGTGCCGGTCGGGCTGTCGGTCGCCGAGGCAGACGCAGCCGAGGCACATGCTCCCGCGCTCGCGGACATCGGGATCGAGTACACGCGCGCCGGGCCGACCCAGCTGCTCGTGCGGGCGCTGCCAGCGCTGCTCGGCACGGCCGACGCCGCCGTGCTGCTGCGCGATTCGCTTGCGGACCTCCGCGAGAACGGCGGCGGCGGGCGGCAGGCGCTCGACCGCGTGCTCGGAACGATGGCCTGCCACCGGGCCGTGCGCGCGAATCGCCGGCTCGGCCTGCCCGAGATGGACGCGCTGCTCAGGGAGATGGAGCGCACCGTCCGGGCCGACCAGTGCGTGCACGGCCGGCCCACGTGGTCGTTCGTGAGCCTCGAGGAACTCGACCGGATCTTCCTGCGCGGCCGATGAGCGGGGCGCACCCGAGCCGGCCCGAGGCGGTGCTGCTCGCGGGCCCGACGTGCAGCGGCAAGACGGCGCTCGCGCTGCGGCTTGCGGAAGACTTCCCGGTGGAGATCGTCAGCGTCGACTCCGCGCAGGTTTATCGCGGCATGGACATCGGCACGGCCAAGCCGCCCGCCGAGGTCCGCGCGCGGGTGCCGCACCACCTGATCGACGTGTGCGATCCGCGCGACCCGTATTCGGCAGGCCGCTTTCGCAGCGACGCGCTCGAACTCATCGCCGCGATACGCTCCCGTGGGCGGATTCCGCTCCTGGTCGGCGGAACCATGCTGTACTTCCGCGCGCTCGTGCGCGGCATCGCGCCGCTGCCGACCGCCGACCCCGCGATCCGGGCCCGACTCGAAGAACGGGCGACCCGGGCCGGCTGGCCTGCGCTGCATGCCGAACTCGCCGCCCGCGATCCGGTCGCGGCAGCGAGGATCCGTCCGGCCGATGGCCAGCGTATCCAGCGGGCGCTCGAGGTGCTCGAACTCACGGGAGAGCGGCTGTCGGACCTGCAGCGCCACGCGACGCCCCCCGCCGTCCGCTTCGCGGCATTCGCGCTGAAGCCGGCCGATCGGGCGGAGCTCTACGCCCGGATCGACGCCCGGTTCGCGGCCATGATGGAGCAGGGGTTCCTCGCCGAAGTGCAGGCCCTCAGGGCCCGGGGCGACCTGCATGGCGACCTGCCAAGCCTCCGGGCCGTTGGCTACCGCCAGATCTGGTCCTGCCTGGCCGGCGAACGGGGACTCGAGGAAGCCGTCGCGGCTGCGCAGCGGGCGAGCCGCCAGCTCGCGAAGCGGCAACTGACCTGGTTGCGGTCGGAATCGTCCTTCGAGGCGATCGGTACCCTTGAAGATCAACAACTTGGGCCCATACATCGGACATTGAACCTGATTGCCGGACACTGACGAAGCGAACGCCTGTGCTACGATCGGACTCGTTCTTGTTCGTCGAGACGACGCGTCACGGCGGCTTCATGGAAGATCGCGCGGCAGGAACGGCATCTGCGAAAAACAAGGAGATCGAACATGGCCAAGGGCCAGTCCCTGCAAGATCCTTTCCTGAATGCGCTGCGCAAGGAGCGGATTCCCGTTTCCATCTATCTGGTCAACGGTATCAAGCTTCAGGGCCAGATCGATTCCTTCGACCAGTTCGTGGTCCTGCTGCGCAACAGCGTGAGCCAGATGGTCTACAAGCACGCCATCTCGACCGTCGTGCCCGCTCGCAACGTGCGCCTGCCGATGGGCGATGACGAGCCCGTCGCCGAGGACGTGCCGGCCACCTGAGCCGGCCGGACCTCAAGGAGACTCGGCCACTTGTTCGACCGCCCGAGCAGCGGTGAGCGCGCGATCCTCGTCTGCGTCGGGCTCGGCCATGCGCCGGATCCCGATCGCGTCGAAGAATTCGCCGCGCTCGCACGCTCCGCAGGAGCCGAGGTCCTCGAGGTCCTCGTCGTCACGAGGAAGACCGCCGAACCGCGGTTCTTCCTGGGCACCGGCAAGGTCGCCGAACTCGCGGAGCGCATCGCCTCGCTGCGAGCGGATCTCGTGGTCGTCGACCATGCGTTGACGCCCGGCCAGGAGCGCAACCTCGAGAAGGAGCTCGAGTGCCGCGTGCTCGACCGCAGCGGCCTGATCCTCGACATCTTCGCGCAGCGCGCGCGCTCCTTCGAAGGCAAGCTTCAGGTCGAGCTCGCGCAGCTGCAGCACGTCGCGACGCGGCTCGTGCGGGGCTGGACCCACCTCGAGCGCCAGAAGGGCGGCATCGGGCTGCGGGGTCCCGGCGAGACCCAGCTCGAGACGGACCGCCGGCTGGTCGCGCGGCGCATCAAGACCCTGAACGACCGCCTCGACAAGGTCCTCGTGCAGCGGGACACGACGCGCCGGGAGCGCAAGCGTGGCGAGGTGCCGACCGTGGCACTCGTGGGCTACACGAACGCCGGGAAGTCGACGCTCTTCAACCGCCTCACGTCGGCAGATGCGTACGCCGCCGACCAGCTCTTCGCGACGCTCGACCCCACCGTTCGCCGCCTGCACCTCGCGCCCGGGCTCGAGGTGGCGCTTGCCGACACCGTTGGCTTCGTTCGCGACCTGCCGCACGAGCTCGTGGCGGCATTCCGCTCCACCCTGCAGGAGGCGCGCGAAGCGGATTTGCTGCTCCACGTGATCGACGCCGCCGACCCGGAGAGGACCGAGCGCATCGCACAGGTCAACGAGGTGCTCGAGTCCATCGGGGCCGAGTCGCTGCCGCAGATCGAGGTGTACAACAAGATCGACCGCACGGGCGAGGAGCCCCACGTCGAATCGGACGCCGAGGGGCGCGTCGACCGCATCTGGCTCTCCGCGCATTCGGGTGCCGGCGTCGAGCGGCTGCTCGAGGTGCTGCACGACCGGCTCGGCGCGGACCTGCACCACTGCATGCTCAGGCTGCCTCCGGCCGAGGGCCGGGCGCGTGCACGGCTGCACGCGGCCGGGGCGGTGCTCGGCCAGCGCGAACTCGAGGACGGCGGCGTCGAACTCGAGGTGAGCCTGCGTCGCCGCGACCTCGAGCGCATCTGCCGGGAGGCCGGTCTCGAACTTCGCGCGGTATCCTCGCCTTGTGCCGGCCCGAGCGCGTTCCTACAATCCCGAGGCTGTGCCGCCGCCGGGGCCGCTGGGTGACCCAGCCGCCGGCGGAAGCCCGGCCTTAGGCCCGACCCGCAACCACCGATCACTCCGGAGCAACGCATCACCATGGCCTGGAACGACCCGGGCAGGAACCGCAGTCCCTGGGGCAACCGCCCCGACCGGGGAACCGCGGACCTCGACGAGGCCCTGCGCAATCTGCAACGACGACTCTCCGGGATCTTCGGCGGCCGCGGCGCCGGAGGAGCGGGCGGCGACGGCGACACGCCGGGCGGTGGCGCGATCCGGGGCTTCGGCGCCGGAACCGTCGTGCTCGTGCTGCTCGCGATCTGGGCCGCGACGGGCCTGTACAAGGTCGACGCGGCGGAGCGCGCCGTCGTGACGCGCTTCGGCCAGTACGTGGCCACCACCGAACCCGGCCTGCGCTGGCACATGCCGTGGCCGATCGAAGCCCGCCAGATCATCAACGTCGGCAACGTCGAGGGCTTCAGCGACCAGACGCGGATGCTCACTTCCGACGAGAACCTGGTCGACATCAACATCGCCGTGCAGTACCGGCGCGCCGAGGCGAAGCCTTACGCGTTCGTGGTCCGCGACCCGGAGTCGACGCTCGGCGAGGTGAGCGAGAGCGCGATCCGCGAGATCGTCGGCCGCAGCACGCTCGATTTCGTGCTCGAGGAAGGCCGGCAGGAGATCGCGGCGCGCACCAAGGAACTCATCCAGCGCACGCTCGATTCCTACAACACCGGCATCGAGGTCACCTCGGTCAACCTGCAGGGCGTGGCGGTGCCCGAGCAGGTGTCGAGCGCCCAGCGCGACGCCATCAAGGCCCGCGAGGACAAGGAGCGCCTGGCGCTCGAGGCGCAGGCCTACGCGAACGACATCCTGCCGAAGGCGCGCGGTTCGGCCGCCCGCCAGGTCGAGGATGCGCAGGCGTACCGTTCGCGGCTCATAGCCGACGCCGAGGGCGAAGCGCAGCGCTTCACGAAGCTGCTCGAGGCGTACGAGCGGGCGCCTGGCGTCACGCGCCAGCGGCTCTACCTCGAGACCGTCGAGGAAGTCCTCGGCAACACCAGCAAGGTGTTCGTCGACACGAAGGGCCCGGGCAACATGCTCTACCTGCCGCTCGACCGCCTGACCGAGAAGCGCACGCCGGCTCTCACGGTCGACGAACAGCGCCAGTCCGCGGCCGCTCGAGCGCCGGCCATGACGGAAGAGGCCGCGGCCGAGAGTCCCACCGACGCCCGCCGCGAGCGGGGGAGCCGCTGATGAGCAACCGCAGCTACCTCGCGATCATCGTCCTGGGCTTCCTGGCCCTGGTGCTGTCGATGGCCGCGTTCACCGTCCGCGAGACCGATCTCGCGATCAAGTTCCGCTTCGGCGAGATCGTGCGGGCCGACTACCAGCCGGGCCTGCACTTCATGATCCCGCTCGTGAACAACGTGCGTAAATTCGACCGCCGCATCCTCACGCACGACTACCCGGCCGAGCAGTTCCTGACGAGCGAAGGCAAGATCCTCAAGATCAACTTCTTCGTGAAGTGGCGCATCTCGGACGTCGCGCGCTTCTACACGTCGACGGCGGGCGGCAGCGAGGATGTCGCGAACCGCCGCCTCGGCGAAATCGTGAAGGACGGCATCAAGGGCGTGATCGCGCGCCGCACGATCCAGCAGGTGGTCGCGGCCGAGCGCTCGGAGTTCCTGAACGAGGTGCGCAAGGTGGCCGAGGCCAACGTCGCGGGCCTCGGCATCGAGCTGATCGACGTGCGCGTGAAGAGCATCGACCTTCCGGAGGAAGTGAGCGAGTCGGTGTTCAACCGCATGCGTCAGGACTTCGCGCGTCAGGCGGCGCAGCTTCGCGCCGAGGGTTCGGCCGTGTCGGAGCGTACCCGAGCCGAGGCCGACCGCCAGCGCACGGAGATCCTCGCGGACGCGTACCGCCAGGCGGAGATCATCCGCGGCGAAGGCGATGCCGCCTCGACCGACATCTACGCCCGCGCGCACGGCCGCAACCCGGAGTTCTTCGCGTTCCACCGCTCGATGCAGGCCTACCGCCGCTCGCTCGGCAAGCCGGGCGACGTCGTGGTCGTGCAGCCCGACGGCGAGTTCTTCAAGTACCTGAAGGAATCGGGCCGCTGAGCCGGCCCGCGCCGCCATGGAGTGGAGCGACCTCTGGGCGGCGTTCGCTCTGTACCTCGTGCTCGAGGGCGTCATGCCGTTCCTCAACCCGGGCGGCATGAAGCGGGCGCTCGAGCAGCTCTCCCGCCTCGACGACCGCGCCCTGCGCATCGCGGGCTTCGCGAGCATGGTCGCGGGCGCGCTGCTGCTGTACTTCGTGCGCGGATCGTCCTGAACGCATTGCGGACGGATCATCGATGGCCATCAATCTAGTCGTGATCGGCGCCCAGTGGGGCGACGAAGGCAAGGGCAAGATCGTCGACCTGCTCACCGAGCGGGCCGGCACGGTCGTGCGGTTCCAGGGCGGGCACAACGCCGGCCACACGCTCGTGATCGACGGGGCGAAGACCGTGCTTTCGCTGATCCCCTCCGGCATCCTGCACCCGGGCGTGCAGTGCCTAATCGGCAACGGCGTCGTGCTTTCGATCGAGGCACTGCTGCGCGAGGCCGACGCGCTGGTGCAGAAGGGCGTGCCGGTCTACGACCGCCTGCGCGTGAGCCCCAATTGCGCGCTGATCCTGCCGTCGCACGTCGCGCTCGACCGGGCGCGCGAGCGGGCGCAGGGCGTCAACGCGATCGGCACCACCGGCCGCGGCATCGGCCCCGCGTACGAGGACAAGGTCGCCCGGCGCGCCGTGCGCGTCGCGGACCTCTTCCAGCGCGACCGGCTCGCAGCGCGGCTCGGCGAGATCCTCGACTTCCACAACTTCGTGCTGAGCCGTTACTTCAGCGCCGAGACCGTCGACTTCCAGCGCGTGCTCGACGACCTCGTCGCCCAGGCCGAGCGCATCCAGCCGCTCGTGGAGGACGTCAGCGAGCGCCTGCGCGACGAGATGCGCCGCGGGGCCAACGTGCTGTTCGAAGGCGCGCAGGGCGCCCTGCTCGACAACGACGTGGGCACCTACCCGTTCGTCACGTCGTCGAACACCATCGCGGGGGCCGCTGCCGTCGGCACGGGAATCGGGCCGCGCGACATCCACCGCGTGCTCGGGATCGTGAAGGCCTACACGACGCGCGTGGGCGCGGGCCCGTTCCCGACCGAGCTCTTCGACGAGAACGGCGAACACCTCTCCCGCGTCGGGCACGAGTTCGGCGCCGTCACGGGCCGGCCGCGCCGGTGCGGATGGTTCGACGCCGTCGCGCTGCGCCGCGCCGTGCTGCACAACAGCCTCTCGAGCCTCGGGGTCACCAAGCTCGACGTGCTCGACGGCCTCGACACGCTGCGCATCGCGACCGGCTACCGCATCGACGGCGAAATCCGCGACCAGCCGCCGCTGCTGCCGCACCGCTACTCGGAATGCGAGCCCGTCTACGAGACCTTGCCGGGCTGGTCGGACTCGACGAGCGGCGTCACCGACTTCGCGAAGCTCCCCGAGAACGCCCGCCGCTACCTCGCGCGCATCGAGCAGCTCGCGGGCGTGCCGATCGACATCGTCTCGACCGGGCCCGACCGCATCGAGACGATCGTGCTTCGCCACCCGTTCGACTGACCCGGCAGGCTGCCCCATGAAGCCCCACGTCTCTCCCTGGATGGACGACGACCTGCAGATGCTCCGCGAGGCGGTGTCGCGGTTCGTGGAAACGGAGATGCTTCCGCACGAGGCGCGCTGGCGGGCACAGCACCGCGTCGACCACGAGACCTGGCGCGCGGTCGGCGAAGCGGGGTTCCTGCTGATGGACGTGCCCGCGGAGTACGGCGGCGGAGGCGGGGACTTCCGGCACGAGGCGGTGCTCTACGAGGAACTAAACCGGCGCGGGCTCTCGGGCTTCGGCCAGGGGGTGCACAGCATCGCCGCGCACTACGTCCTCAATTACGGCACCGAGGAGCAGAAGCGCCGCTGGCTGCCGCGCATGGCGCGAGGCGAGCTGATCGGCGCGATCGCGATGACCGAGCCCGGAGCGGGCTCGGACCTGAAAGGCATCCGCACGCGCGCCGTGCGCGACGGCGAACACTACGTCGTGAACGGATCGAAGATCTTCATCACGAACGGGTCGATCGCCACGATCCTGATGCTCGTGGTCCGCACGGACCCGAACGAGCGCAGCCGCGGACTCTCGATCCTGATGGTCGAAACCGGGGGGCTCGCCGGCTACCGCGTCGGTCGCGTGCTCGACAAGATGGGTCTCACCGCGCAGGACACGTCCGAACTCTTCTTCGAGGACGTACGCGTGCCGGCGGACTGCCTGCTCGGCGCCGAGGAAGGTCGCGGCATGCACCAGCTGATGGGCGACCTGCCCTACGAGCGCATCACGATCGCGCTCGCCGGCGTCGCTGCGATGGAAGGCGCCTATGCGGAGACGGTGCGGTACGTCAACGAGCGCCGGGCGTTCGGCCAGCGCATCGTGGAATTCCAGAACACGCGCTTCAAGCTCGCGGAGGTCGCGACGCTGGTGCGGGTGGCCCGCACGTTCGTCGACAGCTGCATCGCCCAGCTCGTCGCCGGCACGCTCGACACCGAGACGGCCGCGATGGCCAAGTGGTGGATCACCGACGTGCAGCAGCAGGTGATGGACGAGTGCGTGCAGCTGCACGGCGGCTACGGGTACATGAACGAGTACCTCGTCTGCCGCATGTTCGCGGACTCGCGCGTGCAGCGGATCTACGGCGGCACGAACGAGATCATGAAGGAACTGATCTCGCGCAGCCTTTGACGGGATGCTAGAGTCCGGCCGGCCGGCCGGGTGGTGCCCAGGAGAGGACTCGAACCTCCACGGTGTTACCCGCTAGTACCTGAAACTAGTGCGTCTACCAATTCCGCCACCTGGGCTTCGGTCGCGGCGCGGCCCGGGGGCCCGCTGGAAGGTGGCGCAATTTACTGTCGGCCCCCGGGGCTGTCAACGAATACCCGCTCGCGGGCTCATGATCCGATGAAGACTCCCAGCAAACGCACTCGTCGCGCGTCGACACGAACCCCGGGACCCGGACGATCGCGCGCACCCCAGCGTACGCCGCCCGGCGGCGGCAATCCCGTGCTCGGCGTGCTGCGGCGCGCCGGCCGGCCACTGCGCCTCGAGGAGATCGTCGCCGCGCTCGGGCCCACGTCCGCGGCCGCGGCGCCCGCGCAGATCGAGGAGCTGCTGCGGCTCGGCGAAGTCGTCCAGAACCGCCGCGGCCAGTACTGCCTGCGCGAGCAGCTGCCGGGCCTGGTCGTGGGCACGGTCCAGGCCCATCGGAACGGCGACGGCCTGCTGCTGCCCGACGACGCCTCGGCGCCGATCCACCTGACCGCGCACGAAATGCGCGCGGTCATGCACGGCGATCGGGTCGCCGTCCGCATCGAGGGCCCGCGATTCCGCGGTCGCCCGCAGGGCTCGATCGTCGAGGTACTCGAGCGCCGCACGCGCGAAGTCGTCGGGCGCCTGCACGTCGAGGCCGGCCTGGCGCACGTGGTGGCCGACAACCCGCGGGTCACCCACCGCGTGCTGGTGCCCCCGACGGGGCTCGGCGGCGCGGAGCCGGGCCAGATCGTGATCGTCGAGCTGGTGCGACCGCCCGGGCGGGACGCCCAGCCCGTGGGCCGCGTCACGCGCGTGCTCGGCGAGCACGGCGCACCCGGCATGGAGACGGACATCGCGATCCACTCCCACTCGTTGCCGTTCGAGTTCGCGGCCGACGTCCTCGCGGAGGCCGCGGCCTACGGCACGCGGATACCGGAGGACGCGATCGCCGGCCGCGAGGACCTGCGCGGCCTGGAGCTCGTCACCATCGACGGCGAGGACGCCCGCGACTACGACGACGCCGTCTGGTGCGAGCGCGTGCGGAGCGGCTGGCGGCTGATCGTCGCGATCGCGGACGTCGGCCATTACGTGCGGCCCGGCAGCGCACTCGACCGGGAGGCCCGCGAGCGCGGCACGTCGGTCTACTTCCCGAACCGCGTGCTGCCGATGCTGCCCGAGGCCCTCTCGAACGGCCTGTGCTCGCTCGTGCCCGGCGAGGACCGGCTGAGCCTGTGCTGCGAGTTGCGCGTGAGCGAACAGGGCCGCATCACCCGCTCGCGGTTCTTCGAGGGCGTGATCCGCTCCGCCGCGCGACTCACCTACCGCGACGTCGGTGAGTTCCTCGCGAAGCCCGCCGCCCGTCACGCGCCCGCGCTCGAGGCGCTGCGCGAGCGCCTGCTCGCGCTGCACGGCGTCTACCGCAGCTTCATCCGGGAGCGCAGCGGCCGCGGCGCGCTCGAGCTCGACACGCCCGAGCTCAAGCTCAAGTTCGACGCGCAGGGTCGCGTGGCCGCGCTGGTCGAGCAGGCCCGCAACGACGCCCACCGGCTGATCGAGGAGTGCATGATCGCGGCGAACGTCGCCGCGGCGCGGTTCCTCGATCGTCACCGCGTCCCGACGCTGTACCGCGTGCACGGCCTGCCGGAACTCGACCGCCTCGAGACGCTGCGGCTCTTCCTGCGGGAGTTCGGCCTCTGGCTGCCCCCTGCGGAGGAGATCAAGCCCGAGCACCTGCGCGAGCTGCTGCGCCAGATCGGCGACCGGCCCGACGCGCTCCTGATCTCGACGGCGGTGATCCGCTCGATGACGCAGGCCGTCTACCAGCCGGGCAACATCGGGCACTTCGGGCTCGCGCTCGACCACTACGCGCACTTCACCTCGCCGATCCGGCGCTACCCGGACCTCGTCGTGCACCGGGGGATCCGCCAGGTGCTGCTCGCACAGGACCCGCAGGCGCTCGTCGACTGGCACGGCCCGTTCCCGGTGCTCGGCCAGGAATGCTCGTTCCGCGAGCGTCGCGCCGACGAGGCCACTCGCGGCGCCGTCGCCTGGCTCAAGTGCTACTACATGCAGGAACGCATCGGCGAGGAGTACGACGGGATCGTCTCGGGCGTCGTCGACTTCGGGTTGTTCGTGCAGCTCGAGGGGCTCCAGGTCGACGGCCTCGTGCACGTCTCGGCGCTCGGCCAGGACTACTTCACGCGGGATCACTCCGGATTCCGGCTCGTCGGCCGCAGCTCCGGCCGGATCTACAAGCTGGGCGACCGGCTGCGGGTCCGCGTCATCAACGTCTCGCTCGACGAGCGGCGCGTCGATTTCGAGCCGGCCGGGGAGAGCGGCGAGGCGGAGCGCAGGCGACGCCGCGGCCGGCCGTTCGGCCGCCGACGCTGATGGCCGGGTCGATCGCCTGCGGCGTGCACGCCGTGCGGGTGTTGCTTTCGCGCACCCCGGAGCGCGTGCTGCGCGTGCATCTCGCCTCGGGCCGCGAGATCGGGCGGCTCGCCGAGATCCGCACGCTCGCCGATCGCGCCGGCATCGCAGTCGTGGGCGCGGATCCGGCTTCGCTGGACCGGTTGGCGGAGGGCGCGCACCACCAGGGCGTCGTCGCCGAAGTGGCGCCGCGCTCCGGCGATCCCGAGACGCAGCTCGAGCAGGCGCTCGAAACCGCCGCCGGTCCGCCGCTGCTGCTGGTGCTCGACGGCGTGCAGGACCCGCACAACCTCGGGGCCTGCCTGCGCAGCGCCGATGCAGCGGGCGTCGCTGCGGTCATCGTGCCGCGGGACCGGGCCGTGGGTCTCACGCCGGTGGTCCGCAAGGTGGCCGCCGGTGCCGCCGAGACGGTGCCGCTCGTGTCGGTCGTCAACCTCGCTCGTACGCTGCGCGAGCTCAAGGAACGGGGCATCTGGCTCGTCGGGACCGACGACTCGGCGTCGGCCACGCTGTACGACGCGGATTTCAGCGGCCCGGTGGCACTCGTGATGGGCTCGGAAGGTGAGGGCCTCAGGCGCCTGACGCGCGAGACCTGCGACCAGCTCGTGGCGATCCCGATGGCCGGCGCCGTCGAGAGCCTGAATGTGTCCGTGGCTACGGGCGTGGGGCTGTTCGAGGCCGTGCGGCAGCGGTCCGTTCAGTCGGCGCGGAAGAAGAAATAGCGCGTCGGGGCGTGGGTGCGGGCGGGCTTTCCGGGCGCATCCCGGACTCGCGAGGAAGACATGCTCGCCCGGGATGCGCCCGGAAAGCCCGCTCGATACGCGGCGCCTGAGCGAGTTCTTCGCAAAGCCGAAGAGCTCGCACGGCGCAAGCAGCGTCACGGGGCCTCACGTCGGCATCGGCTCCCGCGCGTACCGCCGGGGTCCGGCAGGCGCTGCATGCGACGTGCAATCGGGTGGATCCGGCTGGGCGCGCAACGTCGGGCCGGTGGCAGCGGGCATTCCGGGCGCGTTCCGGACTCGCGAGGAAGACATGCTCGCCCGGGATGCGCCCGGAAAGCCCGCTCGATACACGGCGCCTGAGCGAGTTCTACGCCGATCCGGCGAACTCGCACGGCGCAAGCAGCGTCACCGGATCCCATGCCGGGCAGCGGCTGCATCCGTTCAGCGTGGGTCCGGTGGGCGCTGCATGCGCCGTGCGATGCGGTGAGCCGTTCAAGGCTCACCCCGTCGCTCAGGCGCCCGACATCAGGCGGGGGATCGGGGGCTTCCCGGGCGAGCATGTCTTCTTCGCGAGTCCGGAAGCCCCCGATCCTCTGCCTGAGCACAGACGCCTGGGCGACTTCACCGGGCCGAAGAACTCGCACGGCGCAAGCAACGTCACCGGACCCCATGCCGGGTAGCGGCTGCACCCGTTCAGCGTGGGTCCGGTGGGCGCTGCATGCGCCGTGCGATGGGGTGAGCCGTTCGAGGCTCACCCCGTCGCTCAGGCGCCCGGCATCAGGCGGGGGATCGGGGGGCTATCCGGGCGAGCATGTCTTCCTCGCGAACCCGGGTAGCCCCCCGATCCCCGCCCTGAACCTCCGCGGCGGCCGTGCGAGCTCTAGGCCGATCCAGTGAACTCGCACGCCGCAAGCAACGTCACCGAACCCCGCCGTACGCATTGGCTGCCGGACGTGCCGCCGGGATCCGGTGGGCGTTACATGCGCCGTGCGATGGGGGGAGCCGTTCGAGGCTCACCCCGTCGCTCAGGCGCCCGACATCAGGCGGGGGATCGGGGGGCTATCCGGGCGAGCATGTCTTCCTCGCGAACCCGGGTAGCCCCCCGATCCCCGCCCAGGACCCGCCGCAGCAGTTGCGGGAACGAGACCGGTCCCCTATCCTACGCGGCTCCCCACGAGCCCAACCGGGCCCCGGGGCACTCCTTGCCGCACCGCGAGAGCGGGTGGCTTCAACCAAAGGGAGCACAATTCAGTGCGTCACTACGAGATCGTGTTTCTGGTCCACCCTGACCAGAGCGAGCAGGTTCCGGCCATGATCGAGCGCTACCGCGGCATGATCGCCACGGGCGGCGGCGCGATCCATCGCGTCGAGGACTGGGGCCGCCGGCAGCTGGCGTATCCGATCGCCAAGGTGCACAAGGCGCATTACGTGCTGATGAACATCGAGGCGGACAAGAAGACCCTCGACGAGCTCACCGGCGCGTTCCGGTTCAGCGACGCCGTGATCCGTCACCTCGTCGTGTCCATGCCGGCAGCCGTCGTCGAGCCGTCGCCGATGGCCCGCGCCGAAGAGGAAGGGACCCGCGAGGATGGCGGCGCGCCCGAGAGCTCGGACGAGTCGGCCTCCGCCGCCTGAGCCCGCTTCCCCCGACACGCACGCATCCGACAGGTGACCCATGGCACGTTTTTTCCGCCGCCGTAAGTTCTGCAAGTTCACGGCCGAGGGCGTCGAGCGCATCGACTACAAGGACCTCGCCACGCTGAAGGGCTACATCACCGAAACCGGCAAGATCGTCCCGAGCCGCATCACCGGCACGCGGTCGAACTACCAGCGCCAGCTCGCGCTCGCGGTCAAGCGCGCGCGCTTCCTCGCGCTGCTGCCGTACACGGACCAGCACTGAGCGCGGGCGCCTCGCGGCCGCAGGGCCCGGGTGCTGCCATGAACCGGTCGTTCGCCAGCTGGATCGCTGCCAACCCGGGAGCCGCCGTCTTCGTGACGGCCCTGCTCGGACTGCTGCCGTTGATCGGGCTCGGCTTCGCGTTCTTCCTGCCGGGGGCGGTCCCGGCGCTGGTGGCGCTGACGCGGGGCCCGCGGTTCGGCGTCACGGTGGCGCTCGGCGCGAGCATCCTGCTCGCCATCGCGATGATGGTGATCGGGCGGCCGGCGCCGGTCGGCCTGATCTACGCCGCATGGGTGCTCGGCCCGCCGCTCGCCCTCGGCGTGCTGCTCGCCCGCACGGGCTCGCTCACGCTGTGCCTGCAGGTGGCGGTGCTCGCGGGAGCGGTGATGGTCGTGCTGCTGCACGCGACGCTCGGCGACCCCGAGCGCTTCTGGGCCCCGTTCGTGCGGGACCTCGCGCAGGAGATGCAGCGCCACGGCCTCGAGATGGACCTCGCGGAGGACGGATTCGTCGAGGCGATGGCGCGGACGCTGTGGGGCTGGGTGACGACGCTCACCGTGGTGCTCGCGATGTGCGCGCTGTTCCTCGCCCGGTGGTGGGAGTCGCTGCCGGAGCGGCGGGGCGAGTTCGGCGCGGAGTTCCAGCGGCTCCGGCTCGGCATCGCGCTCGGCGCGCTGGCCGCGGTCGCGATCGTCGCGTCGATGCTGACCGACCAGCCGCTGGTCGACGACCTGGCCCGCCTGTTCCTGGGCGCGCTGATGATCGTCGGGCTCGCGGCGGCCCACCGGCTCAAGGCCGAGGGACGGCTGAACGGGACGTGGCTGTGGGTGATCTACCTGCTGCTCGTGTTCGCGGCTCCGCTCATGGTGGCGGCGCTCGCGGGGTGGGGATTCGTTGACAACTGGCTGCGCTCCCAGCGGGCGGCGCAGAGCGCATGAACTGACCGAAGATACGGATCGAGGACACTACGATGGAAGTCATCCTGCTGCAGAAGGTCGCCAACCTCGGCAACATCGGCGACAAGGTCAAGGTGAAGCCGGGTTACGGCCGCAATTTCCTGCTTCCGCAGGGCAAGGCGGCGCTCGCGACTTCGGCCAACCTGAAGAAGTTCGAGGAGCGCCGCGCCGAGCTCGAGAAGCTCGCCGCCGACGAGTTCGAGAGCGCGAAGCTGCGCGCGGGCCAGCTCGAGAATTTCCGCCTCAGCCTGACGGCGAAGGCCGGCGGCGAGGGGAAGCTGTTCGGCTCGATCGGCACCGCCGACGTCGCCGAGGCGCTCTCGAAGGCGGGTATCCGCATCGAGCGCAGCGAAGTGCGCATGGGTGGCGGCCCGATCCGACTCGTCGGCGAGCACCACGTGCGACTGCACCTGCACTCGGACGTCGTGATCGACCTGCCGGTGGACGTCGTCGCCGAGGAATGATCCTTCCTCCGGCGACCGGCTGACGTCGATGGAGCAGGACGCAGGCAGCGACAACAGGCGACGGAGGGCGCGACCCGTGCCCGAGACGGACGCGCTGCGCGTCCCGCCGCACTCGCTCGAGGCCGAGCAGGCGGTGCTCGGGGGACTGCTGCTCGACAACAGCACCTGGGACGCGATCGCCGACCGCCTGCGCGCCGAGGACTTCTACCGGCGCGACCACCAGCAGATCTTCACCGGCATCGCGGAGCTCTCGGCCCGTTCGGAACCGAGCGACGCCGTCACGCTCGCCGAGTACCTCGCGGCGAAGGGCGTCGGCGAGGAAACCGGCGGGCTCGCCTACCTGGCCGGCCTCGCCCGTGACACGCCCACCGCGGCGAACATCCGCGCCTATGCCGACATCGTCCGCGAGCGCTCGCTGCTCCGGAACCTGATCCGCGTGAGCGGCGAGATCGCCGCGAGCGCCTACGAGAGCGAGGGACGTCCCGCCACGGAGCTCGTCGACGAGGCCGAGCGCCGCGTGTTCGCGATCGCGGAGCAGGGCCGCCGCACGGGCTCGGGCTTCGTGCCGCTGCGCGACATCCTGGGCGCCGCGATCGACCGCCTCGACCTCCTGCACCAGTCGCAGGGACAGCTCACCGGCGTGAGCACCGGCTACCACGACCTCGACCGGATGACCGCGGGGCTGCAGCCCGGCGACCTCGTCATCGTCGCGGGCCGGCCCTCGATGGGCAAGACGACGCTCGCGCTCAACATCGCGGAGAACGCCGCGATCGGGGCGGGCCGGTCCGTGGCCGTGTTCTCGATGGAAATGTCGCGCGAGCAGCTCGCGATGCGCATGATCTCCTCGATCGGCCGCGTCGACCAGGGGCACCTGCGCACCGGCATGTTCGGTGACGAGGACTGGGCGCGCATCAACAGCGCGATCGCGCAGATGAAGACGGCCCCGATCCACATCGACGACAGCGGCGCGCTCACGCCGACCGAGGTGCGTGCCCGCGCGCGTCGCCTCGCGCGCGAGACCAAGGAAGGGCTCGGGCTCATCGTCATCGACTACCTGCAGCTCATGCAGGTGCCCGGCACGAAGGAGAACCGCGCGACGGAAATCTCCGAGATCTCGCGCTCGCTGAAGGCGCTCGCGAAGGAACTCAAGGTGCCGGTGATCGCGCTGTCTCAGCTCAACCGCAGCGTCGAACAGCGCACGGACAAGAAGCCGGTGATGTCGGACCTCAGAGAATCGGGAGCGATCGAGCAGGATGCAGATTTGATCATGCTCATCTATCGCGAAGAAGTGTACGAGCCCGACACGCCCCGCAAGGGCATCGCGGACATCATCATCGCGAAGCAGCGCAACGGCCCGACGGGCGAGGTGCACCTGACGTTCCTCGGCAAGTACACGCGGTTCGAGAACCTCGCCGGCGGCGACCATGGTTACGGCTGAGGGCGGCGCGGCCGCGCTCCGGTGCGCGGGCTGATACGGGCGATCGTCGATACCGCGGCGCTGCGCCACAACCTCGGGCGCGTGCGCGCCGTCGCGCCCGCATCGCACGTGATGGCGGTGATCAAGGCGAACGCCTACGGCCACGGGCTCGTGCCCGCGGCGAAGGCGCTGGCCGAGACGGACGGCTACGCGGTGGCACGGCTGGAGGAGGGCCTCGCGCTGCGCGCGGCCGGGCTCACGAACCGGCTGCTGCTGCTCGAGGGCGTGTTCAGCCCGGCGCAGCTCGAGGCCGCGGCGGAGCACCGCTTCGACCTGATGGTGCACAGTCCCGAGCAGCTCGCGATGCTCGAGGGACGCGCGGGCTCGCAGCCCGTCTCGGCGTGGATCAAGGTGGACACGGGAATGAATCGCCTCGGGTTCCGCGTCGAGGACTTTGCCGCGGCCTACGAGCGGCTGTGCCGCATACCGAACGTGCAGCCCGCCCCGACGCTGGTCACGCACCTCGCATGCGCGGACGACAGACGCGACCCGAAGACCGCGCTGCAGGTCCGGGCGTTCGGCGCCGCCACCGAGGGACTGCCGGGCGCCCGCAGCATCGCGAACTCGGCGGCGTTGCTCGCGTGTCCCGAGACGCGCGGAGACTGGGTGCGGCCCGGGCTCGTGCTCTATGGCGTCTCGCCTTTCCCGAGCGGTACCGGCGCCGAACTCGGGCTGCGGCCGGTCATGACGCTGCAGAGCGAGGTGATCGCCGTGAAGGCCGTGCGTGCCGGCGAGACGGTCGGCTACGGCGGTGCCTGGCGCGCAGCGCGTGACACGCGCATGGCGGTCGTCGGCGCGGGCTACGGGGACGGCTACCCGCGCAGCCTGCCGTCAGGCGCGCCGGTGCTCGTGAACGGCAGGCGAGCCCCGCTGATCGGCCGCGTGTCGATGGACATGGTCACCGTCGACGTCACGGACCTCACGGGCGTGGCGACCGGGGACCCGGTCGTGCTGTGGGGCGAGGGCGTGCCGGTCGAGGAGATCGCCCGGCAGGCGGGCACGATCCCGTACGAACTGATCTGCGGGGTCAGCCAGCGCGTGCAGCACGAGCTGCGCTGACCGCTCAGGCGACGAAGAAGCCCATCTTCACGCCGGCGAGCTGCACCACGTCGTTGTCGGCGAGCTTCCGGGCCTGCGGCCCGATCGCCACTCCGTTCACGAGCGGGTAGTCGCCTTCGCGGCCGCTCTCGACGTGCACGATGTAATAGCCGTCGGCACGCCGCGTGATCGCGGCCACCTGGACGCCCGGACGGCCGAGCGTCGTGAGGGTCTTGACGAGTTCGAGCTCGCGGCCGGCGAACTGTCCCGACAGCACCTGGAGCTTGGCCTTGGGCAGCGCGCCGAGCGCGTACCCGGCGCGGGCCGGGCTTGCCGATGCCGCGGGAGCAGCCGGCGCGGGCGGCGGCGGAGGCGGAATCGCGGAGGCGGGCAGGCGCAGGTTCGCTGCTTCGCGGGCGCCAATGACCATCGTCTTCTCGAACTCGTCCGCGGGCTCGTCGGTTTCCCCATCGACGAACCGCAGCGCATGGTGGCCGACGGTGATCACGTCGCCATGCTGCATCGCGTGTTTCTTGATCAGCTTGCCGTTGACGTACGTGCCGTTGGTGCTGTTCAGGTCCTCGAGGAACGAGTCGTTGAGGATGTTGATGATGAGCGCGTGATGGCCGCTCACGGCGGGGTTGTCGATCCGGATGTCGTTGTCCGGGAGACGCCCGACGGTGTAGCGCTCCTTGCTCATGTTGTACTCGGCGAGCACCTGCCCGTCGAGGCTGAGAACAAGCCTTGCCATGCGTCTACCTGCGTGTCGTGTCAGCCGAGCATCCGGCGCAGCCGGTCGATGATTCCGCGCCGCGCCGGGAACGCGTCGAGGGCCCGGACCAGCACGACGGAGATGTTGTCCCGTCCACCGTTGTCGTTGCCTAGCAGCACCAGCTGCTGCGCCAACGTGTCAAGGTTAGCACCAAAGGTGTTGATCGTTAATTGAATATCGTCGTCCTCGACCATGTCCGACAAGCCGTCGGAGCAGAGCAGGTAGAGGTCGTCCTTCCGAACCGGGACTTCCGTCACATCCACCTCGACGGTAGGTTCCACCCCGAGCGCGCGCGTGACGTAGTTCTTGGCGGCTGCGCGCTGTGCCTCCTCGGGGGTGTAGAAGCCGCGCTGCACGAGTTCCTGCAGCAGCGAGTGATCCTGCGTGACCTGCGACAGTTCCCGCGCCCGCAGCCGGTAGAGCCGCGAGTCGCCGACGTGCGCGATCGTGAGCTTGTCGTCGTAGAAGATGCCCGCGACGATCGTCGTGCCCATGCCCTCGCAGTTCGCCTGCGTCCGGGCGGTCTGGTAGATGATCTTGTTGGCGCGCTGGATCGCGTCGCGGAGCAGGATGCCGGGCCGGCTCAGGCCGCTGTCCCCGTCGTGTCGCGAGAGGTCCTCGCGTTCGACCGCGTCCTTCACGAGCGTGAGTACCGTGCGGATCGCGATGCCGCTCGCGACCTCGCCGGCCTTGTAGCCGCCCATGCCGTCGGCGAGCACGACGAGGCCGATGTCCGGGTCGGTGCCGATCGTGTCCTCGTTGTGCTCGCGCACACGGCCGGCGTCGCTCACGCCCACGCACGACAGCTTGCCCTTGAGGTGCACGCTAGCCCCGGCTCCGCGCGACGAGGTCGCGCAGCGCGAGCGCGAAGGCGGCACCGTGCGGCAGGCGGTCGGCCGGGTGTTTCGCGAGCGCCCGGTCGAAGAACTCGTCGATGCCGACCGGCAGGTCCGGGCGCAGCGCGCGGATCCTCGGGTGCGGCTCCTGCGCGATCCGCAGCATCAGGGACGGCATCGAGTCGGCCCGGAACGGGAGCTGGGAGGTGAGCAGCTGGAACAGCGTGATCCCGAGCGAGAAAAGGTCGGAGCTCCCCGTCACGGCGCGGCCCTGCAGCTGCTCCGGCGACATGAACGAGGGCGTGCCGAGGACGATGCCGGTGCGCGTGCGGCCCGAGTCCGTGAGGCGGGCGATGCCGAAGTCGGTGAGCTTGAGCTCGCCGCCCGCCGGGTCGAACATGATGTTGGCCGGCTTGATGTCGCGGTGCACGATGCTCTGCTGGTGTGCGTAGTGCAGGGCGCCCGCGAGGCGCGCGACGAGTTCCATCGCCGCGGCCGCCGGCAGCAGGCGGTCCGGCTGAGTGTACTCGACCAGGTGCACGCCCTTCAGCAGCTCCATCGCGATGTAGGCGGTGCCGTCCTGTTCGCCGGCGTCGTAGATCGTGACGATGTGCGGGTGGCTCAGCCGGCCCGCCATCTCCGCCTCGCGGAAGAACTTGGTGCGCGCGTCCTCGAGCTCGTCGCCTTCGAATTCGGCGGCGAGGGGTATGGTCTTGAGCGCCACCGCGCGGTTGATCATCGGGTCGCGCGCGCGGTAGACGGTGCCCATGGCGCCGCGCCCGATCTCGTCCAGGATCTCGTACCGGCCGAGCTGCGGGGGCACGCCCGGGGCCGCCGATGGCGTCCTGCCACGGCGCTCCGGTCCGGTCGAGATGAGCGTGTGTTCGGCGCGGCTGTTCATGGTCGCCGCCGAGTATAAAGTCCGGCGTACCGCAGGAATTGCAGTCGACGTCACACATCCGGGCCGGTCCGGAGGCGCGTGCTAGCATCCGGCCTCCGCGGAAGGACGGCCGGTCGATGGCTAAAGCGAAAGTGAGCTACGTGTGCGGAGCCTGCGGCGCCCGCACGCCGCAGTGGCAGGGCCAGTGTCCGGCCTGCCAGGCCTGGAACACCCTCGAGCTCGCTGCTTCGGCGCTCTCGATGCGCCCGGTGCCGGACCGCGGCGGCCCGGGGCGTGCCGCGAGCCGGACCGTGACCGAGGTCTCGGAGGAGACCGAACCGCGTGCCGTCTCCGGCATCGGCGAACTCGACCGGGTGCTCGGCGGCGGGCTGGTCGCCGGCTCCGTGATCCTGCTCGGGGGCGACCCGGGCATCGGCAAGTCGACGCTGCTGCTGCAGGCCGCGGACGCCCTGAGCCGTGAGCAACCGGTCCTGTACGCCTCGGGCGAGGAGTCCGTGCGCCAGGTCGCGCTCAGGGCGCGCCGGCTCGGCCTGGGCTCGACGACGCTGAGGCTGCTCGCCGAGACGCGCGTCGAGTCGATCGTCGCCGAGGCGATCGCAGCCCGCGCGAGCATCCTCGTCGTCGACTCGATACAGACGATGCACACGGAACTGAGCGAGTCCTCGCCGGGGTCCGCCGTGCAGGTCCGGGAGTCCGCCGCACGGCTCGTCCGCTACGCGAAGGACACGGGGACGGCCGTGCTGATCATCGGCCACGTGACCAAGGAGGGCCTGATCGCGGGGCCGCGCATCCTCGAGCACATGGTCGATACCGTGCTCTATTTCGAGAGCGAGCCCGGCAGCCGCTACCGCGTGGTGCGCGCGGTCAAGAACCGCTATGGCGCCGCGAACGAGATCGGCGTGTTCGCGATGGCGGAGCAGGGTCTGCGGGAAGTCCGCAATCCCTCGGCGATCTTCCTTTCGCGCCAGGAGCCGGCCGTGGCCGGCAGCGTCGTCACCGTGGCCCGCGAAGGCAGCCGGCCGCTGCTCGTCGAACTGCAGGCGCTGGTCGACGACGCCCAGGGCGTCTCGCCGCGGCGGGTCGCGGTGGGGTTCGAGGCCAGCCGGCTCGCGCTGCTGCTCGCGGTGCTGCACCGCCACGGCGGCGTCTCGACGTCCGGGCAGGACGTGTTCGTGAACGTCGTGGGCGGCGTTCGCATCGGCGAGACGGCGGCCGACCTGCCCGCCGTCGTCGCGGTGCTCTCGAGCCTGCGCGGCCGCGCGGTGCCGCACGACGTCGTGTGCTTCGGCGAGCTCGGCCTCACCGGCGAGGTGCGCCCGGTGCCTTTCGGCGACGAGCGGCTGCGAGAGGCCGCGAAGCAGGGCTTCCGGCGCGCCCTCGTGCCCGCGGCCAACGCGCCGCGACGCGCGATCGAAGGGCTCGAGGTGCTCGCCGTCGGGCGCCTCGAGCAGGCGCTAGCCGCGGCGTTCTGAGACGGGCCCGGGCTCCGCTGCGGGCGCCGGCACGCTCGGCCGCAGCCGCACGGTCTTCACGGCGTTGTCGCCGGTCTGCAGGATGTCGATCACGTAGTCGTTCAGCGTGAGCGTCGCGCCCGGCTCGGGGATGGTTTCGAGGCACTCGATGACGAGCCCGTTCAGCGTTCGCGGCCCGCTGGTGGGCAGCGTCCACCCCATCTTGCGGTTCAGCGTGCGGACGCTGGCCGAGGCATTCACGATGAAGGTGCCGTCCTTCTCGCGATGGACGTCCTTGTGCAGCGAGCTCGGATCGGAAGTGAACTCGCCCACGATCTCCTCGAGCAGGTCCTCCAGCGTCACGAGCCCCTGCACGTCGCCGTACTCGTCGACGACGAACGCGACGCGCCGGCGCTGCCGCTGGAACTGCACGAGCTGCGTATTGAGGGACGTCCCTTCGGGCACGTAGTAGGGCTCGCGGGAGCGGGTGAGGGCGACGAGCTGCTCGCGGTCGAATTCGCCGCGCGCGAGGAGACGCGCGACCTTCTTCATGTGCAGGATGCCGACCAGTTCGTCGATGCTGCCGTCGTAGACGGGCAGGCGGGTGTGGCGGCTGTCGCGCAGCTGGGCGAGGATGTCGTCCCACTCGTCCGAGAGATCGATGCCCGCGATCTCGGTGCGCGGGACCATGATGTCCTCGACGTTGATGCGCTCGAGGTCGAGGATGCTCATCAGCATGCGCTGGTGGCGGTGCGGGATCACGGTGCTCGCCTCGGCGACCACCGTGCGCAGCTCCTCGCGGCTCAGCGAGGTCGTGCTCGCCTTCTCGCGCGAGATGCCGACCAGCCGCAGCACGCCGTTCGCGAGCAGGTTCGTGACCCACACGACGGGGTACAGCAGCTTGAGCAGCACCCGGTAGACGAGTGCCGCGGGCAGTGCGAGGCGCTCGGGGTAGAGCGCGCCGAAGGTCTTGGGCGCCACCTCGCCGAAGATGATCAGCACTACGGTGAAGATGCCGACGCCGACCGCCGCGTACGCCTCTCCGCCCAGAGACAGCGTGATGAGCGTCACGAGCGCCGCCGCCGCGGAGTTGACGAAGTTGTTGCAGACCAGGATCACGCCGATCAGGCGGTCCGGCTGGGCGAGCAGCTGCTCGGCGGTCTTCGCGCCGATGCTGCCTTCGCGCGCGCGGTGCCGAAGGCGGTAGCGGTTGATGCTCATCAGGGCCGTCTCGGTGCTCGAGAAGAACCCGGAAAGCAGGATGAGGACGACGAGGATCCCGAAGAGCCAAGGCAGCGGAACGTCGTTCAACGCAGCTCAGCCCCAGTGCCGGCCCAGGACGTTCTCGAGCACGATCTTGCTGCCGAAGTAGGAGAGGCCGAGCAGCCCGTAGCCGGCAAGCGTCCAGTGCATCGCCTTGCGGCCCCGCCACCCCATGCGCCACCGGCCGAGCAGCAGGATGCCGAAGACGATCCACGCGACGATGGCCAGCACGACCTTGTGTACGAGATGCTGCGCGAACAGGTTCTCGATGAAGAACGCCCCCGTGACGAGCGCGAGCGTGAGCAGCGCGAAGCCCGCCCAGATGCTCTGGAAGCAGCCCGACTCTACCGACTCGACCGGCGTCAGGATCTTGAGCCAGCCGAGCGGCCGCCGGCTGCGCAGGCGCCGGTCGACGAACACCTGGGCCACCGCGAGCACCGCGCCGATCGTGAGGAAGGCAAAGGCCGTGGTCGCCATCGCTACATGGAACACGAGCTCCCAGCCGGGCCGCCCGACGGAAAACTGGCGGGCCCCCTCCGAGAAGGCCGCTTCGAGCACCGCTGCGATCACGAGCAGCACCGCGGCCATGCCGCGCAGGCGGGGCCGCAGCGCCATCAGGATCGCCGTGATCGAGATCACGAGCGCGACGAGCGCGAGCGTGTCGCCCAGCGAGAGCGCGGCGTCGGGAGCGAGGCGGCGTTCCTGCACGAGCGCGGCGGCGTGCACGAAAATGCCGATCGAGGCGATCGCGAACGCGGCGATGCGCCTGCCCCGCCCGTGGTGGGCGTCGCCCCAGTAGGCCGAGAGGCCGAGACCCAGGGCCCCGAACATGTAGCAGGCGACGGCGATGAGGGGGAGCAGCAAGCGAGGCTCGGCGAATCCGGGGTCGGTGGGGACGATGTTACAACACCCGGACCGCGGGGAGGCGCCGCGGGCGCCGCGAACCTATAATCGCACTTCCACCCGCTGCACGACCCGCCGCCCCCGGCCCCGTTCGAGGTATCCCGTGTTCGACAAGCTTTCCGCACGTCTCGCGACCGTGGTCGAGGGCCTGCGCGGCCGGGGACGCCTCACCGAGGAGAACATCGGCGACACGCTGCGTCAGGTGCGGATGGCGCTCCTCGAGGCGGACGTCGCGCTGCCGGTCGTCAAGGAGTTCATCGAGGCGGTCAAGGCGCGTGCGATCGGCCTCGACGTGCACAAGAGCCTCACGCCCGGCCAGGCGCTGATCCGGGTGATCCACGAGGAGCTCGTCCGCGTCATGGGCGAGGGCGTGCGCCCGCTCGAGCTGCGCGTGCAGCCGCCGGCCGTGATCCTGCTCGCGGGCCTGCAGGGCGCCGGCAAGACGACGACCGCGGCGAAGATCGCCCTTTGGCTCCGCGAGCGCGAGCGCAAGCGGGTGCTGCTCGTCTCGACGGACGTCTACCGCCCGGCCGCGATGCTGCAGCTCGAGCGCCTGGGCGAGCAGCTCGGCATCGACGTGGCGCCCGCGGATGCGTCGCGCCGTCCGGTGGACATCGCGACTGCCGCGCTCGAGACGGCGCGCCGCGGCGTCTACGACGTGCTGCTCGTCGACACGGCGGGCCGGCTGCACGTCGACGAGGAGATGATGGCCGAGGTCCGCGACCTCGGCGCGACGCTGCGGCCGGCGGAGACGCTGTTCGTCGTCGACAGCATGGCGGGACAGGACGCCGTGAACGCAGCGCGGGCCTTCGGTGCCGCACTCGACCTCACCGGCGTCGTGCTCACCAAGGCCGACGGCGACGCGCGCGGCGGCGCGGCGCTCTCGGTGCGGCGCGTGACGGGGCGGCCCATCCTGTTCGTGGGCGTCGGCGAGAAGCCGGAGGCGCTCGAGGCCTTCCAGCCCGAGCGCATGGCGTCGCGCATCCTCGGCATGGGCGACGTGCTGAGCCTGGTCGAGGAGGTGACGCGCAAGGTCGATCGCGAGGAAGCCGAGAAGCTCGCGCGCAAGGTCGCGAAAGGCAAGGACTTCGACCTCGACGACCTGCTCTCCCAGCTGCGGCAGCTCGAGGGCATGGGTGGCGTCTCGGCGCTGCTCGAGAAACTGCCCGCGCACATGGTGGCCAAGGCCGGAGCGCTCCCGCAGGGCAACGATCGCGAGATCCGCCGCCAGATCGCGATCCTCTGCTCGATGACGGCGAAGGAGCGCCGCTACCCGAAAGTGATCGACGGGTCGCGCCGCCGCCGCATCGCGCAGGGCTCCGGCACCCACGTGGCGGACGTGAACCGCCTGCTCAAGAATTTCCTGCAGATGCAGAAGATGATGAAGGGCATGGGGAAGGGCGGGTTGGGCCGGATGATGCGCTCGATGGCCGGACGGCTCCCCACCGGGTTCCGGTGACCCCCTCCGCGGCATTTCTTTCCGTCCGGCTTTTCGGTATAGTTTGCGGCTCTTTTTTGGCCGGGAACCCCACGGGGCCTACCGGCCTTGGCCGAATGAAACGCTGAGGCACGGGCAGACGATGGTGACGATCCGATTGATGCGCCGCGGTGGCAAGAAGGAACCCTTCTACCACGTGGTGGTGACCGACAGCCGGCGCAGCGGCGGTGGCTCGCTGGAGCAGGTAGGGTTCTACAACCCCGTGGCGCGCGGCGGCAGCGAGGAGCTCCGGCTCGATCTCGCGCGCGTCGACCACTGGATCGCCTGCGGCGCCCAGCCGTCTGAGCGTGTGGCCCAGCTGCTGAAGAGCTACCGCAAGACCC
>RPQJ01000023.1 GCA_003819815.1 Lysobacterales bacterium
CGGGCGTGTACCCGCTCGCCGACGTCGCGCAAGCCGTCGCGGCCTCCCGGGCTGGCCGCGTCGCGGGCAAGCTCGTCATCAGGATCGCCTGAACGACCTCAGGCGACGACCTGGATGTGGGAGACCGCGTAGGTCAGCGAACCCGCGGCCAGGACGAAGGCGACGGCAAGGCCGGCGAAGACGCGGACGACGTAGCTCGGGCAGGCATTACGGACGAACATGGCTCTTTCCTCTTGCGGCGTGGACGGGTCGTGCGGCGACCCTGTGGACGCCAAGTTACGCCGGGCCATTGTCGGGATAAACGCCAATAATCGTATTATTCTTTTCCGATATTTCGAATAATCGGCCGGCTGCACCGCAGCGGAGCCTGCCTGTAGCATCGGGCCACCGGCATGCGCCGGCAGGGGGAAGACGCGATGACGACACGAAAGGCCGAGGCCGTCTGGGCCGGCAACCTCAGGGAAGGCAAGGGTGAGCTCGCGCTCGAGAGCGGTGCGTTCCGCGGGCCCTACACGTTCAAGGCGCGCTTCGAGCAGGGCAAGGAGACGAACCCCGAGGAACTCCTAGGCGCCGCGCACGCGGGCTGCTTCACGATGGCGCTCACGGCCCTGCTGTCCCGCGAACAGATCGCGCCGACGGAGATCCGCACGACGGCGGCGGTGCACCTCGTGCAGAGCGGCGGCGGCTTCGTGATTCCGAAGATCGAACTCACGACGAGGGCGCAGATCCCGGGCATCACGCCCGAGCGATTCGCGGCGCTCGCCGCGGACGCGAAGGTGAACTGCCCCGTATCGAAGGTGCTCGCGGGCGCCGAGATCACGCTCGACGCCGCGCTAGTCTGAGCGCTGCAGGGCGAGCGTCATCTGCACGAGCTCCGGATCGTCGGGGTCCGTGCGGGTCTGGAAGCCGAGCCGGCGCGACAGCTCGATCATCCGGTTGTTCTCGCGCAGCGTGACCCCGGTCATCGTCTTCAGGCGGCGCGCGCGCGCGGCGTCGATCAGGTGCGAGAAGATGCGCCTCGCGAGGCCCTTGCCCTGCCACTCGTCGGCGACCACGATCGCGAACTCGCAGGTTTCCTCGTCGGGGAGCGTGGTGTAGCGCACGACGCCCACCTGCTTCTCGCCCGCGGGCGTCTCGACGACCGCAATGAGCGCGAGCTCGCGGTCGTAGTCGATCTGCGTGAAGCCCGAGAGCATCTCCGGGGTCAGGTCGCGCAGGCCGAACATGAAGCGCATGAACTTCGACTGCTCCGAAAGCGCGTGCACGAAGTCGCGCTCGATCTCGGCGTCTTCGGGGCGGATCGGGCGGACCGTGACGCGCACTCCTCCCGGCAGCGTCAACTCCGTCCTGAGTGCGCTCGGGTACGGGTGGATCGCCATGTGCTCGTAGGGCCGGGGCGCCGGGGGCGTCCTCAGCACGCCGATGCGGGCGTCGACGACGATCGCGCCCTTCTCCGTGACGATCAGCGGGTTCAGGTCCATTGCGCCGACGCCCGGCAGCTCGCAGACCATCTCCGAGACGCGCAGGAGGATCTCCTCGACCGCCGCCTCGTCGGCCGCCGGCGCGCCGCGCAGCGGCTTGAGCGCCTGGCCGGCGCGCGTGCGGCGTATGAGGTCCTTGACGAGGAACGCGTTCAGGGGCGGCAGCGCGACGGCGCTGTCGCGGATCACCTCGACCAGGATGCCGCCGAGCCCGAAGCTGATCGCCGGGCCGAACACCGGGTCGCGCACGACGCCGACCATGAGCTCGCGGCGGTTCTGCTCGCGGTACATCGCCTCGATCAGCACGCCCTGCAGCTCCGCGTCCGGGCGGGCGCGCGACGCATCCGCGATCATGCGGTCGTAGGCGTCGCGGACCTTGCGGGGATCGGTCAGGTTGAGCCGCACTCCGCCGACGTCGGTCTTGTGGGCGATGTCGGGCGAGAGGATCTTCATCGCCACCGGGAAGCCCACCTCGCGTGCCCGCTGCACGGCCTCGGCGGGCGAGTGCGCAGGCAGGCTGCGCACCACCGGGATGCCGAACGCCTCGAGCACCGACTTCGACTCCGCCGGATTCAGCCAGTCGCGGTCGGCCGCGAGCGCCGCGTCGATGATGGCCTGCGCCCGTACGCGATCGGGCGGCGCCGACAGCTCGAGTGGCTCGGGCGCCTGCAGCAGCAGCTGCTGGTTGGAGGCGTACAGCGCGAGCGCCGCGACCGCGTCCACCGCGGTCTCGGGGCGCACGTAGTTCGGTATCCGCGCCGCCGCGAACCGGGAGCGGCACGGCTCGACGGCCTCGCCGCCCATCCAGCAAACGAACAGCGGCTTGCGGCCCGGCTTCGGCATCTCGATGAGCGACGCGGCGATCGCGTCGGGGTCCGTGAGCGCGTGGGGGACCAGCACCGCGAGCAGCGCGTCGACGCCAGGGTCCTCGAGGCAGACCCGCGCCGCCGCGGCGAACTGCGCACCGTCCACGTCCGGCCGCACGTAGACGGGGTTGCCGCGCCGCACGGCAGGCGGCAGCTGTGCGTCGAGCTTCGCGAGCGCCTCGGGCCCGAGCTCCGCGATCTGCAGCGCGCGGTCGCGTGCGCGGTCGGCCGCGATGAGCCCCGGGCCGCCGGCGTTCGAGACGATGGCGAGCCTCCGGCCGCGCACGCGGACGCCGGCGCCGAGCGTCGCGGCCGCGGTGTAGAGCTCGGAGAAGTCGCGGATGCGCAGCACGCCTGCGCGGCGCATCGCGGCATCGAACACGTCGTCGCCGCCGACGAGCGAGCCCGTGTGGAACGCCTCGTCGCCGATGCCCTCCGGGTGGCGGCCGGCCTTCATGACGACCACGGGCTTCACGCGCGCCGCGGCCCTGAGTGCGCTCATGAAGCGTCGCGCACGCTCGATGCCCTCGACGTACAGCATGATGCTGTCCGTGGCGGGGTCGCGCGTCAGGTAGTCGAGGATCTCGCCGAGCTCGACGTCGCTGCCGATGCCGGTCGAGATCACCGTCGAGAAGCCGACGTGCCGGGGCCGCGCCCAGTCGAGGAGCGCGGCGCACAGCGCGCCCGACTGCGACACGAGCGCAAGCCGGCCCTTGTCGGGACGCGTCGGCGCACAGGTCGCGTTGAGCCCGGTGTCGGTGCGGATCACGCCGAGGCTGTTCGGCCCGAGGAACCGCAGCCCGTACAGGCGGGCCGTGCGCAGCAGTTCCTCCTCGAGGCGGGCGCCTTCGGGCCCGCCCTCGCGGAATCCGGCCGACACGATGATTGCGGCGCGCACGCCCTTGCGGCCGCACTCGTCGACGACGCCCGGCACCGTGTGCGCAGGCGTGAGGATCACCGCGACGTCCGGCACGACCGGCAGGTCGAGCACGCTCGGGTAGACCGTGTGCCCGCGCAGGCTGGTGCGGCGCGGGTGGACGTAGTACACGGCCCCGCCGAACCCGCCCTCGGCCAGGTTGCGGCAGGTGATCTCGCCCAGAGACCCCTTCGAATCGCTGGCTCCCACCACGACGATCGAGGCGGGCTTGAAGAGGGCGGCGACGCGCTTGGCGGTCACGAGACATCCGGAAAAGCGCCGATGACCCGGTGGATCGTATCGATATACTGTTTCATGTACATACCGACTCACCGCACGGTTCCATCCCCATGTCCGTGGCCTTGATCACTCACCCGGCCTGCCGCCTGCACCAGATGGGCGACGGGCATCCGGAGCAGCCGGCGCGCCTCGACGCGATCGAGGAGATGCTGCACGTGCGACAGCTGCACGACTTCCTGATGCATCACGAGGCGCCCCGCGCTTCGCTGGAGCAGCTCGCGCGGGTGCACCCGCGTCCGTACGTCGAGCGTCTGGGGGCCCTCGCCCCCTCCGAAGGGCTCGTGCGCGTCGACCCCGACACCGCGATGTGCCCGGACACGTTCGAAGCCGCGCTCCGCGCAGCGGGCGCGAACGTGCTTGCGACCGATCTCGTCATGCAGGGCGAGGTGCAGCGCGCGTTCTGCAACGTGCGTCCGCCCGGCCATCACGCGGAAAGGGCCGAGGCCATGGGCTTCTGCTTCTTCAACAACGTCGCCGTGGGGGCCGCGCACGCCCTCGACGTGTACGGCCTCGAGCGCGTCGCGGTCATCGACTTCGACGTGCACCTCGGCAACGGCACGGAGGACGTGTTCCGCGGCGACCGCCGGGTGCTGATCTGCTCGAGCTACCAGTATCCGCTCTACCCGATGGGCAACCCGGTCTCCGTCCCCGGGCACGTCGTCAACTGTCCACTGCCGCCCGGCAGCGGCGGCGAGGCGTTCCGGCGCGCGGTGATCGAAAGCTGGCTGCCCGAGCTCGAGGCTTTCCGGCCGCAGATGGTGTTCGTCTCCGCCGGTTTCGACGCGCACGCGGCCGACGACATGGCGGAGCTGCGTCTCTCGACCGCCGACTACGGCTGGATCACCGACGTCATCTGCGACGTGGCCAACCGCCACGGCCACGGCCGCGTGGTCTCGACCCTCGAGGGCGGCTACGACCTGCACGCGCTGGCTGCGAGCGCCGCGACGCACATCGACCGGCTCATGGCCGGTTGAGCCCGGCCCGGCCCGGTAGGCAGCCGTGGCGAGCCCCGGGATCACGCTCCGCGCACGCGGCCTCGGCAAGGTCTACCGCACCGGCGACGTCGAGGTGCACGCGCTGCGCGGCCTCGACCTCGAGCTCGCGAGCGGCGAACTCGTGGTGCTCCTCGGGCCGTCGGGCAGCGGCAAGTCGACGCTGCTCAACATCCTGGGCGGGCTCGACACGCCGACGTCCGGCGAGGCGTGGTTCCTCGACCACGAGCTGTCCCGGCTCGACGACGCGGGACTCACGCGCTACCGTCGCGACCACGTCGGCTTCGTGTTCCAGTTCTACAACCTGATCCCGAGCCTCACGGCGCTCGAGAACGTCTCCCTGGTCACCGAGATCGCGAGAGACCCGATGCCGCCCCGGGAGGCGCTCGAACTCGTGGGGCTCGGCGGGCGCCTCGACCACTTCCCGGCACAGCTGTCGGGCGGCGAGCAGCAGCGCGTCGCGATCGCGCGCGCGATCGCGAAGCGGCCCGACCTGCTGCTCTGCGACGAGCCGACCGGCGCGCTCGACAGCCAGACCGGCGTGCTCGTGCTCGAGGCCGTCGAGCGCATCCACGAGGAACTCGGCACCACGACGGTGCTGATCACGCACAACGCCGTCATCGCCGACATGGCGGACCGCGTGCTCGTGATGGGCGACGGCGCGATCCACGACGAACGCCGCAACGCGGCCCGCCGCCGCGCGCGGGAACTCACGTGGTGACGGGCGCGCTGCACCGCAAGCTCTACCGCGACCTCTGGCGGCTGCGCGGACAGGTGCTCGCGATCGCCCTCGTGATGGCGTCGGGCGTCGGCGTGCTCGTGATGGCGCTCACGACGGTCGAGTCGCTCGAGGAAACGGCCGTCGCCTACTACGAGCGGAACCGCTTCGCCGACGTGTTCGCGCAGGTCGAGCGGGCGCCCGAGCACCTCGCCGCGCGGCTGCGGCAGATTCCGGGCGTGCAGGCCGTCGAGACGCGCGTGGTGCGCACGGCCGTGCTCGACGTCGAGGGTTTCGAGGAACCGGTGATCGGCCAGCTCGTCTCGCTGCCCGAGGGCGAGGCGCTCCGCCTCAACCGCCTGACGCTGCGACAGGGCCGGCTGCCGCGCGCCGCCGCGCCCGACGAGGTGGTGCTGCTCGAGCCCTTCGCGAAGGCGCACGGGCTCGACCCCGGCGACCGGCTGCGCGCCGTCGTGAACGGCCGCTGGCGCGAGCTCACCGTGGTCGGCATCGCGCTGTCGCCCGAGTTCGTCTATGCGATCGGGCCGGGCTCGCTGATGCCCGACAACCGCCGCTACGGCATCGTGTGGCTCGGCCACGAGGCGCTGCAGGCGGCGTACGACCTCGACGGCGCGTTCAATCACGCGAGCCTCTCGCTGCTCCGCGGCACCGACCCGGCTGCCGTGGTCGACCGCGTCGACCGGCTGCTCGAGGGCTACGGCGGGACCGGCGCCTATGCCCGGGCGGACCAGCTCTCGAACTGGTTCCTGATGAGCGAGATCGACCAGCAGCGCACGCTCTCGACGATCCTGCCGACGATCTTCCTCGCGGTCGCGGCGTTCCTCACGCACATGGTGCTCGGGCGGCTGATCGCGGTGGAGCGCAGCGAAATCGGCCTCCTGAAGGCATTCGGCTACCGCAATCGCGACATCGCGCTGCACTACGTTCGCTTCGCGCTCGGCATCGGCCTCGTCGGCGTGCTGCTCGGCTGGTTCCTCGGCTACTGGCTCGGGCTCTACAACACGCGCGTCTACGCCGAGTTCTACCACTTCCCGTTCCTGCTGTTCCGCCCCGGGCCGCAGGCCTTTCTCGCCGCAGGCGCGATCAGCCTCGGAGCCGCGCTGCTCGGCGCGCTCGGCGCCGTACGCGAGGCCGCGGCGCTGCCGCCTGCGGAAGCGATGCGCCCCCCGGCGCCGCCGATGTTCCGTCGGGGCACCCTGGGCCGCAGCGGGATCGCGAACCGGCTCGACCAGCCGACGCGCATCCTGCTGCGCCAGGTGATCCGCTGGCCCGGCCGGTCGTTCATCACGACGGCCGGCATCGCGATGGCGGTGGCCGTGCTCGTCGTCGCGATGCAGTGGCTCGACGCGATCGAACACATGATCGACGTGTACTTCCTGCAGGCGCAGCAGCAGGACGTGAGCGTCGGCCTCGCCGAGGCGCGGTCCGGGGAGATCGAGCGCGACCTCGCGCGGCTGCCCGGCGTGATCGCGACGGAGCCCATGCGCAGCGTGCCCGCGAAGCTGCGGCACGGCTGGCGCGAGGAGCGCGAGGCCCTGCAGGGACTGCCGGCCCGCCAGCAGCTCTACCGGGTCTACGACGCGGAGGGCCGGGCGCTCGAGCTACCGCCCGACGGGCTCGTGATCTCGACGATGCTCGCGAAGTTGCTCGACGTGCGGGTCGGCGACGCGATCACGGTCGAGGTCCTCGAGGGACGGCGCCCGGTGTTCGACGTGCCGGTCGTCGCGACGTTCGAGACCTACATCGGCTCGCCCGCCTACATCGACATCCACGCCCTGAACCGGCTGATGCACGAGGGGTCGTCCGTGACGGGCGTGCACCTGCGCGTGGACGCCCTCGAGCGCGCCGCATTGTTCCGTGAGCTGAAGTCGCTGCCGCGCGTGAGCTCGGTGACGGTGAAGCAGGCGGCGGTGCAGACGTTCCGCGACACGATGGCCGAGACCATCACGATCTTCGTGTCGTTCTTCATCGTCTTCGCCTGCGCGCTCGCCTTCGGCGTCACGTACAACGCGGCCCGCATCGCCCTGTCGGAGCGCGGGCGGGAGCTCGCCACGTTGAGGGTGCTCGGCTTCACGCGCGCCGAGATTTCCTACATCCTGCTCGGCGAGGTCGCGCTGCTCGCTTTCCTCGCGCTGCCGCTCGGCTGCCTCGCGGGCTACGCGCTTTCGACCCTGATCGTGGGCGCCTTCGAGACCGAGCTCTACCGCGTGCCGCTCGTCGTTCGCGCCTCGACCTACGGTTGGGCGATGCTGATCGGCGGCCTCGCGACCGCGGTGTCCGCGTTCCTCGTCCGGCGCCGTGTCGATCGCCTCGATCTGATCGCGGTGCTGAAGACCCGGGAGTAAGCGATGAGTCCTGCACTGAAGCGACTGACGTTCTGGGGCCCGCTCGCACTCGCGCTCGCCGTCGCGCTCGCATGGCTCTTCCGGCCGGCGGCGGTGCCCGTGGACCTCGCTGCAATCGCGCGCGGGCCACTGACCGTGACGATCAGCGACGAGGGCGAGACGCGCGTGCGCGACCTGCACGTCGTCTCGGCGCCGGTCGCGGGCTATATGCGGCGCATCGAGCTCGATGCCGGCGACGCGATCGTCGCGAACTCCACGATCGTCGCCCGCATCGAGCCGGGCGATCCGGGCTTCCTCGACCAGCGCGGCAGCGCCGAGGCACGGGCGGCCGCCGACGCGGCGGCGGCCGCGCGAGGCCACGCCGACGCCCAGGTGCGGCGTGCAAGGGCCGAGCTCGACTTTGCGAAAGCGGAGCTCGAGCGGATGCGCACGCTCGCATCGAGCCGCACGGTCTCGGCGAACGACCTCGACGCGGCCGAGCGCCGGGCGGGCGTCGCGGCCGCCGCGCTCGCGGAAGCGCAGGCCCAGCGTGCCGTGCGCGAATCGGAATACCGGGCGGCCGCTGCGCGCCTCATCGGACCGGAATCGACGCGGCCGCGCCGCACCGGCGCGGACGTCGTCGAAGTGCGCTCGCCCGTCGACGGAGCGGTGCTGCGGGTCGTGCACGACAGCGAGGGCGTGGTGGCGCTCGGCACGCCGCTCGTCGAGGTGGGAGACCCGGCCCGGCTCGAGATCGTCGTGGACCTGCTGTCGGCGGACGCGGTCCGGGTGCAGCCCGGGCAGCGCGTGCTGGTCGAATCGTGGGGCGGCGAGCGCCCGCTCGAGGCCGTGGTGCGGCGCGTCGAGCCGTTCGGCTACACGAAGGTCTCGGCCCTCGGCATCGAGGAGCAGCGCGTAAACGTCGTCATCGACCTGCGGGAGCCGCGCGAGGCCTGGCTGGCGCTCGGGCACGGGTACCGCGTCGAGCCCCGCATCGTGCTGTGGGAGTCGCAGGACGTGCTGCTCGTGCCGCTCTCGGCGCTGTTCCGCCAGGGCGGCGACTGGGCCGTGTTCGTCGAGCGCGGCGGCCGGGCCGAAATCCGTGTCGTCCAGATCGGGCACGACGACGGCCTCGTGGCCCAGGTGCTGTCGGGCCTCGAGGCCGGCGAGCAGGTCGTCCTCCACCCGGGAGACCGCGTGTCCCCGGGCGGCCGGATCGTCGAGCGGGGCGACTGACGCGCCGCCTGCCTCAGAGCGTGAACGTGAAGCGCGCGCCCCAGGTGCGCGGCGGCTCGATGAACGCGTTGCCGTACGGGCCGAACTGCCCCGTCGTCGTCGCCGCGAGCACGGCCTCGTTCTCGATGTTGCGCACCCAGAGTCCGAGGCTCCAGCGGTCGCCGGGCGCGAAGTACGTCACCGACGCGTCGCTCTTCGTGTACGACTCCTGCTGCGTGCCGCGGCTCTGCGTGAAGGTGCCCCAGAACTCGCTCTCGTAGCGGGTCTCGACGCGCGCGCGCACGTAGCCCTCGTCGAGCCGGAAGTCGTGCTGGTAGCCGGCCGAGACCGTCCAGTCGGGCGCGTACTGCAGCTCGTAGCCGCCGAAGTCGCGTCGCGGGATGCCGATGTTGACGGAATCCGGCACGATGAAGTCGCGGTAGCGGGCATTGAGATAGCCGACCGAGAGGTTCAACCGGTCCGCGCCGGTCGGCTGGTACAGCACGTCGAGCTGGTTGCCCCAGATCCGCGTCTTCCCGGCATTGAACGTCGTGAGCAGGAACGTGTTCAGGTTGAACGACTGCACGAGCAGGTCGCGGTAGTCGTAGTAGAAGAGCTCGTTGTTGAGCTGCAGGCGGTCGTCGAGGAAGCGGCTCTTCACGCCGAGCGTCCAGGCCGTGAGCGTCGCGGCGTCGACGAGGTTCGACTGCTCCGGCGTCGCCGGAAAGAGGTTGTACGTGCCCGGCTGGTAGCCTGTCTGCACGGTGCCGTAGAACATCGAGGCGGCCGCGAGGTCGTACTCGAAGCCGAGCTTCCAGTCGAACTGGTCGTAGCTCTCGTCCGCGTCGTAGGGCTCGCCGAACCCGGTCACGCCGCGACCCTCGCGGCTGTCGTAGCTCGCCCGGCCGCCCACTACCAGCCGCAGGGTGTCGCTCGCGGCATAGCTCGCCTGGCCGAAGGCCGCCACGCCCTCGAGCCGGTTGCGCGTGACGTCGGCGAGCGGCAGGTCGCCCACGACGAATCGGCCGTCGTTCGTAACGCGATACGCGTAGAGCCCGCCGAGCCAGTCCCAGCGCTCTCCCATCCCGCCCGCGAAGCGCAGTTCCTGCGTCGTCTGGTTGTAGTGAGCGGTGAGGAGCGACGGAATGTTCTCGAGCCAGTAGTCGCCGACCCAGTCGAGATAGAAGTACGACGGGATCCATGTTGCCGTCACCTCGCCCAGGTCCCAGACGACTTCGGCACCGAGCACGAGGTTGTCGTAGTCCTGCGGCGAGGCCGTCGGCGCGCCGGGATCGATGCGGTCGTCCCACGGGTCGGAGGTGTTGAACGCGTTCGGATCGCCGTCGAACGTGCCGTCGTTGTAGCCGCGCCGCACGAGGTTGGGCGACTTGCCGTCCTTCTTCGCGCCGTGTGCCCAGACGTAGACGTCGAGCGAATCGGTCGGCTCGTAGAGCGCCGAGAGCCTGAGCGCGTAGTCGTCGCGCGAGTCCGCGCCCGTCTCGAGGTACCCGTCGTGCTCGATGTAGTCGAACGCCGCGCGGAACGCGAGCGTCTCGTCGACGGGGAGGTTCTGCACCAGCGTGCCGTGCAGCAGCGAGTAGTCGCCGACCTCGAGCAGGCCGCTCGTCTCGAACTCGGCGGTCGGCCGGTTGAAGCTCACGTTGACCGCGCCGCCGAGCGCCGCACGGCCGTAGAGCGTGCCCTGCGGCCCAGGCAGCACCTCGAGCTGCGCGATGTCGAAGAAGCCGACACTGGTGCCCTCGCGCGGGATGTAGACGCCGTTGAAGTTGAACACCGTCGGCGGCTCGATGTTCGGCAGGTCGAGCGTCGAGCCGACGCCGCGGATGTAGATCTCGGTCGAGGCGTTCTCCGCCTGGAAGCGCACCGAAGGCACGAGGTTCTGCGCACCCCGCAGGTCGAGCACGCCGGCCTCTATCAGGATCTCGCCCGAGAGCGCCGTGATCGCGGAGGCCGTCTTCTGCAGGTCCTCGGTGATCTTCTGGGCCGTGACGGTGACGATCTCGAGCCCGCCGCCCGCGCCGTCCACGGCAGCCGCGGGTTGCACGGCATCCTGCGCCCAGGCAGGGGAGGCACCCGCGAGGGCCAGGCACACGGCAAGCCGCAGGGACGGACGATGGTCGGTCATGGCAAGCATCCTTGTGGCCCACCGGCGCGGGCTTGGAATATTTTATTTATCAATGGTTTACGGCGATAACTGGCGGCGATGCCGTACGGCGGCAGCGCGTCGTCGAGTGACCGGCACCCCGCTGTTGCGGCGCAAGAAGCACCCGGCGGGCGCGAATCCTGCCAGCGCACCGGCAAGGCCGCAATTCGGCAATACCGTCACGCGGGGCGACCTCAGGTAAGCTCGCGCACTTTCTGTCCTCACGGTCACGCTCCATGAAGCGAATGCTCGCCGCCCTGCTGCTCATCTCCCCGGTGCTCGCGTCCCCTGCCCGATCCGCCGGACCGGGCCCGCTCGATGCGCCGGGATTCACGTACGTCCGGACCGTCGGCTCGGTGTCCGAGTACCGGCTCGACTCGAACGGCCTCACCGTGCTGCTGATGCCGGACCGTTCGGCCCCGGTCGTCGCGTTCATGGTCACCTATCGCGTCGGCTCGCGTAACGAGGTGACCGGCACGACCGGCGCGACGCACCTGCTCGAGCACCTGATGTTCAAGGGCAGCCCGGAGTTCAACCGCGAGAAGGGCACGAACGTCGACCAGTTCATGGAGACGGTCGGCGGGACGTACAACGCGACGACGTGGCTCGACCGCACCAACTACTACGCCGTCATGGGCCGCGACCACCTCGAGGGCTACGTGGCCATCGAGGCCGACCGGATGCGCAACCTCTGGCTGCGCGACGAGGACCGCAAGCCCGAGATGACCGTGGTGCGCAACGAGTTCGAGATCGGCGAGAACGATCCGCGCGAGACGCTCGACAAGGAGATCTGGGCGGCGGCGTTCCAGGCCCACCCGTACAGCCACTCGACGATCGGCTGGCGCAGCGACATCGAGAACGTCCCGATCGAGAAGCTGCGCGAGTTCTACGACACGTTCTACTGGCCGGACAACTCGACGGTCACGATCATCGGCGACTTCGACCCGGTGAAGGCGCTTGCGATCGTGCGCAAGCACTACGGCGGCTACACGCGCGCGCCGAAGGCGATACCGCAGGTGTACACGGTAGAGCCCGAGCAGACCGGACCGCGCCGCGTCACGGTTCGGCGCGCGGGTGAGCTCGGCGTCGTGGGCGTCGCCTACAAGACGCCGGACGCGCGCCACGCCGACCAGGCTGCGCTGCAGGTGCTCGCGATGATCCTCGGGAGCGGGAAGACCAGCCGTTTCTACCGCGCGCTCACCGACCAGAACCTCACGCTCGGCGTCGACGCCGACGTCGGCACCTTCCACGACCCCTCGCTCTTCCAGGTGTACGCGAGCCTGGCTCCGGGCGCCGACCACGCGCAGGTCGAGAAGATCCTCGTCGAGGAGATCGACCGCATCCGGCGCGACGGCGTGACCGACGCCGAGGTGGCGATGGCGCAGAGCAAGTACGCGGCGGCAACGGCCTACGGTCGCGACGGCGCGTTCGCGATCGCGTCGATCCTGAACGAGGCGATCGCGGCCGGCGACTGGACGCTCTACTACCGCATGGAAGAAGCCGTGCGACGCGTCACCGCGGCCGACGTCAAGCGCGTCGCGGACACGTACCTCGACCTCGACAAGAGCACCACGGGCTGGTTCGTCCCGCTGCCGGCGAA
This sequence comes from Lysobacterales bacterium, assembly GCA_003819815.1. Taxonomy (GTDB): domain Bacteria; phylum Pseudomonadota; class Gammaproteobacteria; order Steroidobacterales; family Steroidobacteraceae; genus RPQJ01. The sequence continues at coordinate 12,598 of RPQJ01000023.1, forward strand.
GCCGGCGGGCGGCGAGGCCGGCGCCGCGACCGAACGATGAGGACCCCGATCATGAAGCGCCTCCGCACCCTGCTTGCCGCTGCCCTCGCCTGCGCGGCGGCCCCGGCCTTCACCGCCCCGGTAGCCGAACAGGCCGTCCGCGCCGACGTCGACGGCATCGACCTCGTGGTGCTCGCAACGGGCGTCGAGGGCGTCGTCACGCTCGTGGGCACGCTGCCCGCCGGCGACGACCGCAGCCCCGTCGACAATGTCGCGCTCGCGACTCTTACGGGCGCGATGCTTGACAAGGGCACGACGCGCCGCGACAAGTTCGCGCTTGCGCAGCAGCTCGGCGACGTGGGCGCCGCGATCGGCTTCGGCGTCGGGGCGAGCACGCTGCAGATGAGCGGCAAGTGCCTCGGCAAGGACCTGCCGCTCGTCGTTTCGCTGCTGGCCGAACAGCTGCGGCTGCCCGCCTTCTCGGACGCGGAGTTCGCGAAGCTCAAGAAGCAGTACGTCGGCCTGATCCGCAAGCAGCTCGAGGACACGGACTTCCGCGCGCAGGACGCGTTCCTGCGTTCGATCTACCCGGCGGGCCACCCGAACCGGCCGGCCTCGCCCGAGGAGATGCTGGCGGCACTCGACCGCACGACGCTCGACGAGGTCCGGCGCTTCCACGCGCGCTACTACGGCCCCGCGGGAATGCGCCTCGTCGTCGTTGGCGACGTCGACCCGAAGGTCGTGCAGGCGGAGGTCCGCAAGGCGTTCGCCGGCTGGCAGGGAGGCGTGGCGACGGACACCGACGCGCGTGCCGCCCGGCTCCCCGCCGGCGCGACCGAGATCGTGCAGATGCCCGACAAGACCAACGTCAGCGTCGTCATCGGCCAGCCGACGCTGCTGCGTTATGCCGACGATGATGCCCTCGCGCTCCGCATGGCGACGCGCGTGCTCGGCTCGGGCTTCACCGGCCGGCTGATGGCGAACGTGCGGGACCGCGAAGGCCTCACGTACGGCATCGGCGCGAGCGTCGACAACGACATCTTCGTCGACGGCGACTGGAGCATCTCGGGCAACTTCGCGCCGAACCTCCTCTCGCAGGGCCTCGCCTCGACCGACCGCGAACTCGACAAGTGGTACCGGGAGGGCGTGACCGCCGCCGAGCTCGAACGCGTCAAGACCCAGGTGGCGGGCTCGTACCGCGTGGGCCTCGCGACCACGGGCGGCATGGCCGGCACCATCCTGCGGATGCTGAACGCCGGGATGCCGCTCTCGTTCGTCGACGACTACCCGAAGCAGGTCGCCGCCCTCACGCTCGACCAGGTGAACGGCGCCATCAAGCGGCACCTCGACCCGGCGAAGATGATGCGCGTGCAGGCAGGCACGGTGCCGACGGCAAGCGCGGCGAAGTAGCAGGCGCGGCGGAGCGGACACGCGAGGGCCCCGCGGAGCGCGGGGCCCCTCCTTCAGCTCATGAACTGATCGCGGTTGTCGGTGGGACGCCGCGACACCACCCAGTCCTCTAGCCACGCGACCTGCGTGTCGACCGTGCCGTCGCCGCGCAGCTCGATCCATCGATAGCCGGGCGGCCTGAGGTCCATGAGGCACTGCTCCGTGCGAGGCGTGAACTGCGCGCAGGTGGACGGCGTCGTCAGGTACCTCACCGGGCCGCGCGTCGCATCGAACGCCTGGTGCACGTGGCCAGCGATGACCAGTCGCACGTGCGGGTGCGCGTCGATCACGGCGAGCAGGTCCGGCGCGTTCAGGAGCCCCACGCCGTCGAGCCACCTGCTGCCGACCGGCAGCGGCGGATGGTGCAGGCAGACGGCGACGTGGCGCCCGCGGGTTCCCCGAAGCTCGGCCTCGAGGCGCGCGAGTTCGGCGGGCGACAGGCGACCCGCCGGATCGCCCGGCACGTGGCTGTCGAGCGCCACGATCGACCAGCTCGCCAGATCGCTGCGCGAGCAGTAACGGAATCCGTCCCCCTCCAGCAGCCGCGCCATCAGCTCCGGCCGGTCGTGATTACCGGGCAGGCACAGCACCGGCAGCCCGTAACGACGCAGCTGCGCCCGGAAGTGCGCATAGGCCTCGGCCGTGCGGTCGTCGGCGATGTCGCCGGTGACGAGCACCGCGTCCGGGCGCACGCCTCCGGGCGCGAGCGCCTGATCGAGCACGAGCCGCAGCGACCGGGCCGTGTTGACGTCGTAGATCTCGAGCGACTCGTCGCGCATCAGGTGCGGATCGGTCACGTGCAGCAGCCGGACGACGGGCGGCCCCGTGCCGCTCGTCATGGCCCGCGCCTCGACAGTTCCACCGACGACTCGAGCAGTACGGACAGCGAGGCGGCGAATTCGAGGTAGCGCCGCTCGTCGGCATCGTCGAACGGGCGGCCGTCGCGACGGTTGAGGAGCTGCGTGACGGCGAACACCCGTCCGTTGCGGTTGCGGAGCGGCAGGCACAGCACCGATCGCGTGCGGAAGCCGGTCTTCCGGTCGACGTCGGGATTGAAGCGCGGGTCGGCGTAGGCATCCACGACCCGCACGATCTCGCCGGAAACCGCGGCGGCCCCGGCGATGCCGGTCGTGATCGGGATCCGTACTTCGCCCCCCTCGGCAGCGTCCTGCGACACTCGCAGCACGAGTTCGCGTCGATCGGCGTCGACGAGGAAGAGCGAGGCACGCTCCGCGTCGAGGAGCTGGCCCACGCGCCGCGTGAAGATCCTGAGCGCCTGCTCGATGAGGCTGCGGTACGCGGTGTCGCTCGCGAGCGAGGTGGCCTCGAGGAAGCGCTGCGACTGCGAGGTGAGCTCGTGGAGCGCCCGCCGGAATCCGGCCTCGTCGAGGTCGGCGACGGTGCGCTCGAGGCTCTGCCGGTCGTTGCTGAGCGCCAGCATGCCCATCATCTGCTGTGTGTTCGCGATCACTGCGTCGGTGAACGTCGTGAGCCGGCCGTCCTCGAGGTGCAGGATCCGGTCCGCGACGTCGAGGATGCGGTTGTCGTGCGTGACGAGCAGGATGGTCGTTCCCTGCTCGCGCGCGAGAACCTGCATCCGGTCGACGACGTCGCGGCCGGACGCCCTGTCGAGCGAAGCCGTGGGCTCGTCGGCGAGCAGCATCGCGGGCTGGCCGACCAGCGCGCGCGCGATCGCCACGCGCTGACGTTGCCCGCCCGAGAGCTGGTCCGCGCGCTTGTGCAGGTGTGCGCCGAGTCCCACGGCCTCGAGCATCGCGTTCGCCCGCTGGCGCAGCTCCGCGCGCCCGTGCCGGCCGCGCACGCGCAGGCCGAGCTCGACGTTCTGCGCGGCCGTGAGCGCGCCGAGCAGGTTGTGCTGCTGGAAGATGAAGCCGATGTTGCGGCGCACGTCCTCGAGTGCGGCCGGCCGCGCTCCCGAGAGCTCCCGGCCGAGGACATGGAGCGTGCCCTCCTGCGCCGAGCGCAGCGCGCCCACCAGCGTGAGCAGCGTCGTCTTGCCGGAGCCGGAGGGACCGGTGACGATCACGATCTCGCCCGCCGGCACGGTCGTCGTCACCTCGTGCAGGATCTGCCGCCGCAGCGTGCCGCGGCCGTAGTAGTGGCTGAGCCCCTCGACGACGATCGGCGCGGCGCCCGTCATCAGAAGACCTCCGCAGGATCGAGCCGGCGCACCTTGCGGAGCGCGAGGAAGCCCGCGAGCGCGCACATGGCGAGCGTGAACCCGAAGACCGTGAGCGTGCGCTCGACGGTGAGGTAGAGCGGCAGGCGGGTGGCCGCGGCGGCCGAGCCGTGCAGCCACCACGCCGCGGCGAGCCCGGGCAGGAAGCCGAGCACCGCGAGGATCAGCGCCTGCTGCATCACGATGCCCGACACGAAGCGGTTGCGGTAGCCGATGGCGCGCAGCGTCGCGTACTCGCGCAGGTGCTCGGACACGTCGGCGAAGAGGATCTGGTAGACGATGATGCACCCGACCACGAGGCCCATCAGCGCCGTGAAGCCGAACACGTAGCCGATCGGGGTCGCGCCGTTCCAGTAGGCTCGCTCACGCGCGGCGAAGTCGGGCTTGGTCATCACGAGCACGTCGCGCGGCAGCTCGGAGCGCAGCTCGTCGCGGACCCGCGCGGCATCGGCGCCGGCCGCGAGACGGATGAGACCCAGCTGGATGTCGTTGCGCGGGCGGTCCGGGAACAGTCGCAGCCAGTTGTCGACGCTCGTCAGCACCGTGCCGTCGATGCCGAACGACGGACCGATCTCCACGATGCCGGCGATGCGCACCTCGCGGTCGTTGATCTCGGTGGAGATGGCTTCGCCGGCCGCGAACCGCTCGGCGACGGGGCCGAACTCGGGGCGCGAGGCCCCGTCGAAGAGCACCACGTCCTGCTGGTTCATGAGCCCATGCGCCGCCGCGAACCCTGGCGTGTCGAGCATGTCCTGCTCGGGGTCGATGCCCACGGCGTTGATGCCGCGCCGGTCCTCTCCCCACGGGTTCTTCCAGACCGCGGGGAAGATGTAGACAGGGTCGACGGCGACGACCGCAGGGTGTCCCATCGCCTCGTACAGCCGCCGTATCGAGAACGGCGCGGGCCGCACGATGAACACGCTGTCGGGGCTGAAGAGCGCGATGTCGTAGCGGAACCGCTCGTGGAAGCGCAGCGTGCTCTCGAACAGCGCGGCGCGGAACCCGAGCTGCATCAGGATCAGCAGCACGGCGAACGCGATGCCGGCGACGGCGACCGCGAGACGCACCGGCTTGTGCCAGAGCTGCAGCCAGCCGAGCGGCACCGGGACCTGGATGGCCATGGCTCAGCGACCGATTTCGACTTCGACCTGGAGATTGGTGAGGTTCGCGGCCGGCCGCGAGTCGTCGAGCTTGATCTCGACCTCGACGATGCGTGCGTCCTTGCGGGCCGCCGGGTCGTCGCCGATCTGGTCGAGCTTCTGGACCTTGGGCCGGATGCGCGAGACGACGCCCGACAGGTCCTTGGGCAGCGCCGCGCTGCGGACCCTGGCGCGCTGCCCGGCGGAGACGCGCACGATGTCGGCCTCGTAGACCTCGGCGATCGCGAGCATCTGCCCGACGCGGCCGAGTTCGAGTATCCCCTCGATCCCCACGAGTTCCCCGGGGCGCGCGAGGACGTCGAGCACGCGACCTGCGAAAGGTGCCTTGACCTGGGAGCGATCGAACTCGGCCTGGCGCCGTGCGACCACCGCCTGCGCCGACGAGATGCGCGCCTCGGCCACCGACGCCGCGGAACGGCGGGCCTTGCAGGACGCCGCGCTTGCCTCGGCGTCGCCGCGCGCGATCTCCGCCTCCTCGCTCGAGGCGAGGCCCCGGCCCTGCAGCTCGGTCTTGCGCCGCGACTGGCGCGAGGAGACGTCGGCGAGCACGCAAGCCTCCTCGACGAGGCTCGCTGCGGCGACCGCGTCGCGGCGGGCGGTCTCGAGTTCGGCCTGCGCCTCGGCGATGCGGGCCTTCGCGATCGGCCCGATGTCGACCTCGGCGAGCAGCTGCCCCGCCTGCACGTCCGCGCCGCGATCGACCAGCAGGCGCACGAGGACGGCACCCGAGAACGCATCCGGCGTCGAGGGCGCCGCCACGCGGACCACGCCGCCCTGTGGCTCGAGGCGTCCGAGTGCGGCGACGCCACGCGGCGCAGCCTCCTTGGCTCGCGCCTGTGCGTGGACACCGTCGCAGGCGACCGCGGCCACGAACACCGATGCCGCGACGACGACGCGGCGCCTCGAGCAAACGACTCGATTCATGCTCCCCCCTGTGCGCAGCGCCCTAGCGGGCGCCGGCCGACGAACCGGCCTCAGCAAGCGCCTGCTGAGCCGCGACATACCCCGCTTCTACGATCCGGTCGAACGGCCGGACGTCGGTGAAGCCGAACTCGCCGACCGCGGGACGGATCAGCAGGTCCGCACGCTCGCCGGACGCGCGCGACGCCTGCATCGAGCCGATCGTCATCGAGGTGAGCAGCATCGACATCGCGCTCGGCACCCTGTAGCGCCGGGCGAACGGCAGTCGGCGCCCGGCCCAGATCGCCCAGGGCGACGGCACTGAATCGTAATCGACCTCGGTACGACGACGTGAGGCCACGTCGACGGCGATGACGCGGCCCACCGGCTGTTCGCGCATGCGGTCGACCGGCAGGTTGTCGAGGATGCCACCGTCGACGACGAGCTGCTTCTCGTGGACGACCGGCGGAAAGACGCCGGGCACCGCGGCCGAGGCACGCAGCGCCTGCGGCAGGGACCCGCTCCGATGCAGGTACGGCGTGCCCGCGGCCAGGTTGCTCGACACGCAGAAGAACGGCGTCGGGAGGTCCTCGATGTCGCCGGGCAGGAACTCCTCGATCAGTCGCTGCATGCGCCTGCCCCGCAGCATGGACACGACCGGCAGCGTGACGTCGCCGAACGGCTTGCCTTCGACGAACGCGCGTCGGGCCTTGGCGATCGCCTCGTGCGGATCGGGCACGGCTGCGAGCCCGGCCGCGAGGATCGCGCCGATGCTCGCGCCGCCGAGCCAGTCGACGGCCACGCCGGCTTCCACGAGCGCGCGATAGGCGCCGAGGTGCGCGAACCCGCGAGCGGCACCGCCACCGAGTACGAGCCCGAGCGCCGAGCCGTCGAGCGTCCGCGCGAGACGGGCGAGATCGCCGGGCACGCCGTCACGCAGGTGCAGGTGAAAGTCGAAGTCGCGCCCGGCGAGCCAGCGGCCGGTGGCGGGGAGCCGCTCAGGGCTGCCGCGATGCAGCAGCACGAGCGCCCGTCGCGAGACGATCGCATTCCTGGACAGGGCTCCCGCGCGTTCCCAATCGTGAAATACGGGATCCGCAGCGGAATCGGCGATGAAGAGCACGAGATCCGCCTGGCGCAGCACCGCCTCGGACCAGCCCGGTCGCCCGGGATCGGCCACCTGCAGCAGGTGGTCGTGCTCCGCCTCGCGGGCCGACAGCCAGTCGACCAGTGCGGCGTTCACATCTTCCACGTGCGCGCCGAGCGGCGGCGCGCCGAGCGCGCCGAGCCGGTCCGCCGTGAGCACGAGCGTGGACTTCGTGCGAGAAAGCTCCGCCTCGAGTCGACGCGCGATACGCTCCGCGACGGCAACCCCGTCGAGCGAGACGAGCGCCACCGTGCGAAAGCCCGGCCGCGACACTGCGCGACCCGCGGTGCGATCGCGCAGCCGCTCGGCGACGCCACCTGCAACGCGACGCATCAGTCGCGGGTCCTGCTGCACGAGATGGTCGAAGTCCGCGGCACCGATGCGCAGCAGGAGGCTGTTGCGGGCGGCGCGCAGGCCAGCCGAGCGCCTGCCGCCGGTCAGCAGTCCGACCTCGCCCACCATCTCGCCCGGCCCGGCATCGCCCACCAGTCGCGGTTCCGGCTCGCCGCCGTCGACCGTGTCCACCCAGACCTGGAGCCTCCCGCGCGCGACGAGATACATCGAGTCCGCGACGTCGCCCTGGCGGAACAGCCAGTCGCCGCCGCGACATACCACGGGCTCGAAACCGGCGACCAGCGCAGCGGCCGGGCCAGCCGGCACGTCGAAATAGGCCTGCACCGCGGCCTCCAGGGACCGCCTGGTTGCATCGTCGATGAACAAGGCCGTTGAGGTCGTCTTCTGGTTATTCAACACGTGGTTCTTCAACTCGTCCACGGCGCGTCCCGGACCGGCAACTGGCGCACGGCCCGCGAGCTACCCTGCAGTGACCCCGCGCGCCGCAGTGTAACCGCAATCCGACCTTCGGGTAGCTCCCCTGGCCGCGCCGCAGGTTCAAAGTACACTCGGGTCGCACCGAGCCGCGATCCGGGGGACAGCCATGGACAATTACGCTTCGTTCCACCAGCGTTCCATCCGCGACCCGGCGACGTTCTGGGACAGCCAGGCGCACCGCATCCACTGGCACGCGCCGTATGATCGGGTGCTCGACTACTCGAGGCCGCCGTTCGCGCGCTGGTTCGTCGGCGGCCGCACGAACCTCTGCTACAACGCGGTCGACCGCCACCTCGAGGAACTCGGCAGTTCCCCGGCACTCATCTACGTCTCGACCGAGACGGGCCAGGAGAAGACCTGGACCTTCCGCGAACTGTACCGCGAAGTGAACCGGATGGCGGGCATCCTGCGCTCGCTCGGCGTCGCGAAGGGCGACCGTGTGCTGATCTACATGCCGATGGTCCCCGAGGCCGCGTTCGCGATGCTCGCGTGTGCGCGCATCGGGGCGATCCATTCGGTCGTCTTCGGCGGGTTCGCGTCCGTGAGCCTCGCGACGCGCATCGACGACGCGAAGCCGCGCGTGATCGTGAGCGCCGACTCGGGCTCGCGCGCCGGCAAGGCCGTGCCCTACAAGCACCTGCTCGACGAGGCGATCCGGCTGTCGAAGCATCCGCCGGAGAAGGTCCTGCTCGTCGACCGCGGCCTCGCGGAGATGTCGCGCGTCGCCGGACGCGACGTCGACTACGCCGCGCTCAGGGCCGAGCACATGAACGACGAGGTGCCCTGCGAGTGGCTCGAGAGCTCGGAGCCGAGTTACATCCTCTACACGAGCGGCACGACGGGCAAGCCGAAGGGCGTGCAGCGCGACACGGGCGGGTACGCAGTCGCGCTCGCGGCGTCGATGGAGCTCATCTACTGCGGCCGCAAGGGGGAGACCTACTTCGCGACCAGCGACCTCGGCTGGGTCGTCGGGCACAGCTACATCCTCTACGGGCCGCTGATCGCCGGCATGTCGACGATCCTCTACGAAGGCACGCCGATCCGCCCCGACGGCGGCATCTGGTGGAAGCTCGTCGAGCAGTACCGCGTGACGACGATGTTCTCGGCGCCCACCGCGATCCGCGTGCTCAAGAAGCAGGATCCGGCGCTGCTGCGGAAATACGACCTCTCCTCGCTGCGGGTGCTCTTCCTTGCGGGCGAGCCGCTCGACGAGCCGACCGCCCGCTGGATCTCCGAAGGCCTCGGCAAGCCCGTGGTCGACAACTACTGGCAGACCGAGACCGGCTGGCCGATCCTCGCGATCCAGCGCGGAGTCGAGCCCCTGCCCGGCAAGTTCGGCTCGCCGGGCCTCCCGGTGTACGGCTACGACGTGCGTCTCTTCGACGCCGCGTCGGGCGAAGAAGTCGGCCCCGGTACCAAGGGGGTGGTCGCAATCAACGGCCCGCTGCCGCCCGGCTGCATGACGACCGTGTGGGGCGATGACGCGCGATTCGTGTCGACCTACTGGTCGAGCCTTCCGGGACAGCAGGCGTACTCGACCTTCGACTGGGGCATCCGCGACGAGGACGGCTACTACTTCATCCTCGGCCGCACCGACGACGTCATCAACGTCGCGGGCCACCGCCTCGGCACGCGCGAGATCGAGGAGTCGATCTCCTCGCACCCGAACGTCGCCGAGGTGGCCGTGGTCGGCGTGACGGACAGCCTGAAGGGACAGGTCGCGGTGGCGTTCACGGTGGTCAAGGACGTCGCGCAGATCGAGACGCCGGAGCAGCGGACGGCGCACGAGCGCGACATCATGCGCGTGGTGGACGAGCAGCTGGGCGCCGTCGCGCGCCCCGCGCGGGTGCATTTCGTCACGGCGCTGCCGAAGACCCGCTCGGGCAAGCTGCTGCGCCGCTCGATCCGGGCGCTGTGCGAAGGCCAGGACCCGGGCGACCTCACGACGATCGAGGACCCCTCGACGCTCGAGCAGATCCTCGCGGCGGTGCGCGGCTAGGTCGTCGCGGCCCGCTTCGCGCGCCGCGCCTTCGGGGGCGGTCCCTTGCCCGCAGCCTTGCGGCGCGCCGGCTTGCTGCGCGGTCGTGGCGCGCGGCTTTTCGCCTTCTCCTTCGCTGCGCCACCGAGGAACACCGACTCGAGTTCGGCGAGCGCCTCGCCCGTGTACACAGCGAGGCGCTGAACGCTCGGCACGCGCTCGTGGCAGGCCGTGAATCCGAAGTAGAGGCCGCCGGCGTAGCTCATCACCGTGATGTTGAGCGCCTGCCCGTGCGCTAGCGCAGAGATGGGGTAATAGGCCTCCATCTCCGCGCCGAGGAAATAGAGCTTGCCCCGGGGACCGGGGACGTTCGAGATGATCACGTTGTAGATCGGCGGCACCCGCGCGCCGATGCCGGGCACCCGCGTGATCAGTTGCGGCGTGCTGATGAGCACCGTGTAGTCGATGAGCGCAGTCGTGTCCATCTGCTTCAGGTACTCGCGTCCCGCGGCGCTGCTGCGGCGGATCACGTCGAAGCGCTCGCGGACGTCCTCGACGTCGGTCGCAAGTCGCACGTTGGCGAAGCTGATCGAGTTGCCGCCCGCCTGCGACGCGTCGCGCGGCAGCGCGATCGGAATCGAGCAGATCAGCGACTTCCGCGGCAGCTGGTCCAGTTCCTGCAGGTAGCGTCGCAGCGCCCCACTGCACGCCGCGAGCAGCACGTCGTTCAACGAGCCCCCCGCCGCCTCGCCGAGGCGCTTCATGCGCTCGACCGTCACGGCCTGGGTCGCGACACGTCGCTGCGGCGTCACGTTCGTGTTGAAGATCGTCCGGGGCGCCTCGGCGAGCGAGGTGAAGTCCGGATCGGCCTTGAGCCCGAGTGCGGCCTTCGCCGAGCCGTAGAGCCCCTGCAGCAGGCTCGGCAGCGCGCGTGCCTGCGCCGCCATCGCGGACTGCACGAGCCCGAAGGGACCGTACGGGCTGGACGAGCCCCTCGGCTTCCGCGGACGGTCGGCGGCCCAGATCGGCGGCGTGCGGCTCGAAGCGGGATCGTTCGAGAAGTTCAGGAGCCCGACGCCCGAGACGCCGTCGGCGAGCGCGTGGTGCAGCTTGCCGTACATCGCGAAGCGGCCGCCGTGCAGCCCTTCGACCAGGTGGATCTCCCACAGGGGACGGTCGAGGTCCATCGGGTTCGAGTGCAGGCGCGACACGAGCACGCCGAGCTCACGCTCGCCCCCGGGAAACGGCAGCGCGGAGTGACGCAGGTGGTAGTCGAGGTCGATCTTCTCGACCTCCTCGAAAGACGGCACGAGCCGCCCCGACAACGGGCCGCGCAGACGGTAATTGAACGGCGGCGCGGTGACCGGGAAGCTGCGGAGGTACTCGTAGACCTGCCGCGGGAAATCGCGCGGCGCGTCGGCCGGAGGCACGAACGTCTGGAGGCCCGCGACGTGCATCGGCGTCTGCCGGGTTTCCATCAGCACGAAGCTCAGGTCGAGCAGGTTGAGCGGTTTGCCCTGGACCATGGCGCCTCCCCGTCGCGCCCTTGCAGTGGCCCGACTATAGGCGACGGAACCGGCCCGGGCCAGCGCGAGCCCGTCGCGGCCGACCGCGCCGCGCGACATCGCCCGTCTCGCCGCCGTCACCGAAGGGGTGCATCCTATGGGCCGGCGGGTTCGAAGGAGACGCACATGGACGGGAAAGTCTACGAGGTCTCGCGCGTCCTGGATCCGGACGGCCACGACAGCCTCGACGCAGCTTCGATCGCGAGGTCGATCGCGTACCACCTGCAGTGCTCGCTCGGCCGCCTGCCCGAGGCGGCGACCGATCACGACTTCTACAAGGCGGTCGCCCTCGCCGTCCGCGATCGCCTCCAGCAGCGCTGGGCCGCGACGACCCGGACGTACCTCCGCAACGACGTCCGCATCGCCTGCTACCTCTCGGCCGAGTACCTGCTCGGCCCGCACCTCGGGAACAACCTCGCGAACCTGGGCATCGAGTCGGCGACCCGGGAGGCGCTGCGCGACTTCGACCGCGACCTCGACGCGCTCCTCGACCAGGAGGAGGAACCCGGGCTCGGCAACGGCGGGCTCGGCCGCCTGGCCGCCTGCTACCTCGATTCCGCCGCGAGCCTCGAGCGACCGATGGTGGGCTACGGCCTGCGCTACGAGTTCGGCATCTTCGACCAGGAGATTCGCGACGGCTGGCAGGCCGAGGTGACCGACAAGTGGCTGCGTCGCGGCAATCCGTGGGAGATCGCCAAGCCCGAGGTCACGTACCGCGTCGGCTGGGGCGGCCGCACCGAGCACTACCGCGACGGCGAGGGCCGGCACCGCGTCCGCTGGATGCCGGACCGCGTCGTCGCGGGCACGGCCTACGACACGCCCATCCAGGGCCACCGCGTCAACACCTGCCACACGCTGAGGCTCTGGAGCGCGTCGGCGGTCGAGTCGTTCGACTTCCAGGCCTTCAACACCGGCGACTACTACGCGGCCGTCGACGAGAAGGTGCGGTCGGAGAACGTGAGCAAGGTGCTCTATCCGAACGACGAGCCCGAGGCCGGGAAGCGGCTGCGGCTCGCCCAGCAGTATTTCTTCGTTTCCTGCTCGCTGCAGGACCTCTTCGCGCTGCTCAGGCTCGCGGGCGAGCCGCCGGAGCGGTTCGCCGACCGCTACGCCGTGCAGATGAACGACACGCACCCGTCGCTCGCCGTCGCGGAGCTGATGCGCCTGCTGCTCGACGAGCACGGGTTCGAGTGGGAGCCGGCCTGGGACCTGGTCGTGCGCAGCATGGGTTACACGAACCACACGCTGCTGCCCGAGGCGCTCGAGACGTGGCCGCTCGGGCTGCTCGCGGAACTCCTGCCGCGCCACGTCGAGATCATCTACGAGATCAACGCACGGTTCCTCGCCGAGGTGAGGGCGCGCCGTCCGGGCGACGAGGCACTGGTCGCGCGCGTGTCGCTCTTCGCCGAGTCGGGCGGGCGTTCGGTCCGCATGGCGAATCTCGCGACGGTCGGCAGCCATGCGATCAACGGTGTCGCGGCGCTCCACACCGATCTCCTGAAGTCGAGCGTCCTGCGGGACTTCTACGATCTGTGGCCCGGGCGATTCAGCAACAAGACGAACGGCGTCACGCCGCGGCGCTTCCTCGCACTCGCGAATCCGGGGCTCCGCGACCTCGTTACCTCGGTCGTCGGCGACGGCTGGATCGGCGACATGGCGAGGCTGCGCGCGCTCGAGCCGTACGCGGACGACGCGGGCTTCCGCCGGCGCTGGCGCGAAGTGCGCCGCGCCAACAAGCAGCGGCTCGCCGCCCAGGTGCTGCGCACGACGGGCGTCGCGATCGAGCCGGACTGGATGTACGACGTGCAGGTGAAGCGCATCCACGAGTACAAGCGCCAGCACCTGAACGCGCTGCACGTCGTCGACCTGTACCGGCGGCTCAAGCGCGAGCCGGGCCGCGACGTCCCGCCGCGCGTGTTCCTCTTCGGCGGCAAGGCGGCGCCGGGCTACTTCATGGCGAAGCGCATCATCAAGCTCGTCACCTCGCTCGCCGACACGATCAACGCCGACCCGGCCGTGAACGGCCGGCTGCGCGTCGTCTTCCTGCCAAACTTCAACGTCCAGAGCGCACAGGCGGTGTACGCGGCCGCCGACCTTTCCGAGCAGGTCTCGACGGCCGGCAAGGAAGCCTCGGGCACGGGCAACATGAAGTTCATGATGAACGGCGCGCTCACGATCGGCACGCTCGACGGGGCGAACGTCGAGATCCGCGAGGAAGCAGGCGCGGAAAACTTCTTCCTGTTCGGGCTCACCGTCGCCGAGGTGGAGCGGCTGCGCCGGACGGGATACCGCCCGCGCGACGTCGTCGAGTCGAGTCCCCGCCTCCGGGCGTGCCTCGAGCTGATCGGCGACGGCACGTTCTCGCGCGGCGATCGCGAAGTGTTCCGGCCCCTCGTCGAGAACCTGATCGGGTCGGACCCGTTCCTCGTGCTCGCGGACTTCGAGAGCTACGTGGCCTGCCAGGAACGCGTCGCGGAAGCGTGGGCCGACACGGAGCGCTGGACGCGGATGTCGATCCTCAACACCGCGCGGTCCGGGAAGTTCTCCTCGGACCGCGCGGTGCGCGAGTATTGCGACGAGATCTGGGGCGTCTCACGCACGCCCGTCGCGATCACCTGAGCGCTCAGTTGACCTCGAGAGTCGCCCGGCGGGTATTCGTGTTGTAGCGGCAGAAGCCCGAGAGCGGCGGACCGCTCGCCCGCTTGAGCTTCATCTGCATCGCATAGCCCTGCTGTGCGCCGACTGGCCGCTCCTGACCGATGACGCGATAACCCTGCCGCTCGGCCTCCCGGCGACAGGCGTTCTCTGCGGTCGCGAAGTCCACGGAGCTGCCGCTGCCACCGATGCCGCCGCCGCCACTGTTTCCCCCGCTGCCGCCGAAGCCCCCGCCGGTCGTCCAGCCCTGGCCGAAGTTCATCTCGGTCCGGTCGCGGTCGGGATACCAGCGGCAGCCCGCGTCGATGCGGCGCTCGCGATACACGCCCTCGACCCTCGTCTGCCAGTAGCGCGGTCCGGAATGCCACTCGCCGCGGCGGACGTTCTGGACGTACATGCCGGCCCGTTCCGCGTGACGCCGGCACGCCGTCTCCATCCGAGCCTGGTTGCCGGTCCCGCCGCTGCCGCCCCAGCCTCCGCGTTCCACGGTGAACCGCGCGCGGCAGCCCTTGCTGACCCACACGCGATCGCCGCGCTGACCCCACGTGCGGCCTTCGATGCACGGCGAGTCCGAGCGCTGCTTCACGAGTCGCGCGCGGCCGTCCACGGGCAACTGGCACTCGCGATACCGCTCGTTGTCCGACGCGCAGGTGAACTCCACGCCCTGGCTCGAGGAACCGCCCCATCCGAAACCGGAGAGACTCACCTCGCCGCTACGCGTCTCGACGAAGCAGGAGCCGTCCGAGATGGCCCCCCGCGGGTTCCGCGCCCGGATGTCCATCGACCAGCCGTCGCGGTACTGCTGGAAGTTGCTCGTCGAAACCACGTTGTAGCCGCGCCGCTCGACTTCGCGGACACAGTTGCTCTGTGCCGAGCGGTGCGCCTGCGCGGACGCGACCTGCATCGAAAGGCCGTAGAGGACGATGACGAGCAGTGAACGCAGGGTCGCGGAGGTCACGGTCATGTGCGGGAGTGCTCCGTCGGGGGGAGGGATGAGAACGGCCGGCCGCCCCCGGCGGCCATGGCTCCGCAATTCTAGCCGCCTCCGTGAGCAGCGAGACATCCGGGGCGCCACGAAGCGGTGTCAGCGGCATGACGACGCTGCGGCTGCTTTTTTTGCAGTGCAGCGGCGCAGACCGGACGGACACGCACGGTTCGTCGAGGCATGCTAGGTTCACGCCTCGCATCACTCGATACGGAAGAACCAATGAACCCCTCGGACATCCTGCAGCAGGCTGGAGGCCTGCAGTCGATCGCACGTGAGTTCGGCCTGAGCGAGCAGCAGGTCGCTGCGGGAGCGGAAGCGCTGCTTCCCGCCCTGCTGGGCGGCTTCAAGCGGCAGGCCGTCGCCCAGTCCTCCGGGCTCGAAGGGCTGCTCGGCATGCTGGGTGGGCTCGGCGGCGGCGGACTGCTCGACGACGTGCTGAGTCCCGAGCCCACCAACGTCGCGCGCGGCAACGACGTGCTCGGCCAGGTCTTCGGTACACGGGACGTGAGCCGTACGGTGGCTCAGAGCGCCGCCACGCGCTCCGGCCTCGACCCCGCGCTGCTCAAGAAGCTGCTGCCGGTCTTCGCGATGCTCGTGGCAGGCTATCTTGCGAAACAGGGCCGCGGCGGCACGCTGCCGCGCACCGCGCCAGGCGGCTCGCCCGGTTTTCCGGGCAGCGATCCCGGTGCCGGTCGTGCCGCGCCGCCTGCGGGTGCCGGCGGCGGCCTCGGCGGCCTCGCGTCGATGCTCGACCTCGACCGCGACGGCAATCCGCTCGACGACCTGCTCGGGCTCGCGGGCAAGTTTCTTCGTTGACCAAGGCAGGCTGAAAGGGAGAACCACATGGGCCTGATCGTCTCGTTGATCGTCGGCGGCATCGTCGGCTGGCTCGCCAGCATCATCATGAAGACCAACGCGCAGATGGGCATGATCGCCAACGTGCTGGTCGGCGTCGCCGGATCCGCACTCGGCTACTGGCTGGCAGGCGCGCTGGGCATCGCGCCCGCAGGCGGCATCATGCGGTTCGTCGTCGGCATCGTCGGCGCCGTGCTGCTCATCTTCATCCTGCGCGCGCTCGGCATCTTCAAGAAGGGCTGAGTCGGGCTGGCGCTACCCGTTCAGGACGGCGAGCGCCTCCGCGTGCAGTGCGGCGTTGGCGGCTGCCACGACGGTGCCGCCGCCGAGCGGCGTGCGGCCTTCGAGGTCGGTTACGACGCCGCCCGCGCCCTCGATGATCGGCACCAGCGGCAGGATGTCGTAGGGCTGCAGGCCGCTGTCGACCATCAGGTCGATGCCGCCGTGCGCGACGAGCGCGAACGCGTAGCAGTCGCCGCCCCAGCGCTGCAGCCGGCATCGCGAAGTGAGCGCCTCGTACCGTTCCCGCAGCATCGGGTCGCTGAACATCAGCGGATGCGTGCTGTAGAGCACCGCGTCCGCGAGACTCGCGTCCGCACGCGTCCGCAGCGCGGTCTCGCGGTCGCCCTGCCGGAACCTCGCCCCCGACCCGGTCGCCGCGTACCAGGTCTCTCCCGTGTAGGGCTGGTGCATGATCCCGACGACGGGCCGCGCATCGACGACGAGCCCGAGCAGGATGCCCCAGGTCGGCATGCCGCTGATGAACGCCCGCGTGCCGTCGATCGGGTCGATGATCCAGTACGTCGGGCCTTCCCCCTCGGTACCGTGCTCCTCTCCGACGATCCGGTGGCCCGGGTAGGCTGTGCGCAGGCGCTCGCGGATCAGCGACTCGATTCCGCGATCGGCCTCGGTCACGGGGTCGTAGTGCCCGCCGGAGCGTTTGTCGGTGATGGCGATCGGCTGGCGGAAATGCCTCAGCGCGATCGGCCCGGCCTCGAGGACCGCGCCGAGTGCGGTGTCCAGGAATCCGCGGGTATCGATGGCGTCCATGCCGCCATCTTGACCAAAATCACCCGGCGAGGCACGCGCGAAAACCGTCGCTGGCGCCCCCGGACGTGCCCATGCAGAATCCACCGAACAAGGGCTGCGGCGGTCCTCGGGGTTCCGGGAACCCGACCGCGTCCCGACTCGGGGGATTCTTCATGCGCGGACCGTTGTCTTGCCTGGTCGTCGCGGCCGTGCTCCTGCTCGCGCCTATCCCCGCCCCCGCGGCGCGCGAAGCGGATGCGCCCGCAGCGGTCCCCGACTGGCTTGCTCCGAAGATCTCCGGGCTCACGGCCGAGCAGCGCGACTTCCTGCTGTCGAAGGACGCGGAGCGCTTCGCCGGCACGCGCGAGAGACTGCACCAGCGGCTCCGCAACAAGTCGCCCGAGGAGATCGCGGCCTACGTCGAAGGGATGATGACCGTCACGAAGGCCGCGGCCTTCGACCCGGCGCGGGACATGGCCGCGATACCGCTCAACACGGCCTCCTCCGAGTTCAATGCGTGGAAGGTGCCGCGGCCGGCCGTGCTGAATCCGAAACGCGAGCCGGGCCCCTTCGCCCTCGGCTACTACGCCAACCGCCGCGCCGGCATACGCACGTTCGCCGACGCGCCGGTCGCGATCTACCCGGAAGACCTGGTGGCCGGCAACGTGGACGTCGCGATCGTCGGCGCGCCGCTCGACATGGGGTCGTACATGCGCGGCGCGCGCTTCGGCCCGCAGGCGATGCGCAACGAGTACGGCGCGGGCGGCGTCGACATGAACACGTTGGTCGATCCGTCCAAGGTGCTCAACATCGTGGACTATGGCGACATCGCGGTCGACAACATGAGCACCGAGCGGACGGTGCACCACGTCCGCGAGCGCGTCGCCGAGATCGCCCGCACCGGCGCGCTGCCCTTCGTCATCGGCGGCGACCACAGCCTCGAGTACCCGAACATCGCGGGACTCGCCGACGTGCACGGCAAGGGCAGCTTCAGCGTCATCCACTTCGACGCCCACTACGACGCGGGCAGCGACCAGCCCCACTTCATCACGCACGGCCAGCCGGTGTATCGCGTCGTCAAGGAAGGCCACGTGCCCGGGCGGAACTTCATCCAGGTCGGCCTGCGCGGCCCGTGGCCGGGACCGGGCGGCTTCGAGTGGATGCGCAACAACGGCATGCGCTACCACACGATGGCCGAGATCGAGAAGCGCGGCTGGGACGAGACGATGAAGCGCGTGCTCGCGGAGGCGCGCGAAGGCGGCCGCAAGCTCTACATCTCGTTCGACGTCGACGTGCTCGACCCGGCGTTCATGCCGGGCACCGGCACGCCCGTGCCGGGCGGACTCACGATGCGCGAGGCGATGCCGCTCGTGCGGAGGCTGTGCGCCGAGAACGGCGTCGTCGGTTTCGAGATCGTCGAACTCGCGCCGATGATCGACGCGAGCTACCGCTCGGCGTTGAACGCCAACTTCGTCCTGCACGCGTGCCTCACGGGCGTCGCGATGCGCAAGCAGGGCATCACGGAAGCAGGATTCCTCTCCGAGCTCACGACCGGGCACCAGCAGCCGGAAGCCGGACGCGCCGGCGAGCGTGCGGGCAAGGTCGAGCAGGTCGAGGCGGCGTACGGCACCGGCCGGCGATCCGGTGACTGACGGCCAGACGCTCGCATCGACGCACGCCGCAGGGCGATCGGGGCGCTGCGCAAGACTGCTGCGCGAACCGCTGTTCGTCTTCCTGCTCGCGGGCACCGCGCTCTTTGCAGCCCACGCGTGGGTGGAGCAACGCGCCCGTCCGGCCGTCACGCTGTCCGCCGAGACGCGCGCGCGCCTCGTCGCCGAGTTCGAGTCGGTCGTCGGCCGGCAGGCCAGCGAGGCCGAGCGGATCCGCCTCGAGCGGGACTACCTTGCCGAGGAGCTTCTCGCGCGCGAGGCGATCGAGAACGACGTGCACCTGACCGACCCGGGCGTGCGGGCCCGTCTCGTCGAAGCCGTGCGGCGACGCATTGCCGTGGAGGTGCCCGAGCCCACCGACGAGGACGTCGTCAACCACTACGCGGAGCACCTCGATCTCTACCGCTCCGAATCCACGGTCGACTTTGCGCAGGTGTATTTCCGCGATACGCCCCCGCCCGAGGTGCTCGAACGCCTGCAGGCCGGCGAGCCAGTCCGCGGCGACGAAGCAGCGCAGGGCACGGTCTTTCCGGACTACGGCGAGAGCATGATCCGGGGCCTGTTCGGCGAGGCGTTCCTCGCGGCCCTGCAGGCGGCGCCGCTCGACGCGTGGAGCGGACCGTACGAATCACCGAGCGGCTGGCACTACCTGCGCCCCACCGCGAGACGACCGGGTGTCCTGCTGGCATTCGACGAGGTGCGCGACCAGGTCGCGGACGACTACACCGCCGCAGCCATCGAGCAGGCCGTCGATGCCCACGTCGCCGGCCTGCACGAACGATACGAAGTACAGGTCGAAGACGGCAGTCCGACGCCGTGAACGGCAGCCTGCCTGCGATCGACTCGCTGATCGAGCGGCTGCGACTCCTGCCGCATCCGGAGGGGGGCTGGTACCGCGAGAGCTACCGTGCCGCCGCCCCGCCGGGCACCCGGGCGGCTTCGACGCTGATCTACTACCTGCTGCCGCAGGGCGCCGTCTCGCGACTGCACCGCATCGACGCGGACGAAGGCTGGCACCTGTACCTCGGTGGACCGCTCGAGATCCACGAACTCGACGATCGTGACGTCGACGCCGCTCCCCGCGTGACCATCCTCGGCAGCGATCTCGCCGCCGGGCACCATCCCCAGCACGTGGTGCCGGCGGGATGCTGGTTCGGCGCCGCGGTCGCACCGGGCGCGCCGTACGCACTGGTGGGCTGCAGCGTCGCGCCAGCGTTCGAGTTCGGCGGCTTCGAACTCGGTGACCGCAGGATGCTGCTGGAGCGGTTTCCGCGCGCTCGCGACGTGATCCTGCGGCTGACCTGATGCGCGAGAACCGCGCAGCGGCGGCGCATCAGGCGCGCGCCGCGGCGAGCCTCGCCTGCATCGTCGCGATGAACGTCGGCAGCCCGGCGTCGCGACGCGCCGCGATCGCCCGGTAATGGGCATTCTCCGTGAGGCGCTGCATCAGCGCCGCTGCGGCCGGCAGCCGGGCGAGGTGATCGATACCGAAGAGCTGCTTCGACACGGTGTTCGCGAGGTCGGCAGAGTAGGCGAACACGACGTCGGCCAGGGTGAACTCCGCGCCCGCGAGCCACGGCGCGAACCGCCCGTGGCGTCCGAGAGTCGCGAAGCCGAGGTTCAGCTCATCGGCCGCTTTCGCTTTGATCGGGTCCGGCAGCTTGCCGCCGAAGAATGCCTCGGCGAAACACGACCTCGCCGGCAGCTCGACGTAGAGTTCCAGTTCCTTCATCAGCGAGCGGACGTACGCGCGTTCGTACGGGTCGCGCGGCAGCAGCGCCCTGCCCTCGCCCCGCTCCTCCAGATAGTCGAGGATCGCGTCCGTCTCGTTGATCGTGCCCTGCGGCGTCGCGAGGAACGGCACCTTGCCCCGCGGGCTCTTCCCGAGGAACGCCTCGCTCTGGTCGGGAATCGTGAGGACGTACTCGTACGGCAGGCCTTTCTCGAGCAGCGCGAACTCGACCATGTTCGTGTAGTTGCTGACCGGGAAACCGTGGAGCTTGAGCATCGGGCGACCTCGGGGGACTCGGTGGATGGGGCGCGAACAGTATCCGAGCAATTCATCACCGATCGACGACGGCGTCAAACCCAACCGCGTGGCGCTCGCCGAAGGGGGCAGCCCGGCCGGATCGGGTTCCTCGTGCGGACGGCGCTTCGGGTCGACGACGCTCGTGACCCGTCGTCCGGCCCAGCGTGAACTGCCCGGGCCGGACCGACCAGTAGCTGTACACTGAGGTTGCTGGCTCCAAACTTCGGGAGCCACGAAGAGCCCTCGACGGGATCTGTGGCGCTAAGCGCATGCGACTCCAGACCTTCATCCTCCGGGAAATGGGCGCCATCCTGGCTCACTGGGAGCGGTTCGCCGCTACCCTGACGCCCGCAGCGTCGCACATGAATTCGCTCGAACTGCGGGACCACGCGCAGCAGATCCTGGAAGCGATCGCCCATGACCTCGCGACACCTCAGAATGAGGAAGAACAGTCCGCCAAGTCGCGCGGCCTCGCGCCGGTGCCTTTCCCAGCCCGCGAGACGGCCGCACAGACACACGCCGTTCTGCGGGCGAACGATGGTTTCGACATCAAGCAACTGGCCTCGGAGTACCGCGCGCTGAGGGCGAGCGTGCTGAGCCTCTGGCTCAGCGCTTCGGATCGCCCGGAAGATCCGCTCGAGGACATGATTCGCTTCAACGAGGCGATCGACCAGGCGCTCGCGGAATCGATCAGCCACTTCCACTCGCAAGTAGAGCAGGCGCGCAACCTGCTGTTCGGCATGCTCGGCCACGACATGCGCAGCCCACTGCAGACCATCCAGATGACCGCGCATTACCTTGCGCGGCTGAACGCCGGCGAGCCGATCGACGCGGCAGCTCGCCGGCTCATGGACAGCGGCGCCCGCATGCGTCGACTGCTCGACGACCTGGTCGATTTCAACCGGACCAAGCTGGGACTCGGGGTTTCGGTGGACGTCTCGGACGTGTCGCTCGCCACCCTGTGCGAGCGGGAGCTCGAGCAGATCCGGGCCGCTTACCCCGGGGTCGACCTGACGCTACGGGTGAGCGGCGACTGCACGGGGCAGTGGGACGGCAAACGGCTGCAGCAGATGCTGTGCAACCTGGTCGTCAACGCGATCACTCACGGCGCCGTGGGCCCCGTGCAGGTGGACGTGGCCGGCACGGACGAAAGCGTGCGTCTGGCCGTGCGAAATCAAGGCGCCCCGGCGGATACGTCGACCTTGCGGCGGCTTTTCTCGCCGCTGCACCGGGGGCCTGGACGGGACCGCCAGGACGGGCTCGGGCTCGGGCTCTACATCGTCGAGCAGATCGCCCAGGCGCACGGCGGCACCGTCGACGCCGTGGCGACCGGCAGCGAGACCGTGTTCACAGTGGAGTTGCCGAAGCGAAACATGGAGCGCTCAGGGCTCGATCAGGACCAGCTGCGCCCGCAATGACCGGTCGTCGTGCTTCGACGTCGGAAAGTCGAAGCTGCCGTAGCCGGCCTTGATTATCTCGTCGATCAGCCACCCGTTGCCCGAGTGGGGCTGCCCGGGCGTCCGGCGGATCATGAAGAACGCCGCACCCTTCTCGGGATCCTTGGGCAGGAACACGCCACAGTCCCACTTGTCGGCCCAGGCCGCATCGGGATTCTTCGGTGGAACGACGCTCATCTCGAGGCACTGGCTGCCGCCGATCAGATACACGGCCTTCGAGTCCTCGAACTTGACCACGTAGCTGCCCTCGAAGAGCGTGAAGGTGGCCGCTTTCTCCTTGAACACGTAGTCCTCGGCCAGCTCGTACGTGGCTCCGTCCTCGACTGGTTCGAGATACTTCGGGTAGACATGCTTGGCGACTGCGGCCGCAGAGAACGACGCCAACAGGAACACGACGACCGACCGATTCATGACTTCCCCATGAGAGCCGGACCACGAAAGGGCCGGATTCCGTCGGCGCGAAGTCTACAACCGCCCACACAGGTGATCCATGTCGCTCACGCTGTACGCGCATCCCTTCTCGTCCTATTGCCAGAAGGTGCTCGTCGCACTCTACGAGAACGAGGTGCCCTTCGAGTATCGGAAGGTCGACGACCCGCAGGCGATGGCGGAACTCAAGGCACGCTGGCCGTTTGCGCGCTTCCCGGTCCTCGTCGACGACGGACGCACGATCGTGGAGTCCACGATCATCATCGAGTACCTGATGCTCCGGCACGGCGGCCGGGTTCGCTGGCTGCCCGACGATCCCCTGGAGGCGCTCGAAGCTCGATTCCTGGACCGCTACTTCGACAACGACGTGATGACGGCCATGCAGCGGCCGGTACTTGCGGCGATCGCGGGAGATGCCGCCGCCACGGACGCCGCGCTGGCTCAAGCCGGACGGGCACTCGACCTGGCGTACGGCTGGCTCGAACAACGCCTGGAGGGGCGCACCTGGGCCACCGGCGCGACGCCGAGCCTGGCCGACTGTGCCGCGTCACCGTCGCTCTTTTATGCTGACTGGGTGCATCCCATCGCGCCTGCATTTCCCCGGGTGCGGGCTTACCGGTCGCGTCTTCTTGCCTGGCCCGCGTTCGCGAGAGCCGTCGACGAAGCGCGACCGTATCGGCCGCTGTTCCCCCTGGGGGCGCCGGATCGGGACTGACGCTGGCTCGATCGGCGTGGCGCCAGGGGAGATGGGCGCCCGCACGCTCCGCAATGCTTTCCGCCGCCCCGTACCGGCGGGCTAGTACCGGCAGTGCGCATGATGTATGAACCCGCAGGTGGGAGCACCTGCGTGCGGCCTCCGTGTCGCACTGGCCCTCAACAACAATGGAAACCGCCCATGCGTTCCGAAAGTCGGCCCAGTCCGCGCCCCGACCGTAACCGCCGCGCCGACACGCGGCTGATCCTGGCCGCTGCACTGCTTTGCCTCGGTGCGACCGGATGCCATTCGTACCGTGCGCTGCCGGACGCTGCGCCTGCGGACGCGAATGGCGCCGCGCTCGCACAGCGTGACGTCGAGGCGATCGCCGACGACTACTTGGCCGCACTGCTGGAGCACAACCCAGAACTGGGCACCCTGTATTCCCTGCCCGGCGCCCGCCACGACCGGCTGACCGACCATTCGACGGAAGCCAGGGCTGCCTGGCAGGCACGGGAAGACGCCTGGCTTGCAGAGCTCGGCGCCGCGGGCATGCCCGCGGAGGTCGGCAGCCGCGACTGGGTAACGTACGGAATCCTCCATGAGACGCTGGCCAGTTCGGCCGCGATCCGCGTCTGCCGCAATGAACTCTGGGCGGCCAGCAGCATCACCGCCTGGCACCGGACGGTGCCGAGCCTGTTCGAGATACAGCCCGTCGACACTCCTGAACTGCAGCGACAGGCATTGCAGAGACTGGCTGCGTTGCCGAGATACATCGACATCGAGATCGCCAACTTGCGCCGTGGCCTGGAATCCGGCTACAGCGCCCCACGCCTGACCGTGGCTCCTGCCGTGGACGAAGTCCGGGCCCTGGCAGGCGCCGACAGCCCGTTGCTGAGCCCGGGCCTGCGCTCGGGCGACCCGAAGTTCGCCGCCGAGGTGCAGGCGCTGTTCGAGTCCGACATCGCCCCGGCAGTCGAACGCTACGCCCGCTTCCTGGAGGTCGATTACCTGCCGCGCGCGCGGGAAGACATCGGACTGGGCTTCAACCCTGGCGGCGCCGCGTGCTACCCGGCCCTGGTGCGGCATTACGCCACCATCGAACCCTCCGCAAGCGAGATCCACCGGCTCGGGCTGGCGCAGGTCGCGCGAATTCGCGCCGAGATGCAGGCCATCATCGATGAACATTTCGCCGGGACGACCATCGAGGCCTTCCTGAGAGGTCTCAACGACGATCCTCGGTATACGTTCGGGACCGAGGAGGAAGTGCTGCAGTACTCCGTGGCCGCATTGGCCCGCGCCAAGGCCAGGATGCCGGAAGCGTTCGGTCGGCTGCCAAGGGCCGACGTCGAGATCAAGGCGTATCCGGCCTATCGCGCGACCGGCACGGGTGAGTACCACTCGTCCTCGGAGGACGGCACCCGCCCCGGCATCTATTACATCGCAGTCGTGGATCCGACCCGCCGCTCACGTGCGATCCAGGAATCGGTCCTGCACCACGAAACCTACCCGGGCCACCATCTGCAGGGAGCGATCGCACTGGAACTGGGCGACGGCGTGCACCCGATCGCGCGGTACCTGTGGAACTCGGGTTTCGGTGAGGGCTGGGCGCTCTACTCGGAACGCCTCGCAGACGAACTCGGACTGTACAGCGGCCCGCTCGATCGCATGGGCCTGTTGTCGGACCAGGCGGCCCGCGCCGCGCGACTGGTCGTGGACAGCGGCATTCACACCCAGGGCTGGACGCGACAGCAGGCCGTGGACTACATGCTGAACAATACCGCCTGGCCGGCCGTGGATATCGAGTCGGAGGTCAACCGCTACATCGCCTGGCCCGGCCAGGCCAACTCCTACATGCTGGGCATGCTGGAGATCCGCCGCCTGCGCGATCTCGCCGAGGCGGAACTCGGAGCCGACTTCGACCTGCGGGCCTTTCACGACCGCGTGCTGGGCTACGGCAGCGTGACCCTGCCCATGCTCGATGCCTCGGTGCGGGCGTGGATCGCTGAGCAGCGGTGACGCCGGGTCGCCTCGCGGCCAATGCGGATGGGGCGCTCTACGGAAGATCCGCTCTCATTTCGCTTGTATGCCCGGAGAGAGAGATTGCGCCGCCGCTCCGCTACTGCGGCGCCCCGCTGGGGCCGTTGCGGAGCGGCGACACCGGAGCCACCCGCAACGTCCTACCGCGCTGGCGCGCGGTAGTCGACCTCCCGACGGCGTCGGGAGTTCTCAATCTCTCCGGGGAGCGCGTGTGAAATGAAAAAAGGGGTCCCTCTGTCGAGGGACCCCTTTTCATTATCACTGGCGCGCC
>RPQJ01000024.1 GCA_003819815.1 Lysobacterales bacterium
GTCGCGGAGCTGGCCGGATCGTATCGCTTCCTGCGCCGGCTCGAGAACCGGCTGCAGGAGCGCAACGACGAGCAGACGCACGACCTGCCCCGCGACGAGACGGGACGCGCGCGGCTCGCGCTCGCGATGGGCATGCCGGACTGGCCTGCGCTCGCGACCGTGATCGCGCAGCACCGCGACCGCGTGAGCAGCCACTTCCGCGCCCTGGTGTTCGCACCTGCAGCGCCCACAGAGGGCGAGGCGGGTCGGGCGCTCGTCTCGCTGCTCGAGGACCAGGTCGACGTCGCCCGCCGCAGCGAACTGCTGCGCGTGGCCGGTCTCGCCGAAGCAGAGGCCGTGTCGGCGCGTCTCGAGCTGCTGCGCGACAGCGCCTATTACCGCCGGCTCGACGATACCGGGCGACGCCGCCTGCACACGCTGCTGCCGTCGCTGCTCCAGTCGCTGGCGGGCCGTGGGGCGGAGGCGCTCGCGCTCGGCCGGCTGCTGCACGTGCTGGAGTCGATCGGCGGCCGAACCGTCTATCTCTCCCTCCTCAACGAAAACGCCGTCGCACGTCGCCGGCTCGTCGAGCTCTGCGCCCAGTCGCAGTTCCTGACCGACCAGATCGCGTCGTTCCCGCTGCTGCTCGACGAACTGCTCGACGAGCGCCTGTTCGAGTCGACGCCGACGCGCGCGGAATTCGAGCACGACCTGCGCGTGCGCATGGCCGGCGCCGGCGTCGACGATCCCGAGCACCAGGTCGAGCTGCTCCGGCAGTTCCAGCGGGCGGCGGTGTTCCGCGTCGCCGTCCCGGACCTCACGGGACGCCTGCCGCTCATGAAGGTGAGCGACCGCCTCACGGACATCGCGGAGCTGATCGTCGGCGAGGCGCTCGATCTGTCGTGGCAGCAGATCGTCGCGCGACACGGTGTTCCACAGTACGGTCCCGACGAAGCGCACCTCGCCGGTGCCGGCGTGATCGTCGTCGCCTACGGCAAGTTCGGCGGGATCGAGCTCGGCTACGGCTCCGACCTCGACCTCGTCTTCCTGCACGATTCCTCGGGCGACGTGCAGCACACGACCGGGCCCAAGCCCGTCGACAACGGCGTGTTCTTCCTGCGGCTCGTGCAGCGGCTCGTGCACGTGCTCGCCGTCCATACCGCGGCCGGCCGGCTCTACGAGGTGGACACGCGCCTGCGGCCGAGCGGCAAGGGGGGGTTGCTGGTGCAGAGCATCGAAGGCTTCGGCGATTACCAGCGCGCCGAGGCCTGGACGTGGGAGCACCAGGCACTGCTGCGAGCGCGCGTCGTCGCCGGGCCGGCCGCGCTGCGCGACCGGTTCGAGAGCCTGCGACGCGACGTGCTGCGCCACGCCGTTCGGCGCGCGACGCTGCGGGACGACGTGCGCACGATGCGCGAGCGCATGCGCGCCGAGCTCTCGCGCTCGGGCCCCGGCCAGTTCGACCTCAAGCAGGACCCGGGCGGCATCACCGACGTCGAGTTCCTCGCGCAGTACTGGACGCTGCTCTGGTCCGAACGCTACGAGGAGCTCGTGACGTACTCGGACAACATCCGGCAGCTCGAGAGCCTGGCCTCCGCCGACCTCGTGCCGCAATCGACCGTGGACGTGCTGACGGCCGCCTATCGCGCGTACCGCCAGCGGATGCACCACCTGTCGCTCGACGCGGCGGACAACGTCGTGCCGGCGGAGGAATTCGCCGAGACGCGTGCCGCGGTCACCGCCATCTGGACCGCGACGATGGAAGGCTGAACCGGCGGCGGCCCGCGAGTCGCACGGCGTGCCGGCAGTCGGCGGGCAATTGCGAAAACCCGGGCGCTCGCCTAAGGTTTCGCGATGACCGAACTCCTCGTGCCCGTTTCCCCCGGCGAGCTGATCGACAAGATCACCATCCTCGAGATCAAGTCGCAGCGCATGACCGATCCCGCGAAGCTGCACAACGTGCGCACGGAGCTCGCGCTCCTGAACGACACGTGGCGCGCCTCACCGTTCGCGAAGTTCGACATCGAGGCCGAATGGACCGGCCTCCGCGACGTCAACGCGAAACTCTGGGACGTCGAGGACCTGCTCCGCGACCTGGAGCGCGACGGGCGCTTCGACGCCGAGTTCGTCGAACTCGCGCGCGCTGTCTACTTCACCAACGACGAACGCGCGGCGATCAAGAAGCGCATCAACACGAAGCTCGGCTCCACGCTGGTGGAGGAGAAGAGCTATGCGGAGTACGGGAAGCGGAAATAGGGCCGGGGGACACCCTCAGCCCCGCTTCAGCGTGTACTCCGCCGAGCAATACGGGCACTTCGCCCAGCCGGTCTTCTCGATCGGCAGGTAGACGCGCGGATGGCTGTTCCAGAGCTGCATGCTCGGCATCGGGCACGAAAGCGGGAGGTCGTCCGGCGTCACGTCGTAGTGGTGCTGGGCGTTCGGCTGGATGAGCTTGTCGCTTGCTTCGGCCATCTCGGCGTGTCCTGGTACGCCGCACGGGGCGCGGCCGGATCGCATTATCGCCCAGTGCGCGGCGAGCGTCAGCGGGTCGGCGTGCGGGGTGCGCCGGCCGCCATCAGCGCGTCGAGCCGCTCGACGACGTCCTCGGGCCGGATGAGGTCCATGACGCCGGGGTGCTCGATCTTGGTCGTCCACGGTATCTCCGCGGCCGGACGCCCCCGGAATGCCCGCGCGGCGGCGTCGTAGCGGTCGACGCACCATGGCCGGCTGTAGTAAGGACCGCTGCGCTCGGGATTGGTCGCCGCGTAAAGTCCTACGACGGGCGTGCCGACGGTCGTGGCCATGTGCACCGGCCCTGAATCCGGGCTCACCAGCGCGACCGCCCGCTCGAGCGTCGCGAGGAGCTGCAGCAGCGTGTCGCGACCCACGAGATTCACGACCGGCTCCCGGGCGAGTTGCTCGATGCGTGCCCCCGTCTCCCGCTCGAGCGGGCTCGGACCTCCGCAGATGAGCACCTGCAGGCCGTGGCGCCTCGACGCGTGGTCCGCCACGGCGGCATAGCCCTCCGCGGACCAGTTGCGGAGCACGTGGCTCGAGCACGGGCTGATGACGAGCGTCGGACGTCCTTCCGGGATGACGTTGCGGGCGTACTCGAGCGCGGCCTCGGGCAGCGGGATGTCCCAGCGCATCGAGCGCCGGCGGAGGCCGAGGCACTCAGCGAAACCGAACAGTCCGTCGAGCACGTGCTCGCGGCGGCGCGGCTCGATGCGACGGTTGGTGAAGAGCCACTGCAGCTCGCGGGCCCGGGCGCGGTCGAAGCCGATCCGGGTCGTCGCAGGCACGAGCGCCGCGGCGAGGCTCGCGCGGATCGCGAGCTGCATGTGCAGCAGCGCGTCGTAGCGACGTCCCGTCATCCGCCGCCGCAGTTCCGCGTACGCAGCCCGTCCCGCGCGCTTGTCGAACACGACGAACTCCACGTCGGGCAGGTGGCCAAGCAGCTTGTGCTCGAGCTTGCCGATGATCCACGTGCAGCGAACGCCGGGCCAGGCGTCCTGCATCGTGCGGACGACGGGCAGCACGTGGCACACGTCGCCGATCGCCGAGAGGCGCAGCACGCACAGGTTCCGAGGTGCGTCGGCGGGTCCGGGCATGGGTAGGCAGCGGCAGTCCGATGGTGAACAATCCGTCCCGGGACACGTCCAGGAACGTCGAACGAAGTGAGCGCCGGGCCGGAAACGCGCGTGCGAACGGACCGCGGCGCGATGCTATACGATGCGTCGCGCAGCGGCCAGTTGGCGGAACCGGCGTTCGAGCCGGGACATTGGCATGGGCGCGGCAGCCTGGAGGAGGTCGCGGGCGGACGCGGCACGGTCGCGTTCGTGCGCGACGGCGATCGCCGCTGGGTGCTGCGTCACTATCGCCGTGGCGGCGCCGTGGCGCGGCTCCTCGACGACCGTTATCTCTGGACGGGCGAGGATCGCACCCGCTCGTTCCGCGAGTGGCGGCTGCTGCACGCGCTGCACCAGGCGGGCCTGCCGGTGCCGGCGCCCGTCGCCGCACGCTACGTCCGCTCGGCTCTCACCTATCGCGCCGACCTCGTGACCGAGGAGTTGCCGACGCGGCTCACGCTCGCGCGTGCGCTCGCGAACGCGCCGCTCGAGCCCGACCGGTGGCGCGGGATAGGGCGAGTGATCGGACGGCTGCACGCGCACGGCGTCCGGCACGCCGACCTGAACGCGCACAATCTCCTTCTTGCGGGCGATGGCGCGGTGTACGTCGTCGACTTCGACCGCGGCCGTTTCGAGGCCCGGGGCGGCTGGGAGCGCGACGTGCTCGACCGGCTGCATCGTTCGCTCGCGAAGGTCACGGCGAGGCTGCCGCCCGAGCGCTGGACGGACGGCGACTGGAAGGCGTTGCTCGAAGGAGTCGCCGCCGCATGATGCGCGTGATCTACGTGACCTTCACCTACCTGCTGGCGCCGCTCGCCGTTGCGATGGAGGGCTGGAAGGCGCTCTGGAATCCGGACTACCGCGGTCGCCTGCACCAGCGCCTGGGCTACGTGGAACCGTCGCCGGCCCCCGGCTGCATCTGGGTCCACGCGGTCTCGGTCGGCGAGGTGCAGGCGTCGGCCGCCCTGATCCGCGCACTCGAGCAGCGATTTCCCGGCATCCCGGTGATCGTCACGACGGTCACGCCGACCGGTGCGCAGCGTGCGCGCGCGCTCTTCGGCGCACGCGTGCCGCATCGCTACCTGCCGTACGACCTCCCCGGCGCGGTGCGCCGCTTCCTCGACCGGACGCAGCCGCGCGTCGCCATCATCCTCGAGACCGAGATCTGGCCGACGCTGTACCACGAGCTCGGTCGCCGCCGCATCCCGCTCGTCATGGCAAGCGCGCGCGTCTCGACCCGCTCGGTCGACCGCTACCGCCGCATGGCCAAGCTGTTCCGCGAGACGCTGTCGCACGGGATCCTGATCGGCGCTCAGACGCCGGCGGATGCCGAGCGTTTCCGGACGATCGGTGCGGCGCACGACCGCGTGCGCGTCACGGGCAACGTGAAGCTCGATCTCGACATCCCCGAGTCCACCGTCGCGGCAGGGCGGGCGTTTCGAGCCGGGTGCGCGGCGTCACGTCCGGTGTGGATCGCGGGCAGCACGCACGAGGGCGAGGAGGATGCGTTGCTCGCCGCTCACGAGCGCGTCTGCACGCGGCATCCCGAGGCGCTGCTGATCCTCGTGCCGAGGCACCCGCAGCGCTTCGACGCCGTGAAGGCGCTGCTGCGCCGCCGCGGCCGCTCGTTCGTCTCGAGGAGTTCAGGTGACCGTCCCGACCGTGGCCACGGCGTGTACCTGGTCGATACGCTGGGCGAGCTGCAGATGTTCTACGCGGCGGCCGACGTCGCCTTCGTCGCCGGGAGCCTCGTGCCGATCGGCGGGCACAACCTGCTCGAGCCCGCGGTGCTCGGGCTGCCGATTCTTTCCGGGCCGCACACGCAGAACGCCCAGGACATCGCCGACCTGCTGCAAGACGCCGGCGCGCTCCGGATCGTGCGCAGCGGTGCGGAGCTCGCGCAGCGCGTGGAGGAGTGGTTCAGCGATCCGGCGCTCGGCCGCACGGCCGGCGCGGCGGGTCGCCACGCGGTCGAGCAGAGCCGCGGCGCCGTCGACCGGCTGGTCGCTATGGTGTCGCCGTTGCTGGAACCGGCGCCGGGCGCACGATCGGCAGCGGGGCTGGCGTCGTCAGGAGGCCGTTGATCTGCGAAAGGTCCGTCGGGACCAGCACGCCGGACGCCGACTTCAGGCGCACGAGGTTGATCAGGTAGTCGTAGCGGCTGCGTGCGAAGTCGCGCTGGGCCTCGAAGAGCCGCCGCCTCGCATCGAGCACGTCGACGGTGGTGCGTGTTCCGACGTCGAAGCCCGCCTCGGTGGCCTCGAGCGCAGTCTGGTTCGACTTCACGGCCTGCTGCAGTGCCTGCACCCGCGCCTTCTCGGCGAGCACTCCGAGATAAGCATCGCGGGTCTCGCGCTCCGCGCCGCGCAGGGCGCCTTCGAGGCGCTCGCGCTCGGCACGGTGCAGGTAGGTCTGTTCGCGGACCTGCGAGCGCGTGATGCCGCCCGCGAAGACCGGGATGTTCACCCGCACGCCGATCTGGTCGTCCGTCCGGTTGAAGTCGGCCGGGAATTCCTGGGCCGGCAGGTTCGGGTCCTGGAACTCCTGCGGCACGCGCGTGAGCGAGTCCGCGACGCTGTCCGACTCGCCGTAGCGGGCGAAGAGGTCCACGGTGGGCATGTGGCCCGCCTGCGCGATCTTGACGTTCGACTTCGCGATGTCGACGCCGAGCCTGGCCGCGATGACGTTCAGGTTCTGCTCGACCGCATTGTCGACCCAGAACTGCTCGTCCAGCGGTTGCGGCTGGTCGAGCGGCATCGAGTCCGAGGGCTTCACGAGCTGCTCGTAGGCCTCGCCGGTGAGCTCACGCAGGAATTCCTGCGCGGTCGCGAGCGCGCGCTTCGCGGCGATGACGCCGGCGGTCGCGCTGTCGTGCGCCGCGCGGGCTTCCTGCACGTCCGTGATCGCGATCAGGCCCACCTCGAAGCGCTTCTCCGCCTGCTCGAGCTGGCGGTTGACCGCCTCGAGCGTCGCCTGGGCAGCGCCGAGCGTGTCGTCGGCCGCGAGCACGTCGAAGTAGCGCTGAGAGACGCGGACCATCAGGTCCTGCTGCGCGGCGCGGTAGTTCGCCTCGGCGAGCGCGACCCGCGAGTCCGACTGCTTGAGGCGCTGCCACTGGTCCCAGCGGAACAGCGTCTGCGTGAGCTGGGCGTCGTAGTCCCAGTAGCGGTCGGTCGTGGTCTCGTTCGTGAACGGCACGGACACCGCCACGGCCGAGGATTCCCCGGTCACCGGATCGACCACCTCGCGGAACTGCCGCTGGAAGCCCTCCGAGTCCGTGCTCCCGGTATAGACCTGACCGCCGACGTTGACCTGAGGCAACAGCAGCCCGCGGGCCTGCGGCTTCGCCTCGAGGGCGGCCATCCGGCGTGCCTCCGCCTCGCGGATGAGCGGATCGCTCTTGGACGCGTCCTGGTACACCTCGAGCAGGTTGACGGCCTGCGCGGCCGGACCGAGGAGGATGAGGGCGATGCCCCAGGCGAGCACGGAGGAACGTTTTTGCATGGACTCACCGAAACGACGGGACCGGCGCGTGGCCGATGGGTGTTATACTAGACTATATCACTAGGCGGGACGCTGGCTAGCCCCGCCGGTTCGCTCGTCAGAAGACGAATTTCGGCGGCTCCGCGGCGTGGATCAGCGGGTCGACGAACGTCTCGAACAGGCTCTCGCGGACGCACTGCCCGGGGGCCGAGCAAACGACGCGCCGCGCTTCCATGGCTGGTCCGCTGCCGACGATGGCGAACAGGCGGCCGCCGGGCTGCAACATCCGTTCGAAGCGCGTGTCGTAGACGGGGAGCGACCCGGTGAGCACGACGACGTCGTAGCGCTCCGGGCCGGCCGGCAGCGCATAGACGTCCGCTGCCGCGACGCTGACGTTGTGCACGCCACCGCGGCGCAGCGCTTCCCTCGCGCCGTCGGCGAGATCGGGAAAGATCTCGACGGAGCGAACCGCGCGGGTGAGCGCGCCGAGGCAGGCGGCGAAGTAGCCGGTGCCCGTGCCGACCTCGAACACCGTGTCCTCTGGCTTCAGCTCGAGCGACTGCAGGATGCGGCCTTCCAGGCTCGGCGAGAGCATCGCCTGCCCGTGGCTGATCGGGACGTTCATGTCTGCGAACGCGAGTTCGCGGCAGGCGGCGGGCACGTAGGCCTCGCGCGGCGTGCGCTTCATCGCGTCGAGGATGCGGAGATCGAGCACGTCCCAGGCGCGTACCTGTTGCTCGATCATCTGGCGGCGGGCGGCTTCGAGGTCCAGCATGGTGATGGGTCCGCAGTGAGGCGCGAAGGTTACGGTCTCGACCCGGGAGCGACAAGCCGAGGTTGCCGCATGATTATGGTGAATCCGGCAGGTGCGCGCGACCCGTTCGTTTATGCTTCCCTCGCGATCGACTAGAACAACAACTCGCGAGGGGATGAGGCGCCACGGGGCGCCGTTCTTTCCGGGGACAAGGCCTGTCCGGACCACACGATGCTGAACGTCGCCCTGGTTGCGCTCGGTTTGCTGGTCGTCCTGCTGGGCGTCCTGCTCGCGAAGCGCACCCGCGAGGTCCGCGACGTCCGCGACCTCGCCGAGCGTCTCACGGCCGTCGCACAGACCGGCGACGTCGGGGAGCGGCTCTCCGAGCACTCGACGTCGGGCAGCGCGGGCGAGCTCGCCATGGGCGCGGACCGGCTCATCGCGCGACTGCGGCACGAGACCGAGGCGCGCGTGGAGCGGGAAGCGCTCTATCGGCGGCTCAACGAATCGATGAACGAGGCGGTCGCGGTCGAGTGCGACGGACTGCGCATCGCGAACGTGAGGTTCGCCGAGCTGTGCGGCGCCTCGACGACGTCGCAGCTCGTGGGACGATCGCTCGTCGACTTCGTGAGCCCGGACTTCGCGGAACTCGTCGCCGAGCACCTGCGGCGCCACCTCGCGGGCGAGCCTGCGCCCGCACGGCTCGAGGCCGAGCTACGGACGGCTCCCGGCCATGTCGCACGGGTCGAGCTCGCGTTCGCCCGCACGACGTACGAAGGCCAGCCGGCCGTGCTCGTCTCGGCCGTCGAGATGACCCCCGCCCTCGAGCCGTCGCCCCCGGGCCGCGGACAGGCGACCGCGTGGGAAGCGCTCGACGCCCTCGGCGAAGGCATCCTCACGACCGACGTCGACGCACGGATCGCGTACGCCAACAAGGCCGCCGAGGAACTCGTCGGCAAGCCCGCGACGGAACTGATCGGCCGCACGCTGATCGAGGTGATGCAGCTCTCGGAGGAGGGCGATCGCCGCTCGCTCGCCGACCCCGTGCGCCAGTGCCTCGCCTCCGGCGGGCGCGTGCACCTCGGCCGACGCGGGCTCGTGGTCACGGGCAACGGCGAGGGCGAGCGCTCGATCGAACTCTCCGTGGCGCCGCTGCGCGACGCGGCAGGCGAGCTCTCGGGCGCCGTCGTCACGCTGCGCGACGTGAGCGAGCTGCGCGGGCTCACGCGCCAGCTGTCCTACCAGGCGAGCCACGACGCGCTCACCGGCCTCGTCAACGTCCGGGAGTTCGAGCGGCGGCTTCAGGAGTCGCTCGAGGCCGCGCGGACGCTCGGGCAGCGCCACGTGCTCTGCAACCTCGACCTCGACCGCTTCAAGGCCGTAAACGACGACGTCGGCCACGTCGCCGGCGACAACATGCTGCGCGAGGTCGCCGCGCTCATCAAGAACGCGGTCCGAGACTCCGACACCGTCGCCCGGGTGGGCGGCGACGAGTTCGGCATCCTGCTCGTCGGCTGCCCGCTCGAGAAGGCGCGCCAGATCGCCGACGACGTCGTCCGCGCCGTCGCGGACTACCGCTTCGTCTGGAAGGACAAGATCTTCAACATCGGCGTGAGCGTGGGCCTCGTCGAGATCTCCCGCGAGAGCGGCTCGCTCGACGACCTTAAGCACGCCGCGGACTCCGCCTGCTACGTCGCGAAGCGCCAGGGCAGCCACGTGCACGTCTATTCGGCCCGCGACGAGGCCGCCGCCCGCAGTCGCGGCGAGATCCAGTGGCTGCAGCAGCTGAAGACTGCGCTCAAGGAGGGCGGTTTCGAACTGTACGCGCAGCCGATCGTCTCCGTCGACGAGAACGAGCCGCAGGGCCCGGGCCTCGAGGTGCTGCTGCGGCTCAGGGACGAGACCGGTGCGTCCGTCGCGGCCGCCGAGTTCATGAAGCCGGCGGAGCGCTACCGGCTGATGCCGGACGTCGACCGATGGGTCGTGCAGACGGCGCTCGCGGCGCTCGCCCGGGGCGCCGTGAAGCTGCCGCCCGGCCGCAGCCTGTGCGTGAACCTTTCCGGGCAGACGCTCGGCGACGCCGCGTTCCTCGAGTTCGTCGTGGACTGCCTCGACCGCACGGGCGTGGCGCCCGACCGCATCTGCTTCGAGGTCACGGAGAATTCCGTGATCACGAACGTCGAGCACGCGCGCCGCTTCATCGACGTGCTGCACGGCATGGGCTGCCAGTTCGCGCTCGACGACTTCGGCCGCGGCCTGAGTTCCTTCGCGAACCTCAAGAACCTGTCGCTCGACTACCTGAAGATCGACGGCTACTTCATCCGCAACCTCGCCACGGACACCGTGAACCAGGCGATGGTGACCGCGATGATCAAGCTCGCACGGTCGCTCAACTTCCGTGTCGTCGCCGAGCACGTCGAGGACGTGAGCTCGCTCGAGTCGGCGCGTCGCATGGGCGTCGACTTCGTGCAGGGCTACCAGGTCGGCCGCCCCCAGCCGCTCGCGACCACCGGCTGAGCCGCACGGCCGCCTTTCGGGTATCGTCGCGGCGATGATCATCATCGCCAGCCTGCACGTCCATCCGGTGAAGTCCTGCCGCGGCTTCGCGGTGGAGTCCGTACGGCTCGAGGCGTCGGGCCTCGAGCACGACCGTGAGTGGATGATCGTCGATGCGGCCGGGCGATTCGTCACTCAGCGCGAACTGCCCTCGCTCGCGCTCGTGGGGACGGCGATCGCCGGTCGGGTGCTGCGCCTCGCCGCGCGGGGCCTCGAGCCCGTGGACGTGCCGCTCGACCGCGAGGGGCCGCCGCGTCCGGTCGTCGTGTGGGACGAACGGCTGAACGCATTCGACGAAGGCGACGTCGCGGCCGAGTGGCTGTCGACGTTTCTCGGACGGCCGCTGCGGCTCGTGCGGTTCGATGCGCGCGCGCGACGCACGAGCGACCCGCGCTGGACGGGCGAGGTCGAAGCACAGACGCGCTTCTCGGACGGCTACGCGCTGCTCGCGATCTCCCGGGCGTCCCTCGAGGACCTGAACGCGCGCCTGCCGGTGGCGCTGCCGATGGACCGTTTCCGGCCGAACCTGGTGCTCGACGGACTGCTGCCCTACGGCGAGGACGCGCTCGGGGACCTCGTGGCGGGCGACGTACGGCTGCGCCGCGTGAAGCCGTGCACGCGCTGCGTGATCACGACCACCGACCAGGCCACCGGGCGCGTCGACGGCGTCGAGCCCATCAGGACGCTGAAGACGTATCGCTGGGATGCCGCGCTGCGCGGCGTCGCGTTCGGCCAGAACCTGATCGTCGTGAGCGGCGAGGGCGCTACGCTGCGGGTGGGCCAGCGGCTCGACGCCGGTTGACCCAGAGCGGCATCAGCGCGAGCAGCAGCACCGCGACGTAGTACGCCGTGCCGGACACCGGGTCGCGCGTCGCGAAGTAATCCTCGAGCGTCAGGCCGCGCAGCCGCAGCACTAGCGTGAATTCCGCGGCGAGCAGCAGCGTGGCCGCGAGCCACCCCATCGCGAGCCGCGGCCCGCGCCCCTGCGGAACCTCGAAGCGTCGCGTCACGAATCGCGCGGCGAGCCACGTGACTGCGAGCATGACCGGCAGCTCCACGAGTTCGGCCGCGCGAGTGCCGATGCGCGGCGCGAGCCACAGCAGGCGGACCGGGGCCAGCGCAAAGCCGGCGCCGAAGGCGAGGGCGAAGTAGGCGAATGCGGCGGCGAGCAGGCGGGCCGTCACGGCGTCGCTTGCGGCCGCGGTTCCATCATGAGTTGCGTCTGCGACACGACGGCGCACAGCCGTCCGTCTTCGCGCCGGATCGTCGTCTGCCACACCATGGTGGTCCGGCCCTTGTGCAGCGCGATCGACTCGCCCGTGACCGTCGTGCCGCCGGGTGCCGCGGCGATGAACTTCGTGCTCGACTCGATCGTCGTCGTGTTCGCACCCGGGGCGAGGTTGAGCACGGTGCCGATCGCGCCCAGCGTGTCGGCGAGACTCATCACCGACCCGCCGTGCAGGATGCCGCCCACGGTGCTCACCTCGGGACGCACGCGCAGCCGGCCCACGACGCGCTCCGGCGTCGCCTCGAGGAGCTCGATGCCGAGCAGGCCGGGCAGCGTCGGCGCAATGAGCTGCTGGATCGCGGCGACGGAATGGACGGGCGTCGTGTTCACGTGGGCTGCTCCTCGGCGTGCCAGATGTCCGGAGACCGATAGGCGTAACGGTACGCCGCATAGAAGGCCGGTGCGACCAGGAAGAGCAGCACCCCCGTGACCAGCCGCGCCGTGGTGCCGGCCATGGCCGCGGGTATCGTCGAGATCAGCGTGGCAGCGAGCACGACCCAGAAGGCCGGCGCCCAGTAGCGGTGCGCTCCGATGCGCCGGCGCAGGGCATAGCCCCAGGTCGCGACCAGCAGCACGCCGGTCAGGAACCAGTTCGCGAGGGTGCGGACGTCGAAGGCGCCGTGGGAGAGGTTCGAGTACTCGCCCGCGACGATCGCCACGGTCAACAGCGCGGCGTAGGCCGCCCAGGCCTTGCGCACCGTTCAGTCCTCAGTAGTGCGGCGGAATTTCGACCGGAGCCGCATCGGACGTGCGGCCCTCGACCTCGGCCAGTTGCTGTCGCAAGCGCTCGATCCGCGCGAGCGCAGCGTCGAGCTCCTGCTGTTGCCGGTACATCACGTCGCTCAGCTCCTGCGAGGCGCGTTCGAGGTGCGCGACCTTGAACTCCACTGCGTCGAGCCGGCCCGCGACGGTCGCAGCCGCCTGATCGACGCCGTGCGCCACCTCGAGCGCGCCCTCGTGGCAGAGACCCTGC
This sequence comes from Lysobacterales bacterium, assembly GCA_003819815.1. Lineage (GTDB taxonomy): Bacteria > Pseudomonadota > Gammaproteobacteria > Steroidobacterales > Steroidobacteraceae > RPQJ01. The sequence goes on from RPQJ01000024.1 coordinate 12,663, forward strand.
ACGCGAGCCTCGACGTAGGCGCGCGCGGCCGGGGGCGAGAGGCCTCGTGGTGCGTCTTCGATGCCTTCGATGTCCAGCGCGCAGGTCATCCGGTATGCGATTCGATGCCGTCGTGCCGCGATAGTGCCGCTCGCGCATGGCCGAAGCAAACCGCGTGGCGGCCGGGCCGGCTTGACGACGGGGAAATCGAGGTTAACTTCGAGGGCAGGGCCGGTCGGCTGTCTTCCGTCGTCGACCTTGACGAGGCGCAGGAGGGACTCTGCCGATGAACTCTCAACGCACAATGGCTTACCGCGGCGTTCCGTCCGCCTTCGTGTACACGCTGCGGGCCGTGCGGCGCGTCCGCCGTCCAGGCGAGCTCTCGCCCGGCCTGGTCGCGGCATGGCCGGGTCATCGCGCCGATCGGAGGCAGCTTCGGGCGTGGCTAGCCGCCACCGGGCTGCCGGCCGGTCCCGCTCTGCACATCCTCTACCCGTACACGTTCGGCTTTCGACTCGCGATGTCCCTCCTCACCCACCCGTCGGCGCCGGTGCCGATCTGGAAGGTGCTGCAGGTCCGCGCGACGATTCGCCAGTACAGCGCGATCGAGGTCGACGCGCCGCTCGACTTCGAGACGCGCTGGGCGGCCGGCCGGCCGGTGGCGAAGGGCGCGGAGTTCGACCTGGATACGACGGCGAGCGTGGCCGGCATGTGCCGCTGGGAGAGCCGCGTCACTTTCTACAGTCGCGGCGCATACGGCGAACCGGCGGCCGTGCCGCCCGTCGAGCGAGCGCCCGGCGAGTTCGGCCCGGAGCGGGCGCGCTGGACGCCGCGCGACGCTCATCACCTCGACTTCGCTCGGTACACCGGCGATTACAACCCGCTGCATTTCGCGGACGGCTATGCACGACGGCACGGCTTCGCGGGTGCGCTGTTCCATCCGCCACGCATGCTCGCCGAATGCGTCGCCCGGTTGCCCGAACCGGGTGGCAATGGCCCGGCCCGTGTCGACGCATGGTTCAAGGGACCCGTGCTGCATCGGCGCGAGGTCGTGCTGCGAGGCGGAAGCGCGGCCGACCCCGGAGCCTTTGCGCTCCACCTGGAGCCCGCTCGCCCGGCCCTCGTGGGCCGGCTCGAATCGCACGGGCGTTGAGCGCGGGGCGCCGTTGCTGCAGGCTTGCGCGATGTCAGCCCAGTCGAACCCGGGCACGCCCGTCGTGCGTCCGCCCGAATCCCGTGCAGAAGCCGAGGCTCTCGATCGCCTGGACCCGCTTTCGACGGCACGGGAGCGGTACTCCCTTCCGCCCGGCATCGTGTACCTGTGCGGCAACTCGCTCGGGGCAATGCCGTTCGGCGCGGCCCGCCGCGCGCGCGAGGTCGTCGAACGGGAGTGGGGCGAGGACCTGATCCGCAGCTGGAACGTGCACGACTGGTTCGGCCTGCCCGAACGCGTTGGAGCGCGCATCGCGCGCCTGATCGGCGCGCAGCCGGACGAGGTGGTCGTGGCGGACAGCACGTCGATCAACCTCTACAAGGCAGTGAACGCGGCGCTCGGGCTGCAGCCTGGCCGGCGCGTGATCGTCGCCGAGACGGGCAACTTCCCGACGAACGCGTACGTGCTGCAGGGGCTCGCCGCACGGCAGGGCGAGGCTCCCGTCGTCCGCGCCGTCGACCGTGCGGGCGTGCCCGGCGCGATCGATACGGACACCGCGGTCGTCGTGCTGACCCACGTGCACTATCGGGACTGCGCGGCGTTCGACCTCGCCGGGATCACGGCGCGTGCGCACGAGGCGGGGGCACTCGTGGTCTGGGACCTCTCGCACAGCGTGGGGGTGCTGCCGCTCGGCCTCGACGCCGCGCGTGCGGACTTCGCGGTGGGCTGCACCTACAAGTACCTCGGCGGCGGGCCCGGATCGCCGGCGTTCATTTACGCCGCGGGGCGGCATCACCCGCGTCTCGAACCCGGGCTCCCCGGCTGGTGGGGCCACGTTGCGCCGTTCGCGCTGCGCGAGGACTGGGACCCCGCTGCGGGCATCCGGCGCCTGCTCACGGGCACGCCGTCGATCATCGCGCTTTCGGTCCTGGACGCGGCGCTCGACGAATTCGAACCGGTGGCGGTCGAGGCGCTGCACGCAAAGGGAAGGGGTCTCGTCGCCGCGTTCATGGACCTCGCGCGCCGGCGCTGCGTGCAGCACGGCGTCGGGGTCGCGACGCCCGACGATCCCGCGCGCCGCGGGTCGCACGTCGCGCTGCGTCACGCGCACGGCTACGAGATCATGCAGGCGCTCATCGCACGCGGCGTCATCGGCGACTTCCGCACCCCCGACGTCATGCGCTTCGGACTCGCACCGCTCTACGTGCGCTACGTCGACGTGTGGGATGCGGTCGAGCACCTCGTCGCCGTACTCGACTCCGGCGAATGGCAGGATCCGCGGTACGCCGCGCGCAGCCGCGTCACCTGACGCGATTCACCCGAACGTGCGGCAGAGCATCCGCGCAGCGACGATCGTGAGGAACACGCCAAAGGCCGCGCTCAGCCGGCGCCGGTCGAGGCTGTGCGCGAGTCGCGCACCCCACGGTGCCGCGATCACCGTCCCCACCGCGATCAGCGCGAAGCCGGTCAGGTTGACGAGGCCGACCGTCCCGGACGGCACCGGGACGACCGGCCGCGCGAGCAGGTAGCCCACGGTCCCGGGTATCGCGATCGCGAGTCCAAGCAGGTTCGACGTGCCGACCGCGCGGTGCACGGGCTGGCTGCAGAGCGTCAGCACGGGCACGCTCAGCGTGCCGCCGCCGATTCCCATCATGCTCGAGACCAGACCGATGCCGGCGGGCAGCGTGCGTCCCAGCGGCCCGCGCGGCACGGACGGTGCGAGCACCTTGCCGTCGAGCGGCAGGATCATCTTGATCGCAGCCATCGCCGCGACCACGCCGAAGAGCCCGGTCAGGACGTGCGCAGGGGCCCGGCTGGCGAGCAGGCTGCCCGCCAGGGCGCCCGCAGCGACGGCAGGCAGCCACATCTTCGCGACGTCGAGGTCGACCGCCCCGCGCCGGTGATGCGCACGGGCGGACGCGATCGAGGTCGGCACGATCGTCGCGAGCGACGTGGCCACCGCGATCGGCATCCGTACCGAAGGATCGACGCCGAGGAATCCGAGCATGGCCTCGAGCACCGGGACGATGACGATGCCGCCGCCGACCCCGAGCAGGCCCGAAATGGTCCCGGCGACGAGTCCGGTGCCGAGCGCCGCGAGCGCGACTTCGATCCAGCTATCCAAGCGTCGTTCGCCCGCCGCTGCGGCCGCCGCGCAGCAGGAATGCACACACCGCGCCCGCGACGAAGAGCGCGACCACCTCGCCGGCGAGACCGCCGAGCCGCGGATCCATCGATTTCGGCGCGAGACCGGCGGCGACGAGCCCCGCCACCGCGACGCCCGCCAGGCCCTCGCCCGCGACGAGTCCCGACGCCGCGAGGATGCCCGGATCGCTCTCGCCCTCGGACAACGGACGGCGGTCGCGCTCGACGAGCGCGCGCACGCAGCCGCCCACGTAGAGCGGCGCCATCGTCGCGAGCGGCAGGTAGACGCCGATCGCGAACGCGAGGCCCGACACGCCGCACAGCATCGCGCCGATCGCGAGACCGGCACCCGTCAGCACGAGGTCCCACGGCAGCGCGCCCGAGAGCACGCCCTCGATGATCGTCTTCATGAGCGTGGCCTGTGGCGCCGGAATCTCCCGCGAACCGAACTCGTAGGCCTCGCCGAGCAGCAGCACCGTGGCCGCCACGGCCCAGCACGCGAACGCCGCGCCGATCAGTTGCCCGAGCTGCTGGCGGGCGGGAGTGGCGCCGACCAGCCAGCCCGTCTTCAGGTCCTGCGAAATGTCGCCCGCCTTGCTCGCGGCCACCGCGACGATCGTGCCGACGGTCAGTACGCCGGCCCGCGCATCGGGGCCCACCCAGCCGGCCGCGGCGAACACCGACGCGGTGCCGAGCAGCGTGACGAGTGCGATGCCCGAGGTGGGTTGCGACGAGACGCCGACGATACCGACGATGCGCGCGGCGACGGTGACGAACAGCACGCCGAACACGCCGACGCCGGCCGCGAGCACGGCGCGCTGCATCGGGTCCATGTTGCCGGCGAACACGCCCGGCACGAAGGCGGCCGTCAGTACGACGAGCGCGACGCCGCCGAGCACGAAGCCGCCAGGCAGGTCCCGGTCGGTGCGTTCGGGCGCGGTGCCGCCTTGTACACCGGAGCCCTTCATGCCGCGTGCGACGGAGACGAATGCCCCGGCCATCGTCGGCAGGCCGCGCAGCACGGTCAGGATGCCGGCCGTCGCGACGGCGCCGGCGCCGATGTAGCGCACGTACTTCGACCAGATGTCGCCCGCGCTCATGTCCGCGACGAGGCGCGTCGTCTCGGGATACAGCGGCGTCGACATCGCGCCGCCCATCCACGCGATCAGCGGCGTGATCGCGAGCGCCGAGATGATCGCGCCGGCTACGCAGACCGCGGACTGCCGGTACCCGAGGATGTAGCCCACGCCGATCAGCGCCGGGGCGATTTCGAGCGCGACCTCTGCCTTCGGCAGCACGGGGATCGCGGCGCTCACCTCGCCCGGCAGCAGGTAGACGAGCGAGATCGCGAGCTTGACCGCGGCGCCCACGGCCATGCCCCGGAAGATCCAGGCGCTCGCGCTCCTCGCGCTGCCGGACTCGCTCACGGTCGCGCGCAGCACCTCCGCGCAAGCGGTGCCCTCGGGATAGGGCAGCTCGTGGTGGGCCTGCACGATCAGCAGGCGCCGGAGCGGCACCATGGCCGCGATGCCGAGTACGGCGCCGAGCAGCGCGAGTGCGACCACCTGCAGGTAGGGCGGCACGGCGCCCCAGAGGAAGAGCGCTGGTATCGTGAAGATCGTGCCCGTCGCGAGTGAGGTCGACGCGGATGCGATCGTCTGCGAAAGATTCGCCTCGAGGATCGTCCCGGGCGTGCGCATAAGGCTGAAGACGGCGACAGTCATCACCGCGGCCGGGATGGATGCGGAGACGGTCATGCCGACCCGGAGCCCGAGGTAGGCGTTGGCGGCGCCGAAGACGATCCCGAGCGCGATGCCGACCGCGATCGCCTTCAGGGTGAATTCGGCGACCTCGCCTGGCACTCGTTGCATGACGGACATGATGGCCCAGCCGGGAGCCGGAAAGAAACCGGCCCTCTCGGCGACGTCCGGCCGCGTCGATGCGATGATGGCGGCACCATGGGATCAGGTCGCCTCCTTTCCCCGATACCGGGCCGGGCCCGCGCGCGTGCCGTGCGCGCGGCGTCGGCACTCGTGCTGCTGGCCGTGACGCAGTTGCCCGGAATCACGTCGGCAGGCGATTCGAGCGCGTCCGGCGCGGTCGTGCATCCCGCCTCGACCGCGGGCGGCGCGCCGGGACCGGTCGTCGCGATCGGCGGCGCCCTGCGCTACGACCACGCAGCGGTGTGGTCGCGCCTCGTCGCACTCGCGGGCGGGCCGGGCGCACGCTACGTCGTGGTCGCGACGGCATCGTCCGATCCGGCTGCCGTCGGGGCACGTGTCGTGGCAGCGCTCGCGACCCACGGAGCGTCGGCGGAGGCGCTGCCGGTCGCGCCGGAACTCGCGGGTACGGACGCGCAGCGCGCGGCCCGCGATCCGGAGATGGTCGAGCGGGTACGCAGGGCGCGGGGCGTCTTCTTCACCGGCGGCGCGCAGGAACGCATCGTCGACACGCTGCAGCCGGGCGGCGAGGCCACGCCGTTGCTCGACGCGATCCGCGAACTGCACGCCCGTGGCGGCGTGATCGCGGGAACCTCCGCGGGCGCGGCCGCGATGAGCGGCGTGATGTTCCGCGACGCGACCGACGTGATCGCCGTCATGAAAGGCTCGCTGCGGCCGGGTCGCGAAGTCGACGCCGGACTCGGCTTCACGGGCGAGGGACTGCTGGTCGACCAGCACTTCCTGCGGCGCGGCCGCCTCGGGCGACTGCTGCCGCTGATGCTCGAGCGCGGCATGCGGTTCGGACTCGGCGTGGAAGAGGACAGCGCCGCGATCGTCCACGCCAGCTCCATCGAGATCGTGGGCGCGGGCGGAGCGTTGTTCGTCGACCTCGTGCAGGCCTCGAGCGACCCGGCGTCGGGTGCGTTCAACATTTCGAACGCGCGCCTGAGCTTCCTCGGCGATGGCGATCGGCTCGACCTTCGCACCCGCGTCGTCACGCCTGCGCCCGTGCGTGACGGCGAGGGGCGCATCGATGCCGCCGCGCCCGGCTTCAAGCCGCACCACGAGCAGGCGCCCTACCTGCTCGACGTGCTCGGCGAGGGCGCAGTCCTGCGTGCGATGACGATCGCCGTCGACGGTCCCGGCGAGGTCCGCGGGCTCGCGTACGATGCACGACCGGACGCGGCGCCACCGAACGACCTCGGCTTCGAGTTCCGCTTCCGTCGCGACGCGCTCACGGCAGGCTGGTACAGCTCGGCCTCGGGCACCGACGCCTACACGCTTGCGGGCGTGCGGCTCGACGTGGCACCCGTGCGGCTCGCGCGCCCGTTGTACGCGCCGTGGTCACGCTGAGCGGGCCGCCTCCACACTGAAGGGATCCCCATGCTTGAACGACGCCACGAGCTGGTCTCCGCCACACCGGGCACGCGCCGCGAACTCCTGAGCCTCCACTACGGCACGCCCGGGACCGGCCCCAAGGCGCTGGTCCAGGCATCGCTGCACGCCGACGAAGTGCCCGGCCTTCTGGTCGCGCACCATCTGCGCGCGCGCCTCGCGGCGCTCGAGTCAGCCGGACGGATCCGCGGCGAAGTCGTGCTCGTGCCGTATGCGAATCCCGTGGGCCTCGGGCAGTGGGTGCTCGCGTCCCACGAGGGACGCTTCGATCTCGCGAGCGGCGAGAACTTCAACCGGCACTACGCGAATCTCACGCTGGCCGCGGCCGACCACCTCGCGCCGCTCGTCGAAAGCGGCGGCACCGTGTCCGTGCCTGCGGTGCGCGAGGCGCTGCGTGCCGCCGCGGCCGCACTGCCGGCGCCGACGGAGCTCGCGAGCCTGCGCCGCGAACTGCTCGGGCTCGCGATCGACGCCGATCTCGTGCTCGACCTGCACTGCGACAACGAGGCCGTGCTGCACCTCTACACGGCCACCTGGCTGTGGCCGGATGTCGAGCCGCTCGCGCGCCTGACCGGCAGTCGGGCGGTGCTGCTGGCCGACGAGTCGGGCGAGGAACCCTTCGACGAGGCCTGCTCGAGCGCGTGGCCACGGCTCGCCGCGGAACTCTCGCGGCGTGCGGGCCGCGCCATCGAATTGCCGCCGGCCTGCGTGTCGGTCACGGTCGAACTGCGGGGCGAGCGCGACGTCGAGCACGGGCTGGCCACCGTCGATGCCGACGCGATCGTTCGATACCTCGTGGCGCGCGGGCACGTCGCCGGCGATGCGCCCGTGCTGCCGGACCTGCAGTGCGAGCCGACGCCGCTCGCCGGCTCGATACCGCTCGTGGCGCCGCACGGCGGCGTGCTCGTCCACTGCTGCCGGCTCGGATCCGACGTGCGTCGCGGCGACCGGGTCGCAGAGATCGTGGATCCCTCGACCGGCGTCGTCACCGCGCTTGCAAGCCCGGTCGACGGCGTCTGCTACGCGAGGGAGAGCCGTCGGTTCGTACCCTCGGGCACGCGCGTGGCCAAGATCGCCGGCCGCGAACGGCTGCGCAGCGGCAACCTGCTGTCGGACTGAACGGCCGGGCCCACCCCATGCGGGAGGCGGCCCGCCGGCTCACAGCTTGAACGTCGAGAGCAGCAGGCTGGTCTCCGTACTCGAGACACCGTCGAGACGACGCAGCCGCCCCAGCACGCCGTCGAATGCCTCGAGCGTGTCGGCGCGCAGTTCGGCCACGATGTCCCAGCGGCCGTTCGTGCTGTGCAGCGCGGTCACCGCAGGATCGCCACGCAGGGCCTCGATCACGGACTCAATGCGGTTGCCTTCGACCGCGATCGTCGTGAGCGCGCGCACGCGCTGCTCCTCGACCTGGGGCCTGAGCCGCACGGTATAGCCGACGATCGTGCCGTGCGCCTCGAGTCGCGCCATGCGGTTCTGGACCGTACCGCGGGAGACGCCGAGTGCTTCCGCGAGCGACGCGACCGTGGCGCGCGCGTCGTTTCGCAGCAGCGCGATGAGGCGCAGGTCGACGTCATCGACCGTCGAGCGCACGCCGGGCGGCCGTCCGGGACTCGTCTTTTTTGATCGATTAGTCATATGAGAATGTCATTATGATTCAAAAATCGAGCAAATCGAGCGTTTGTCTGTCTTTTTTCTGGCCGGACCCGTCGTGAATACTGGGCCTCACAAACCGCCGGCCGGGCCCCCGGGCTCCGGCACGGCCCATACGGTTGCGACAGGAGGGATGAGGCCATGGTCGACTTCGTGGGTATCGAGCGCGTCCGCGAGCTCGTCGAGCGGACCGGCACGGCTGCGTTCATCGAGCTGCTGGCGGCCGAGATCGAATCCGACTTCCGGCGCTGGGCGGAGTTCGACAAGTCGCCCCGGCACGCCGTGCATTCGCCCGTCGGCGTGATCGAGCTGATGCCGATCAGCGACGGCAGGCTGTACTCGTTCAAGTACGTCAACGGGCATCCCAGGAACACCGCCCAGGGACTGCTCACGGTGACCGCCTTCGGCGTGCTCGCCGCCGTCTCCACGGGTTATCCGCTGCTCCTGTCCGAGCTCACCGTGACGACTGCACTGCGCACTGCGGCGATGTCGCTGCTCGCCGCCCGCTGGATGGCCCGCCGCGACAGTCGCGTGATGGCGCTCATCGGCAACGGCGCGCAGAGCGAGTTCCAGTCGATCGCGTTTCACGGGTTCGGCGTTCGCGAGCTGAGGCTCCACGACGTGGACCCGGCCGCGACCGCGAAGCTCGAGCGCAATCTCGCGGCGCTCTCGCTCGACGGGCTCCGCGTCGTGCGCTGCAGCTCGGCGGCCGAAGCGGCGCGCGGTGCCGACATCGTCACGACCGTCACGGCCGACAAGCGCAACGCGATCATCCTGACGCCGGAAATGATCGAGCCCGGCATGCACCTGAACGCCGTCGGCGGCGACTGCCCAGGCAAGACCGAACTCCACGGCGACATCCTGCGACGCCCTGACGCGCGCGTGGTCGTCGAGTACGAGCCGCAGTCGCGCATCGAGGGCGAGGTGCAGCAGATGCCCGCGGACTTCCCCGTCGTCGAGTTCAGCGACGTCGTTTCCGGACGCGCGGCCGGCCGCGCGACCGATCGTGAGGTCACGATCTTCGACTCGGTCGGTTTCGCGCTCGAGGACTTCTCCGCGCTCAGGCTCGTGCACCGGCTGAACCGCGCCGATCGCGCCCGGCCGACCGTGGACCTCGTCCCCGACCTCGCGGATCCCAAGGATCTCTACTCCGTGCTTGCGCCGCGTGCGGCCGGTTCCGTGAAACTGAGGGCCTCGGCGTGAGCCGCCGGTCCGTGCCGGTCGCGAGCCTCATCGGCGCGCCGACCGACGTCGGTGCGAGCGAGCGGGGCGCCTCGATGGGGCCGGAGGCGCTGCGCGTGGCCGGCATCCAGCGCCGCCTCGAGGCCCACGGCCTCAAGGTGATCGACCGCGGCAACCTCGCCGGTCCGGGCAACCCGTGGCTCCCGCCCGCGGAAGGCTATCGGCACCTGGCCGAGGTCGTGCACTGGAACCGCGCGGTCCACGATGCCGTCCACGCGGAGCTGGGCCGCAACCGGCTGCCCATCGTGCTGGGCGGCGACCACTCGCTCAGCGTCGGCTCGATCAGCGCCGTCGCGCGCCACTGTCGCCGCACGGGACGCAAGCTGCGCGTGCTGTGGCTCGACGCGCACGCGGACTTCAACACCTCCGAGCTTTCGCCGAGCGGCAACCTGCACGGCATGCCGCTCGCGTGCCTGTGCGGCTTCGGTCCCGCGGAGCTGCTGGCGGTCGGCGGCGAATCGCCCGCGATCTCGCCGGACTGCGTGCGACAGATCGGCATCCGCAGCGTCGACGCGGGCGAGCGCCGCTTCGTCCACGAGCAGAACCTCGACGTCTTCGACATGCGCTACGTCGACGAGATGGGCATGCGGCAGACGATGGAGGACGCGCTCGCCGGCCTCGACGCCGACACGCACCTGCACGTGAGCTTCGACGTCGACTTCCTCGACCCCGAGATCGCGCCCGGCGTCGGCACGACGGTGCCAGGCGGCCCGACCTACCGGGAAGCACAGCTATGCATGGAGATGATCGCCGACACGGGCCGGCTCGCGTCGCTCGACATCGTGGAGCTGAACCCGGCGTTCGACGTCCGCAACCGCACTGCGGCGCTGGCGGTCGATCTGGTGGAATCGCTGTTCGGGAAGAGCACGCTCGTGCGACGGCCCGGGCGCGCGGTGCCGACGGCGCGGCGGGAAGCGGCGGGGGCGAGGCCGGTGCGCCACTGATGGGCGCGGGCCGCTTCGTCTAGAATCACGGTCCCGCGACGACGCCGAGGCCGCCGTGACCGCCACCGTAGCCGTTTACCAGCAGGACGCCTATGCGCGCTCCTGCGAGGCGAGCGTCCTCGAGAGCGGGCCGGACGGAGTCGTGCTCGATCGCACGGTGTTCTATCCGCTCGGCGGCGGACAGCCCGGCGACACGGGCCTGCTCGAGTCCGGCGACGGACGGACGTGGCGCGTCGTCGATACGCGCAAGGGCGAAGGCGGTCGCGTGCTTCACCTGCTCGAGCCGGACACCGCGCCTCCCGAGACGGGACTCGCCCTGACCCCGGCTCTCGACTGGGACCGGCGCTACGCGCACATGCGCATGCACAGCGCCCTGCATCTGCTCGGCGCCGTGCTGCGCTACGGGGTGACGGGCGGGCAGATCGCGGCCGACAAGGGGCGGCTCGATTTCGACACGCAGGACGAGATCGATCGCGATCGGGTCACCGCGGCCGTCAACGCGCTCGTCGCGGCGAACCTCACGGTGGGCTCGCGCTGGATCACCGACGAGGAACTCGACCGCCAGCCCGAACTCGTGCGGACGATGTCCGTGCAGCCGCCGCGCGGCGTGGGCCGTATCCGGCTGCTCGACATCGACGGCGTCGACCTGCAGCCCTGCGGCGGCACTCACGTGAAGGCGACGGGCGAAATCGGCCCCGTCGTCGTCACGAAGGTCGAGAACAAGGGCAAGCGCAACAAGCGCGTCTACATCGCCTTCGCCTGAGGCGGAAAGGTCAGGGGCCGATCGCGAGGCGGAAGCCGAGATTGTTGGCTCGATACTTCTCGGGCCTCGGCGTGGGCGTTCCCGAGGCGCGGTGCGTGCACTTGCCGTCCTTCGTGCAGTCCCGAACCCACTCGAGCCCCTCGGCCGGCGGCGGCTTCAATTCGAAGGAATTGGCCGCGGCGGCCTCGGCCGGCGCGAACGCGTACTGCCACTCCGCCGACCGCGGCAGGCGGAATCGCAGGCCGGTCGTTTCGTTGATCCACGCGACGTAGGCCTCGACGTCTGGCCAGCTCACGCAGGTCACCGGCTCGAGTGCAGCCTCGGCGGAGAACGGGGGCGACTCGTCCGCCGCCGTGCCCTCGCAGGTGTCGCTCGGATCCTCGGTCTTCGTGCTGTAGTTCGTCGCGTTGACGAACTTGTCGAAATCCCCGCGCGTCACGGGCGCACGGGCGATCGAAAACGAGCCGATGGCCGTTTCGCGCTGGCCTGCGGCGGCCGCGAGCGTGCCCGAGGGGACGAAGGTGTAGCCCTCGATCATGGACCGTATCTGGTCCGAGAGGTCCTGCTGGTACTTCGCGTACGTCCGGGTCGCCTCGGCGTACGCTTCGCCCGCGGGTGCTGCGACACGGAAATAATCCCCGTACGCCCGCTCGGCGCGCAGCGGGTCGCCGGACGTGCGCGCCAGTTCGGCCTCTGCGAAGTACAGGCCGGGCGGCACCGTCACGCCGGATCCCTCGAGTCGCCGGTAGTCGTCCATGGCCGCGTACAACGCCGCGGCGTCGCCGCGGGTCATCGCCGCGACCGCGCTGTCCTTCAGGCGCTTTTCCTGTGCCGCGGCCGGAGGATCTTCGCCTCGCGCGGTCGCGGCGAGCAGGACGAACAACGCCATCGCGCCGAGGCACGCGCCCGGATGCACTCGATGCGAGGCACGCACGTGATTCATCGTCACAGGTCCATCACCTTGACCGCCGTGTCGGCGTATTCGGGAGGAGGGTTCTCGCCAAACTGCACTTTGCCGTCCTTGTCGATCCATTGATAGAGCTGCGCGGCGGCCTCGGGCTCGGCCGGTTCGCCCGCTCCCGCAGTAGCGCCCGCACCCGCATCGGACGTGGCCGGCTTCGCGGCCGCGGTTGCCGGTGCTGGCGCAGTCGCGGGCGCCGTCTCCGAAGCCGTTGCTGCAGCCTCGATCCCCGGGCCCTGACTCGTCGCGCGGGGAACGACCGTCGCAGGCGGCGATCCGGGCGGTGACGCTTTTGCGGGCGGGGCCTGCCGAGCCTGCGTCGACGCCGGTGGCGAGGTTTCGGCGACCGACGGTGTCGCTTCGGCAATGCCTTCCGCTGAAACTGCCGGCGACTCGACCGTCGGGATCTCCGGCGGCGACTCCGGCCTGGCGGACTCGTCCTTCTTCGCATTCCAGTACGCAGCGAAGAACCCCAACCACGCGATGCCGGCGATCGTCAGCGCGACCGTCCGCCCCACCCGCTTGCGGGGGGCAGCATCCGCAATCGCGGGCCGAGCCGCAGCCGGGGCGTCCTCGCGAGTCGCGGTGATCGGGCGCTCGACCGGCGCGAACGCGTGCACGAGTTCCATCACGTCCGCGAGCCGCCGCTCGCGGTCGAAGTCGAGTGCCCGGGCGAGCGCGGCATTCTGCGCCTGGGTGATGCCGACGACGGGCTCGAACTTCATTTCGCGGAACCGTGCGTCGACCGCCGACTTGCGACCGAACGGGTGCCGGCCCGTCAGCGCCTCGTATGCGACGAGGCCGAAGGCGTACACGTCGTCGCGGGGATCCGGCGGTGCTGCGGCCAGCATCTGCTCCGGGCTCGCGTACGCGTTCGTCCACGCGCCGAGGCCGCCCGCGTCGAAGACCGTCAGCGCCGCATCGTTGCCGGGCGTGGCGTCCTTGGCGATGCGCGCGATTCCGAAGTCGATGACCTTGACCTCGCCACTCCGCATTACGAATACGTTGGCGGGCTTGAAGTCGGAGTGCACGACGCCGCGCGAGTGCGCGTGACGCAGCGCGCTGCCCGCGCCTTCGATGACCGCCCGTGCCTGCTCCGGAGGCAGGCCGGTACCGGGCTGCCGGGCGAGCATGCGGTCGAGCGAATCACCCTCGAGCAGTTCCATCACGAGATAGACGTGGGAGCCGTCGCGGTCGAAATCGTAGACCGCCGCGATGTTGGGGTGCGATAGCTGCTGCATCCGCCGCGCCTCGCGCTGCAGCGCGACGAGCGCATCCGGATGCTGCTTGAAGTCCTCGGTCAGGACCTTGATGGCGACGAACGGGTTGCGATCCCGGGCTTCCTCGCGGCGGTGGTCGCGCGCTCGAAAAACCACGCCCATGCCGCCTTCGCCGACCAGTTCCTCGATCACGAATCGATCGCGGATGACGTAGCCGACGCCGATCCGCGTGTCCGTCGATTCGGACTCGGCCCACCGGCGCCAGCTGCCCGACCGGCCCGCGCCCGAAGCTTCGGTCGGTGCAGGCGCCGCGTCCGGAGTCGGCGGCGAGTCGCGGACCTGCGCTGGAACATCCGTCGCCGGGCGCAGCATCGTGGCCTCGGGCGCCGCAGCCGGCGTCGCCAATGCCCGTTGCAGCGCGTCCGCGACGTCCTGGTCCAGTGATCCGTCGCTGACGCGGATGCCGAGCGCATCCGCGACGTCGGAGTCCGGGAGAGGACTCGAGCCACGAAAGGCGCGGATCTCGTGCGCCGCCTCTGGAACCGTAAGGGATCCGTCACCGAGACCGTCCAGTATTCGCTCGAGCCGGGTCAACGGTGGATTCCTGATGTTGTTCTGAAACTCGGAACAGGCAACGAGGCTAATTCCATTGACGGTCGACAGCAAGCGACGAGTTGGTCGCGTGTCCGCCCGGTCAAGAGCGCGCGTCGTCGTCGCGCCATCGCGGTGCGGCGCCCGCGTGTGCTGCAATGCAATAGCGCTGCGCCTGTTGCGAAACCACGTGCCCGTTGACAATCCAACGGGAAAAGCGAATCTTCGGCGCCTCAGAACACTGAGACCCGAGACACGGCCCGAAGCAGGGGGGGAACCGTGATGGGCGTCAGACCCGTGCGGCCGTCAAAACAACAAGGGTAGTCGATGGACCCGGCAGTTGCCCGACTCGTGGAGCCGATCGACGGAGAGCATCCGTGCGGGGTCGATCTCGAGGACACGCCTTTGCTCGCGTCGTTCGACGCCTACCGCGTGTTCGGCCAGATGACGGCCCCACCGGGCGACATCGACTGGCGCGAGATCCGTGACAAGGCGCTCGAGGGACTGGAGCAGAGCAGGGACCTGAGATTGCTCTCCCACCTCGCCGCGGCGTCGCTGCGCACGGATGGACTGCAGCGCTTCTGCGACGTCCTGCACGTGGCGGCACGCTGGCTAGACGACCACCCGGACCACGTATTTCCGCGTGTCGACGAGGACGCGATCCTGCGCAAGAACGCGCTCAACGGCTTCTCCGACCGCATGGCGATCGTGGACGCCGTGCGCCGGCAACCCTTCGTGATGCACCCCCAGCTCGGCGCGTTCGCACTGCGTCATTTCGAGATCGCTTCGGGCAAGCTCGCCCCCGCCGAGGCCGACGGCGAGCCGCCTACCGAGGCCCAGCTGAGCGCCACCCTCGAGGGCGCCGACGGCGAGAAGCTCGTGGCGATGGAGGCGAGCCTCGCTGCTGCGGTGGAGGGCCTGCGGCGCGTCGAGTCCTCGATGCGCAACGCGCACGGCGCCGAGGGCACGCCGGAGTTCGAGCCGCTGCTCGGCCCGCTGGTGCAGATCCACAAGCTGCTCGCGGACCAGCTCGCGGCGCGCGCGGCCAGCGCCGCGCCGGTCGAAGGCGCCGAGGCCGGTGCCGGCGGCGAGCCGGGCGCCGCAGCCATCATCGGCGTGGGCAGCATCCGCTCGCGCGACGACGCGATGCGCGCGCTCGATGCCGTCGCCGAGTTCTTTCGCAAGAACGAGCCGTCGAGCCCGCTGCCGATGATGGTCGAGCGTGCGAGGCGCCTGATCGGCAAGGACTTTCTCGAGCTGCTGTCGGACCTAGCGCCCGACGGCCTCGACCAGGCGAAGCACGTCGGCGGAGTTCGCGACGAATAGCGTGGCCGGCTCCGGCCGGTCATTCGGAAACCTTCAGGAGGAGTAACCGTGTCTAAGCAGAGCAGTCAGAAGTTCATCGGCCGCAACCGTGCGCCGCGCGTGCAGATCGAGTACAACGTCGAGCTGTACGGCGCGCAGAAGAAGGTGCAGGTCCCGTTCGTGATGGGCGTCATGGCCGACCTGAGCGGAGACGCGAAGGAGCCCCTCCCTGGGGTCGACGAGCGCAAGTTCCTGAACGTCGACGTCGACAACTTCGACGAGCGCATGAAGTCGATGAAGCCCCGCGTCGCCTTCAGCGTGCCGAACACGCTCACCGGCGAGGGCAACATGCAGGTCGACATCACGTTCGAGAGCATGGACGACTTCTCGCCGGCCGCGGTCGCACGCAAGGTCGACGCGCTCAACCAGCTGCTCGAGGCGCGCCAGCAGCTCTCGAACCTGATCACGTACATGGACGGCAAGGCCGGCGCCGAGGAGCTGGTGGCCAAGGTGCTGAACGACCCGGCGCTGCTCAAGACGCTCGCTTCCCAGCCCAAGCCGGAAGGCTCGGGCGACGGCAACTAATCCAACTTCGGGGACGACCATGGCTGACGCAAGACAGGAACAGGCGGCACAGGGCGCAGTGCAGGAGGCCGACCAGTTCGCGGCACTGCTGCAGAGGGAATTCAAGCCCAAGACGGACCGGGCCCGGGCCGAGGTGGAGAACGCGGTGCGCACGCTCGCCGAGCAGGCGCTGCGCGAGACGACCGTCGTCTCGGACGACGTGATCGGCACGATCAAGGCGATCATCGCCGAGATCGACAAGAAGCTCTCGGACCAGGTGAACGCGATCATGCACCAGGAGCGCTTCCAGCAGGTGGAGAGCGCCTGGCGCGGGCTGCATCACCTGGTGAGCAACTCCGAAACCGACGAGATGCTCAAGATCCGCGTCATGAACATCTCGAAGAAGGACCTGGCCAAGACCCTGAAGAAGTACAAGGGCACGGCATGGGACCAGAGCCCGCTCTTCAAGAAGCTGTACGAGCAGGAATACGGGCAGCTCGGCGGCGAGCCCTACGGTTGCCTGGTGGGCGACTACTACTTCGACCACACCCCGGGCGACGTCGAACTGCTCGGGCAGATGTCGCAGATCGCCGCCGCGGCACACGCCCCGTTCATCGCCGCTGCGTCGCCGACGGTGATGGGTATGGACACCTGGCAGGAGCTCGCGAACCCGCGCGACCTCGGCAAGATCTTCTCCTCTCCCGAGTATGCGGGCTGGCGCTCGCTGCGCGAGTCGGACGACGCGAAGTACATCGGCCTCGCGATGCCGCGGTTCCTTGCACGCGTGCCGTACGGCTCCAAGACCAACCCAGTCGAGGAGTTCGACTTCGAGGAGGAGACCGCGGGCGGCGACCACACGAAGTACACGTGGGCCAACGCCGCCTACACGATGGCGGTCAACATCAACCGGGCCTTCAAGCAGTACGGCTGGTGCACGGCGATCCGCGGCGTCGAGTCCGGCGGCGCGGTCGACGGGCTGCCCGTGCACACGTTCCCGTCCGACGACGGCGGCGTGGACATGAAGTGCCCGACCGAGATCGCGATCAGCGACCGCCGGGAGGCGGAGCTGGCCAACAGCGGCTTCATGCCGCTGATCCACCGCAAGAACACGGACGTCGCGGCGTTCATCGGCGCGCAATCGCTGCAGAAGCCGGCGGAATACACGGACGCGGATGCGAGCGCCAACGCACGTCTTTCCGCTCGCCTGCCGTACCTGTTCGCAAGCTGCCGTTTCGCGCACTACCTGAAGTGCATGGTCCGCGACAAGGTGGGCTCGTTCAAGGAGCGGGCCGACATGGAGCGCTTCCTGTCGGACTGGATCAAGGACTACGTGCTCGGCAATCCCGGCAGCGCCGGCGACGAGCTCAAGGCACGCAAGCCGCTCGCGGGTGCCGAGGTCAAGGTCACCGAGATCGAGGGCAACCCGGGCTACTACGCTGCGTCCTTTCACCTGCGGCCGCATTACCAGCTCGAGGGCGTGAACGTCACGATGAGCCTGGTCTCGCGGCTGCCCTCGGAGAGGGGCGGCTAGGAGTTTCGGATGGACCGACCCCGGGCGCGACCGCCCGGGGTCGGCGGACTGGCGAATGCGACGGCATGAACGAGGAGAATTCCAATGGCTGTTGACATGTTCATCAAGATCGACGGGATCAAGGGCGAGTCGAAGGACTCCAAGCACAAGGGGGAGATCGACGTCCTCGCCTGGAGCTGGGGCCTGTCGAATTCGGGCACCTTCCACATGGGCGGCGGCGGCGGCGCCGGCAAGGCCAGCATGCAGGACCTGAGCTTCACCAAGTACGTCGACGCGGGCTCCGCCGACCTGCAGCTGAGCTGCGCGACCGGCAAGCACATCGCGAAGGCCAATCTCGTGGTCCGCAAGGCGGGCGACAAGCCGCTCGAGTACATCCTCATCGAGCTGACGGAGTGCCTGATCACCTCCGTCAGCACCGGCGGTTCGGGCGGCGAGGATCGGCTCACGGAGAACGTGACGATCAACTTCGAGGAAGTGCACTTCACCTACTGGACGCAGGACGACAAGACCGGCGCCAAGGGTGAATCGTCCGAGTTCAAGTACAACATCGCCGAGAACACCAAGAAGTGAGTTCCGCCGGACACGGCGGCGCCCTCCAGGGGCGCCGCCGCCGGCCCGTGGCCGCACCATACAGTCGGGTGGCGTAAATGACGCAGCAGAGCGGCTCGAGCCTGCGGGAAACCGCGGAAGACTGTTTCCGTCGCGGCGACCTGCCCGGTTGCCTGCGGTCGCTGCAGGACTCGGTACGCCAGAGTCCCGCGGATGCGAAGCTCAGGATCTTTCTCGCCCAGGTGCTTATGGTGCAGGGCGACTGGGGCCGGGCGCTGAACCAGCTCAAGGTGATCGGCGAGATGGAGGCGAGCGCGCTGCCGATGATGCACGCCTACAGCGCCGCCATTCAGTGCGAGCGCCTGCGGGCCGAGGTCTTCGCAGGCACCCGCAGCCCGCTGCTGTTCGGCGAGCCGCTGCCGTGGATCGCCCTGCAGATGCAGAGCGTCGCGCTGCTTGGCAGCGGACGCGAGGCCGAGGCGGCGGAGTTGCGCGCCCAGGCGTTCGAAGCGGCCCCCGCGACCGCCGGCACCCTGAACGGCGAGCCCTTCGAGTGGATCGCGGACGCGGACTCGCGCCTCGGCCCGATGCTCGAGGTGCTGCTGAACGAGGCGTATTACTGGATCCCGTTCGAACGGATCGCGAGCATACGGGTCGAGCCTCCGAGCGATGCCCGCGACCTCGTGTGGCTGCCCGCGGAGTTCCGCTGGAGCAACGGCGGCGAGGCCATGGGCCTGATCCCGGTGCGTTATCCCGGTTCGGAGTCGAGCGACGACGCGGCGATCCGCCTCGCACGCAAGACGGAATGGCGTTCGATCGGGCCGGATGCCTACCAGGGGCTCGGCCAGCGGATCCTGACCACCGACGGCCCGGAGGTCGGGCTGCTGGAGCTGAGGGAACTGCAACTGCAGCCAGCCTCTTGACCAGACCTTACTGGCCGGGGTCGGGCGATCCGGAGCATCGATGGTCGAGTTGAGCCTCAAGGACCGACTGCAGCCGGCGCTCCTCGACCGGCTGGTCGACGACGAACGCGTGGTGACGGTCTACCAGGTCGCGCTGGACCCGGCACTGCTGCGCGAACACGGCCTGACCGAGCCGGACGTCGAACGCGAGCTCGGCTTGCAAGGCCTGCAGCGCGTGCGCGGCTCCGCGGACGGCCCGCAGGGCGCCCCGGTTCACGTCTATCGGTCGACGGGCGGACCGTCGCTGCAGGCCTCGTCGCGGCAATTGCGGGTGCGTTCGCCGAGGGACCCGGCCGGCGTACCGCTGGCGAACCTCGGACGCGTCGAGGCCGGAACCGCCGTGAACGCGCAGCTCGAATCTCCGGAGCGCCGTGCCATGTCGATGAACCGGCTGCGCGAGGCCGTGCTGCGCGACCTGCGCTGGCTCTTCAACGCGAGCGGGATCGACGACGTCGTGGATCTCGCCCGTTATCCCGAAGTGCGCCGCTCGGTGCTCAACTACGGCCTGCGATCGCTGGCCGGAAAGCCCGTGAGCTCGGTCGACCCGGTCGAGGTTTCGCGTCGCATCCGCGACGCGATCGCGTACTTCGAGCCACGCCTGAGCGGCATCCGCGTCACGCCGGAAGTGCAGGACGACAAGGTGGAGGGCATGACGCTCTCGTTCCTAGTGGAGGCGGAGCTGTGGGGGCAACCGGTGGCGCAGCACGTCTCGCTGCGGACGAGCATCGACGTCGAGACCGGCGACGTCGCGGTCGCCGACCGGGCCGCACGAGCCTGATCCCGCGATGGATACCCGGCTCCTCCAGTATTACAACCGCGAGCTGCAGTTCATCCGCGAGATGGGCGCAGAGTTCGCCGAGGCGTACCCGCGTATCGCGGCCCGGCTCGGCATGGACGGCATCGACTGCGCCGATCCGTACGTCGAGCGGCTGATCGAATCGTTCGCGTTCCTGGCGGCGCGAGTGCAGCTCAAGCTCGACGCTCGGCATCCGGATTTCACCCAGCACCTGCTGGAGATGGTCTATCCCTCGTTCTTGGCGCCGGTGCCCTCCGCGGCCGTCGTCGAGCTCGTGCCGACCCCGGCGGAGAGCAGCCTCAAGGAAGGTTTCAGGGTGCGGCGCGGCACGCCCCTGCGTGCCCAGGTCGGCGGCTCGGGCGGAACGCCCTGCGAGTACCGCACGGCCCACGACGTCGTGCTCTGGCCGCTCTCCGTGACCGGCGCACGCTACGTCGTGGGCACGAGCTCCTTCGCCTCGCCGGCGCTGCGACTCAATCCGCGCTGCCGCGGTGCGATCCGGCTCGACCTGCGCACCGACGAGGGCATCGCGCTCAGCGACCTGCCGCTCGATTCCCTGACCGTGTTCGTGTACGCCACGGCCGATCACGCGGGCAAGATCTACGAGCAAGTGCTCGCGAACGGCGTCGGCGTCGTGGTGCGTTCCAAGGCGTCGGGCCGCGCCGTGGCGCTGCCGGCGTCGGCGATACGCCCCGTCGGCTTCGACGACGAGGAAGCCCTGCTGCCGCTCGCTCCCCGCGGATTCGAAGGCTACAGGCTGCTCCAGGAATACTTCGCGTTCCCCGACCGGTTCCTGTTCTTCGCCGTCGACGGCCTGCGTGCGGCACTCGCGGATCTGGATGGAGGGGAGTTCGAGCTGCTGCTGCTCGTCGACCGTTGCCTGCCGGATCTCGAGAACGCGCTCGACGAGTCCCAGTTCCGCCTGAATTGCACGCCCGCGGTGAACCTGTTCCCGCGCGCGCTGGATCGCATCCACCTCTCGGCACACGAGACCGAGCACCACGTCGTGCCCGACCTGAGCCGACCGATGGACTTCGAAGTCTACGCCATCGACCGGATGGTCGGGATCGGCTCCGGCACTGACGCGCTGCTCGAGATCGCGCCGCTCTACTCGAATCATCACCGCAGCAGCGAGACCGACACGCGGGCTTACTACACCGTGCAGCGGCGGCCCCGCCTCGCGTCGCAGCGGCAGCAGCGCAGCGGCGCGCGGACAAGCTATCTCGGCTCCGAGTGCTACGTCTCGATCGTCGACTCACGCCAGCGCGAGCTGTCCGGCGAGATCCGACAACTCGACGTGAGCGCCCGCTGCACCAACCGCGACCTGCCGTTCGGCCTGAGCTTCGGCAAGTCGCGGCTCGAGTTCGATCTCGACGGCGGGGCCCCCGTGCAGACCGTCCGCTGCCTCGCCGGCCCGACGCAGCCGCGCCCGTCGTCGGCATTCGGCGACACGGCCTGGCACCTCATCGGGCACCTGACCCTCAATTACCTCTCGCTTTGCGATACCGACCCGGACAAGGGCGCCGAAATGCTTCGGCACCTTCTCGGGCTCCACGCCGACCCGAACGACCCCGTCGCCCACCGCCAGGTCGACGGCGTGCGCCGCGTCGCGCACCAACCCGTCGTGCGCCGCGTCCCGGGCGGTGGCCCGATCACCTACGGCCGCGGCCTGCAGGTGACGATCACGGTCGACGACTCGGCGTTCGAAGGCGCCGGCGCGCTGCGACTCGGCACCGTACTGCAGCGCTTCCTGTCCCGGCACGTCTCGATCAACTCGTTCGTCGAAGCAAGACTCCACTCCGCAGCGCGCGGTGAGATCAAGCAATGGCCGGCCCGGACAGGCACTCGGCACAGCCTCTAGCGGCGGTCGAGCAGCTCGGGCGGGAACCGTACCGCTTCAGCCTGTTCGCCGCCCTGCGCGTGCTCGAGCGCGCCGATCCTGCGCGACCGCGACTCGGCGAGGCGCGCCGGGCGGCCGACGACCGGGTGCGCATCGAGCAGCTGCCTCACCTCACGTTCGCGCCGAGCGACGTCGCGACGTTTCAGGCGACCAGCGGCGGAAAGCTCCGGATCGCCCAGTTCGGCTTCGGCGTCTTCGGTCCGAACGGCGCGCTGCCGTCGCACCTTTCGGAGTACGCGTTCGAGCGCCGGCGGCACCACGACGACGGCGCCGTCAGCGATTTCGTCAACCTCTTCCAGCATCGCATGACGGCGCTGTTCTATCGCGCATGGGCCGAAGCCGACCCGGTCGCGAGCCACTCCCGGCCCGACGACGACGATTTCGCCACGTATCTCGGAGCGCTCGCGGGGCTCGCGGGCGCGCCCGCGCTCGGTCGCGACTCGGTGAGCGACTACGCAAAGCTCTTTCGAGCCGGCCTGCTGGCCTCGGCCTCGCGCCCCGCCGACGGCCTCGAGACCCTGCTCTCCGACTACTTCGGCCAGCGCGTCGCGGTCCGCGAGTTCGTCGGCGGCTGGCTTCGAGTGCCGGACGGCCTGCGCACACGCCTCGGCGAGACGGACGGGTACGCGACGCTCGGCCGGGACGCGACGCTCGGCACGTCCTCGTGGCAGCGGCAGAGCCGCTTCGAGCTCGCGATCGGGCCGCTGCGGTTCGAGGAGTTCCTGCAGTTCCTGCCCGGGTCCCGCGCGCTGCGCGCGCTCGGGGACCTGGTCCGGTTGTACACGTCCGGAGAGTGGTCGTGGCAGGTGCGCCTGCTGGTCGACGACGGCGACGCGCCGGGCGTCTCGCTCGGCAAGGTCGGGCGCCTCGGCTGGACGAGCTGGCTCGGCGGCAAGCGCGGCATCGCGTCCGACGTGGTGCTGCAGGAAGGACACGCGGCGGCCGCCTGAAACGGCGGTTCGGAACCCATGGATTCGCAAGCCAAAGGCTAAAGGTGGAGAGGCAGCATGAGTGACATCAGCCGGGTCGCATTGTTCGGCAAGCTGAACAGCGTCGGGTACAAGGCGATCGAGGGCGCGACGGTCTTCTGCAAGTTGCGGGGCAACCCGTACGTCGAGGTGGTGCACTGGCTGCACCAGATCCTGCAGCTGCAGAACTCGGACATCCACTGCATCGTCCGCGCGTTCTCGCTCGACCCGGCGAAATTCGCGCGCGACGTCACCGAGACGCTCGACCGCCTGCCGCGCGGGGCCACGTCGATCTCCGACCTCTCGCCGCACATCGAGGATTCGGTGGAGCGCGCGTGGGTGTGGGCCACGCTCAAGTACGGCGACACGCAGGTGCGCACCGGCTATCTCGTGGTCGCGATGCTCAAGACGCCGACGCTCAGGAACCTGCTGAGCGGCATCTCGCGCGAATTCGACAAGGTCAAGGTCGACCAGCTGGTCGAGGACTTCGAGCAGATCTGCGCGAGTTCGCCCGAGAAGACGCTTGCGGCGAGCGACGGCAGCCAGCTGAGCGGTCAGGCCGCCCCGGGCGAGGCGAGCGGCGCCATGGCGCCCGCGCAGATGGGCAAGCAGGAGGCGCTGAAGAAATTCACCGTCGACCTCACCGAGCAGGCCCGCGGCGGCAAGATGGACCCGATCGTCGGTCGCGACGACGAGATCCGGCAGGTGATCGACATCCTGATGCGCCGCCGGCAGAACAACCCGATCCTCGTCGGCGAGGCCGGCGTCGGCAAGACGGCGGTCGTGGAGGGCTTCGCGCAGCGCATCGCGCGCGGCGACGTGCCGCCGAGCCTCAAAGAGGTCGAACTGCGCGCGCTCGACGTGGGCCTGCTGCAGGCCGGCGCCAGCATGAAGGGCGAATTCGAGCAGCGCCTGCGCTCGGTCATCGACGAGGTGCAGTCGAGCCCGAAGCCGGTCATCCTCTTCATCGACGAGACGCACACGCTCGTGGGCGCGGGCGGCGCCGCCGGCACCGGCGACGCGGCCAATCTCCTCAAGCCCGCGCTCGCGCGCGGCACGCTGCGCACGGTCGGTGCGACCACGTTCGCCGAATACAAGAAGCACATCGAGAAGGATCCCGCGCTCACCCGGCGCTTCCAGACCGTTCAGGTCGACGAGCCCGACGAGCCCAAGGCCATCCTGATGATGCGCGGCGTGGCGAGCACGATGGAGAAGCACCACCAGGTGCAGATCCTCGACGAGGCGCTCGAGGCGGCCGTGAAATTGAGCCACCGCTACATCCCGGCGCGCCAGCTGCCGGACAAGAGCGTGAGCCTGCTCGATACCGCCTGCGCGCGCGTGGCGGTGAGCCTGCATGCGACGCCGGCGGAGGTGGACGACAGCCGCAAGCGCATCGAGGCGTTCGAGACGGAACTTGCCATCATCGGTCGCGAGAAGGCCATCGGCGTCGACATCGGCAGCCGCGAGGCCGAGGCCGACGAGCAGCTTGCGGCCGAACGCAAGCGGCTGGCGGAGCTCGAGGCCCGGTGGGCCGAGGAGCGTACGCTGGTCGACGAGCTGCTCGCGCTGCGAGCAAAGCTGCGTGCGGGAATCAAGCCCGTCGAGGGCACGGGCAGCAAGCTCGAGGCCGAGGCCACGGCCGAGTCGGGCGGGGCCGCGGCGCCGATCGACGGTGCCGAGCGCGAGGCGCAGATGGCCCGGTTGCAGGAAGTACAGAAGCAGCTCGCCGAACTGCAGGGCGAGAATCCGCTGATCCTGCCGACCGTCGACTACCAGGCCGTGGCGGCCGTGGTGGGTGACTGGACCGGGATCCCGGTCGGCCGCATGGCGCGCAACGAGATCGAGACGATCCTGAAGGTGGCCGACAGCCTGGCGCAGCGCGTGATCGGGCAGGACCACGCGATGCACATGATCGCCAAGCGCATCCAGACCTCGCGCGCGGGTCTGGACAATCCGAGCAAGCCGATCGGCGTCTTCATGCTGGCGGGCACCTCCGGCGTCGGCAAGACCGAAACGGCGCTCGCGCTGGCCGAGGCGCTGTACGGCGGCGAGCAGAACCTGATCACCATCAAC